>JAJKHV010000030.1 GCA_021154855.1 Solirubrobacterales bacterium
GGAGCCGTGGACCTTGGTTTCGACTTCCGCTTTCTCTAGCTGGTCGAGCAGGGATTGCTCGGTGTTGGGCGGGTATCCGGTCGAGAAGCTTTCGCCGTTGGTCCGCTTGACGTCGAGGGTGTTGTCCTTGGTGTTGATCGAGATTTCTTCGATCTTGCCTTTGGCGATCAGGCCCGTTGTCGGGTTGACCAGCTGGTTGTAGGACGGCGACTCAGTGCTCGAGGAATGACCGATCCAGCGCTGGGCGACGAAAGCAAGGATCACCACCAGCAGGATCGGAAAAGCCGCGCTCTTGAAAAACCGCCTCACAGGGAAAATCAGCGTACCAGGGCAGTTTGGGCCGCTAGGCGTCGAGAGCAGCTACGTAGGAGAGATTGCGATAGCGCTGAGCATGGTCGAGGCCGTAGCCGATCGCGAAGCGGTCGGGGATCTCGAAGCCGACGTAGCGGGGCGAGAGATCGACGCGCAGGCGCTCGGGCTTGGTCAGCAGTGCGCAGACCTCGAGCGAGGCCGGATTTCGCGCCTTCAGGTTGCGCATCAGGTACTGCAGGGTCAGGCCGGAATCGATGATGTCCTCGATGATCAGCACATGGCGCGCTTCGATCGGGGCGTCGAGGTCCTTCATGATCCGCACCACGCCCGAGGAGTCGGTCTGCGAGCCATAGCTGGATACGGCCATGAAGTCGACCTCGCAAGGGAGGCTGATGTTGCGCATCAGGTCGGCGAGGAAGAGCACAGCGCCCTTCAGCACGCCGACCATGAAGAGGTCGCGGCCCTCGTACTCCTCGCTGATCTGCCGACCCAGCTCGGCGACGCGCTTCTGCAGATCCTCGCTCGAAACGAGGATCTCGCCAATCGCGGAGTCGGTCATCGAGGCGCAGTCTAGATACGACCGGGCCGACGGGCCTAAAAGTAGAGAGATAGATCGCTTTTAGGTCCGTCGGGGACGTTCAGCGCTCAGCGTGGAGCAGACCGCCTTCGACGACCGCGCGCGTGCCGCCACCGAGGTCGAGCATCGCGGTGCCGGTGCGCCGCAGGGCAGTCACCTCGTCGGCATGGTTGGCGGCGCCTGGCACAGGCCGCCCCGCGGCCCGATCGGCGAGCCGCTGGATGACCAGGCGACGTAGGGCTCCCGGCAGCTCGGCCAGCCGCTGAAGCTCGATCGTGCCGCGGGCACAACCGTTGGCGCCTTCGAGCTCAGCGTCAACCAGCGCGTCGAGCACCTCGGCCTCATCGCGCAGCAGCTCTGCGGTCCGCAGGACGTTGCGGGCCGCGGCAGGGTGAACCTCCGCAAGCGCCGCGGCGAGCCCGTGCCGGACACGGTTACGCGCGTAGCCAAGCTCCGCATTGGTCGGGTCGTCGCGCCACTCGAGCCCCTGCTCTTCGCAGTAGGCGGTGGTCTGCACGCGAGTGACGCCGAGCAGCGGCCGCACGAGGCTGCCGTCACGCCGTCGCATTCCGAGTAGGGCACGGCGGCTGGGCGAGGAGGCAAGGCGGTAGAGGATCGTCTCGACCTGGTCGTCCGCCGTATGTCCGGTCGCGATCAGGGCCTCCTGGGGCAGCGCCAGATGCGCCGCTGCCGAGTAGCGGGTGTCCCGGGCCCAGGCCTGCAAGTTGCCGGGGCCCTCTGGCCTGCGCGGCCGCTCAATCTCGAGGGCCACGCCGAGCCGTCCGCAAAGCTGTGCGCAATGCGCCTCGTCCTCGTCGGAATCGTCGCGCAAGCCGTAGTTGACGTGCAGCGCCGTTACCGCGTCCGCACCGAGCAGGCGCACCGCAAGGTCGAGCAGGCATACCGAATCGCGGCCGCCGGAGAGCATCGCGACGACCGTCGTACCTGCCGGCAAGAGCCCGTCTCCGCGCAGCCGCCCGAGTAGCTCCTCGGTCGTCCCGTCCGAACCCGCTCCAGCTCGGCGATCCATGGAATCGACTATAGGCGCGTCCGCATCCGATATTCACCCCACTCCAGTGTGGTGAATGTCGGATGCGCTTAAGCGGCGCGGACCAGGAAGAGCGGTGTCGGCACGGGGAAGCCCTTGAGGTTCACCTCGCCGATCGGCTCGAAGGCGAGGCCGTCGCGCCGGCGGATCGCCGCGGTGACCTGGCCGGTGACCAGCACCTCGCCCGCTTGGGCGCGAGTGACGACCCGATGGGCGAGGTTGACGTGGGTGCCGAAGTAGTCGCCGTCGCGGTAGACGGCGTTGGCGCAATGGATGCCGACACGGGGCCGCGGGCGCTCGGGAAGACGGGCAAGCAAAGCGACTGCCCACTCGGTCAGCGAGGCGGCATCGGCGGAGACGACCATCACCTCGTCGCCGATCGTCTTCACGATCGTCGCCTCCGGCGGCAGCGTCCCCTCCACCGTTTCGACGAAGTTCTCGACCACGTCGAGCGCCTCCAGGTCACCCTCCTCCTCGGTGTAGCGGGTGAACCCGGTCAGGTCGATGAAGCAGAGGGTGACGGGTACCTGGCCGAGATCGGCACTGGCATCCAGCTCACTCTCCATATGGCCGATCACGTCCTGCTCGAGGAAGAAACGCAGGTAGCGGGTGTGCAGGTAGTCGATCAGCGGCGAGGCGAGCGGCAGCATGTCGCCGGCAAGCCCACCCATCTCCTCGGCCATCTCCAGCTCCGGCACACCATCGCGGATCAACGGCTCGTGCACGTATAGGTGAAAGAGCCGCACCTCCGCATCGGCGATCCGCCGTAGCGATTGGGCGTACACACGGACCAACTGCAGGAAGGCGACAAGCGGGAAGCCGGCCGCAAGCGCCCGGGCACAGTGGCGCAGCGCCTCTACGTCATTGGGATCGAGCAGTCGCTCGCGCTCGAGCGGAGTGCCGAGGATGACCAGGATGCGCTCGACCAGCTCGGGCTCGAGTCCGGTTTCGCGGGCGACCTGCGCCACCGTCACCTGCTCTTGCGGTTTCGGGAAGAGGTCCTCGCTGAAGCCGAAGGCGAGGCGGCCCTCATGGCCGGCTCGCTTCAAATCCTCTAGTGAGTGGCCGCGCCCGCGCATCCTCGCCACCACCCGGGCCTGGGCCGCCGCCGCTGCGGTCCAGCGGCCGCGCCGGACCGGCACGATTTTCTCCTTGGCCCAGCGCTTCAGCGTGCTCGGCGAGACTCCGGCACGCCTCGAGGCCTCGCTGAGGGATATGCGTTCATCGCCTGCCACCGAGACCGAGGCTAGACCCAGCCGGGGTCAGCCAGGCGGGCCGTGCCGTTCATCGGACAGCGGGCGAAGCCCTTTCGCCTCCATCGTCGCGGGTGCAATGCCGTGTGCCGCCTCCGTTCCTTTCCGCATGACCGCGCCCGTCAAACGCGGGTATCGCGCACCATGCTCACGCGTCCGGGGGCGGCTAGGGTCCGCCGCAGTGCCCACCCACCTCCGTCCCACAGCGCCGATCGCCGCTGCCGCCGTTCTCGTCGGTGATCCTGGCCGGGCCCTGCTGCTCGCCCAGGAGCTGCTGGAAGCGCCAAAGATGAGCAACCACGCGCGGGGGCTGTGGGGCTACACGGGGCGAACGCCGAGCGGCGAAGAGCTGACCATCCAGGCAACCGGGATCGGCGGCCCGAGCGCGGCGCTTGTCCTCGCCGACCTGGCCGAGCTGGGATTGCGCCGGGCCGTGCGGGTTGGGACCTGCGCCGGCTTCGCTGACTGCAAGCTCGGTGAGCTCTTGGTCGTGACCAAGGCAATCGCCGAAGGGGGCAGCTCCACCTCTCTGGGAGCAAAGGTCGGCGAGGCGGTGGCCCCGGACCAAGGGCTGAGCGAAAAAGTTTTGGTGGCGATTGCCGGTCAGGGTCGACCGGTAACCGTCTCCAGCGTCGACGGACATCCGGGGAGGCAGGAACCGCCGCCAGGGATCGAAGCGACAGACATGCAAACCGCGCCCTTGCTCGCCGGCGCCCGGTCGCTCGGAGTCGCGGCCGCCGCGGTGCTGATCGTGGCGGAAATGCCCATCCTTGAGAGGAGCCTCGAGAAGGACAGGCTGGAGCCGGCTGAGAAGCGCGCAGGTGCGGCCACGGCGGCCGCACTCTCACTCTAAGGTCGAAGGTTAGTCTTCGCCTCGGGCGGTCGGTGACCGACGGATCTCGCCGAGATCGCGACTGACGCGATCGACCTGGTCCTCAATCTCTTCCAGGCGCTGGGAAAGCGAACGCAAACGTCGCTCGAGCCGCTCCAGATCACCGGCGGAGGGCAGGTTCAGGGCGCTCATCGCCGCATGCTGCGCCTCGACCGCCTTCTCGCGGGCGCCGAAGGCGGCCGACACGGCGTTCTCGAGGACCTGGCTATCGAGCAGCGCCTGGGCGAACTCGCCGATCGCCTGCTCGCTGCGCGCCCTCAGGCCATCTGGATCGTCGTACTCGGCGTTCATCGGTAAATCGGCCTCATCTAGAGCAGCTTAACCGGCGCATCCGGCACGCCTGAAATCCTGCCGTCGTGTCGGCATGAAACAAACGTTGATTAAGGGCTTGTTGGGGGCGGGGACGAGTCGTTGCGCCCCCTTGGGCAAGCCAGTAGCTTGGGCAAGCCTTGTTGCACAGGGAGAAGGCGAAAATGGCCTGCACATTCCGGGACCGCGGGGATAGAGGCGCCGTCGCATGAGAAAAAAGCTCGCACTGACCATGGCCTTGGCCAGCTTTGGCGTCATCACGGCGCTCGGTGTCGGCTTCGCCGGCGCCGACAACGTCACGACCACCGAATCCCTGGAAGCAGTTGCCCCACTCTCCACCCCGCCGGCGACCATTGTCGAACCGACGGCCTGCTCAAACGAACTCGACGACGACCAAGACGGTCTCATCGACGGCGCAGATCCTGACTGCGTCTCGCCCACCGACGAAAGCGAGGCAGGGGCGGCACCGGCCCAGGAAGCAACCCCCGTGGAAGCGCCCTCCGCGCCAGCGACACCGGCGGACCAGGGCAGCGGCTTCGAGGCCGGCACGACGATCGCCGGTGGCGACGCCCAGGCCCATCACAACGAAAGCCTCGGCGACACGAGTGGCGGCAGCGGCAACAGCGGCGGTGGCGTCAGCGCACCAAGTGCCACCGGCGGGGTGCAGCTGCACACGAAAGCGGACAGCGGCGGCTCGCAGTACTCGACCGGCGGCACGCCGACAGAAGCCAACCCGACGACGACGATCGCACCCTTCGGTCCGGCCCCATTGGGGGTTCCCAACTTCATCATCGACTCCTTCGAGATTCCGCCCTTCCTGCTGCCGATCTACCAGGCCTGCGGGACCGAGTACGGAATTCCCTGGGAGGTCCTGGCCTCGATCAACAAGATCGAGAGCGGCTTTGGGACCAACATGGGCCCTTCGAGTGCCGGTGCGATCGGCTGGATGCAGTTCCTTCCCTCCAGCTGGAAAGCCTTCGGCCTCGATGCCAACGGGGACGGACAGAAGGACCCCTACAACCCGGTCGACGCGATCTGTGCCGCGGCTCACTACCTCGACCTGAGCGGCGGCTCGAGCGATCTCTACAAAGCGATCTTCTCCTACAACCACGCCGACTGGTACGTGCAGGAGGTGCTGAGCTACGCCCGCGCCTACGGCAAGCTGCCCCCCGACCTGGTCGGCTCGCTGACAGGGCTGACAGAGGGCGCTCACTTCCCGGTTGCGGCCGACGCCAGCTATGCCGACGACCTCTCTGCCCGTGAAGCGTTGAAGCGCTCGGCCCCTGGCGCCGACGCCGCCTACGGCGATGCGGCGGAAGTGATCTCCTCATCTCCGACCCGGCGCGGCATCAACATCTTCGCCGACCAGGGAGCGGCGGTGGTCGCGGTCAACGACGGTGTGATCAGGGCGCTCGGCGACTCACCCAAGCTTGGCAAGTTCATCGTTCTCGAAGACGCGTACGGCAACCGCTACACCTACGCCGAGCTGGGCGAGATCGTCCACTCGGGCGGCGGCATCCTTGCTTCTCACGGTGGGCAGCAGCCGCTCGTCAATACGGAGAACCTGCGGCCGCGGCTGTACGCGCTGCCCGACAGGGCGGCCGAGGACGCGAAGGGCTCCGATGCTGAGTCGACTGGCTCTGGGCAAACACTCAAGGTCGGCTCGAGGGTTGTCGGCGGGGCCGTGATCGCCCGCATCGGCAGCGGCGCCGACGGTGTCGACCCGCACATCAATTTCTCGATCGCGCCGGCCGGTGCGGGAGCGCACCGGATCGACCCCAAGCCGATCCTCGACGGCTGGAAGCTGCTGGAAGCCACCGCGATCTACCGGGCCAACGGCAAGAGCGCCTTCGCCAACAACCTCAGTGTCAGCGGCGTACTGCTACTGCCCAAGGATGCCCTGGAGCAGCGGGTCCTGCATGACAAGAACCTCTCGATCTACGACTGTGGGCGCGAAGACGTCGCCTCCGGCAAGATCGACCGCAGAGTCCTGGCGGGGCTCGAGTACCTCGTCTCGAAAGGCTTCCAGCTGGCGATCACCTCGCTGGAGTGCGGCCACAGCGTCTACAGCTCCTCGGGCTACGTCTCCGAGCACAGCACCGGCGATGCGGTCGACATCGCCACGATCGACGGCGTTCCCGTCACCGGCCACCAGGGCCCCGGGACGCTCGCCGACGCGCTGATCAAAACGGTGCTGCGCCTGCAGGGCACGATGCAGCCCCACCAGGTGATCTCGCTCGAGGACCTGCCCGGTGAAACGAGCTTCGCCCTGCCCGACCACTACGACCACGTCCACATCGGCTACAGCCCAGCCTTCGAAATCGAATACGTCAGCCCCTTCCTCTCGGCAAGCACCGGTCGCATCGACCAGGGCGTCGACTTCACCGGGACTGGCCCGATCGCAGCGGTCGGCGCCGCTGAAATCCTCGCCACCGGCGCGCCGGGTTGGCCGGAAGGGGGCGGCGTTCTCTACAAGCTGCTGAGCGGCTCGCGGGCCGGCCAGATCATCTTCGTCTACGAGGGAGTGGCAGCCACCGTGCATGCCGGCCAGCACGTTTCGGCCGGTGACCAGATAGCCACCTTCGTGCCGGGTGGCTCAATCGAGATGGGCTTCGCCGACGCCAGCGGTGTGCCGCTCAGCCACGGCGAATACCAGGAGGGCGACGAAACCCAGTGGGGCCGTGAGATGGCCTCGTTCCTGACCAGCATCGGCGGCGCCAGCGGGCTCTCGACGAGCCTTGGCGAGCTCTCGCCGGACAAGTGGAACCGGCTGATGCAGCGACTCGGCGAAATCGACAACCCACAGGTGCCGACCACGCCATCGCAATTTGCCGAACCCGATGGCAAAGCCAAGCAGGGCAAGAACGGCGACGCCGCTCAGCCCGGCAGCGACTGAGTTTCGAGCAGAATTGGGTCTTTGACCCGCCTCTTCGGATTCGTCCAGTTTGAGTTCGCCGGCACGCTCGCCGTCGCGGATGGTCGCTACGTCTTGCGGGACGGAGGTAGCGAGCGCGTGCTCGTGCTCGCGACGTCGGGGGCGCCTGCGCCGCCCCGCCGCCGCCGGCGCCGGCGCTCGCGCGAGGCCGAGGCAGGCGCACGGCCGGCGACGCTGCCGCTGACCCGGGCAACGATTGTGCGAGCGTCGGAGCCGTTGCACGGCGAGGAGGAGGCGTCCAGCTGGCTGCAGGAGGCCCTCGCCGACGAGGGCATCGTGGATGCCCTCGTCGGCGAGGGCCTCGGCCTGCTCAACCGGGCCCTCCACGCCCACGCCGTCGCCAGTGGTGACCCCCACGTACAAGCCCTCACCCCGCGACAAGCGGTTGCGGTGCGGCTTGGCTATGGCAGCGGCGAAGAGGTCGCCGACGGCGAGTTCAGCGCCGCACAGAAGGTCGATACCGAGGCCGGCGCTGCGACTCGGCGCCAGCAGCGAGCCGAGGAGCTGCGTCCGCAGGAGCGCCTGGCCGCCGTGCTGGGAGGTCGCGAACGCCTCGATGCCTGCGAGACACTGCTCCTGCGCGCTAGAGCTGACCTCGACGCCGGCCGCCACCGTGAGGCCGCGCTGCAGCTACGGGTCGGCCTCGAGGCGCTGCTTGCCGAGCTGCGCGGCGCGCTTTCGGACTCCAGCCACGAGGAGGACATGGGGGCGATCGAGGGCCGGCGCCACGACATCGGCGACCTCGCCAACGCGGCCTTGCAGGGCGACCTCAACGCAGCGCAGCTTCAGCAGGTCCGTGACAGCCAAGCTATCTGCGAGCGCGTCCTCCGTCGACGCCGAGTCCTGAAGAGCTGAGTCGGGGCATCCTCGAACGGGCGGATACTCAAAATGGCGGTCTCATTAGACCGGCATTTGTCCGGGCGAGGATGCCCCGACTCAGCCCGGCCCAAGGGCTAGATGTTTCGCGACGACCGCGTCGAGCAGCGACTCGGCTATCTCGTCAGCCTCGGCGAGCTCGATTCCGTCCAGGGACGGCACTCCAATGACCGTCAGCCCAGCTGCCCGAGCGGCGGCGACACCGGTCGGCGAGTCCTCCAGCGCGATCACCGAGGGCCCAGCCTCGACGCCGAGGCGCCGGCATGCCTCGATGTAGGGGTCCGGGGACGGCTTTGGCGCCGCCACTTCATGGGCGCTGAGCACGACGTCGAAGCGATCGGCGAAGCCGACGATCTCCAGTGAGCGGCGCACGAAGGCCAGCGGCGAGTTGGAGACGAGCCCGATCGGCGTGCCGCGATGCTTGAGCTGCTGCAACAGCTCGCTCGCCCCAACCATTGCCTGCACCCCATGCTCGAGCTCGGCGACGACCAGCTCGTTCAGCTCCTCGATCAGCTCGAGCGCACGGCCCGGTTCGCCGAGGCGGCGCTCGAGGATCCCACCCGCGATCTCGGCCGAGGTCCCGACCAGCTCACGCTTGTGCTCGGGCGTGAAGTCGATCCCCCGCCGTTCGAAGAGATCCTGCTCGGCCCGGGTCCAGACCGACTCCGTGTCGAGGAGGAGACCGTCGTTGTCGAAGACGACGGCAGCGGGCAGGGGCGTCTCCATCGCGGCTGAGCATATGGTTGTTCGGTGCCCTTCCACGTCGAGGTCAGCTCGCCACTTCACCACGCCCGGGTCTTCAACATCGGGGACCCCGAGCTGGAGCAAATCCTCAGGGCGTGGATCGCCGGGCAAACCCTCGAGCTCGGCGAACAGGAGTGGGACCCGCAGGAGAGCAAGTTGACGATTCTCGAGGGGAAGGCTCTGGAGGGCCCGGATCTCGCGTTCGGCCAAGGCTGGTCAAATGCGCTGCGCTCGGCCGAGGACGTCACCCGCAGCATGCTGGAGGCGGAGGAAGTCCGCGCGCCTCAGGCACCCGTGGTCGCGATCGAGGCAGACTCGCTCGATGAGGCTCTGGCAGGTCTGGGGGAGGCCGCTGCGCAGTCGCTCGAATGGCGCGAGGCACGGGAGCGGATCGACGGCCGCGACCCCGCGGTCGCGGCCGTGATCGTCGTCTTCAGGCCGTCTGGGCTCGAGCAGAACCGAAGCTGAGCGCCACCCCGCGGGGCACCACCAGCACCGGCTGTGTCGCGGTCTCGACCACGTAATCGCTGGCGGCGCTGAGCGTCACCTTGCCGGTCGGCGACTCCGGTCGCGATCCGACCACCAGCAGGTCGACGAGCCGGCCACCGTCATGCTCGCCGACCTCGGCGCCCAAGGCCGCTGCGAGGCTGCCGGCGGTCTCGCCGGCAGCCTCGTCCCCCTCGTCGATGACGCCGACCGTATTGACGCCGACCGATGGGCGCGAGTGCAGGTCGGCGGGCGCAATCGCTATCGCCGCCGGACCGCCGAGCAGCAGTTTGTGAGCTGGAATTCCAGGCTTGACCGTGCCCGGCGCGGTGCGGTACTCGGAGCCGAAGACGATCACGTCAGCGTTCTCGCGCTCGGCGAGCTCGGCCAAGCCGACGCTGGTGCCGGCGTTGACCACCACATGCTGAGGCATGTCCGGCGCGCCGACGGAGGCGGCTCCACGGGCGAGCAGCTCCTCAGCCTCTTTGTCCTCCAGTGCCCCGCCTTGGGCGTGGCGTACGTAGGCGAGCGACAGCTCGGCGCCCGAATAAGCCAGCAGGCGGCCGAGGGCAAGGGCGTCGCGATCGTTATCGGTGTCGTCATAGGAAACGATGATCTTCAGAGCCATGAGGCGCCTCCTTAGCTTGATTCGAAAAGTTCGAGGGGCGAATCGTGGCAGCCGGCGAGCATTAGCGCAACTGGTATTAGCTATGTTTAAAATCACTTCTACTTATGCTCAATTCCTCTCGCTTGCAGGTGTTCCGCGCAGTAGTCAGCCAGGGATCCTTCTCGATGGCAGCGGACTCGCTCTCCTATTCCCAATCGGCCGTCTCGCAGGCAATCGCCACGCTGGAGGCTGAAGTCGGCGCCTCGCTGATTGAGCGCAGCCGCGGCGGCGTTCGCCCGACCCCTGCCGGAGCGGCGCTGGCGCGGCACGCCGACGGCATCATCGCCAGCATGGAGACGGCGGAGACTGAGATTGAGGCGATCGCCGCGGGGCGCGGTGGTCGATTGCGCACCGCGTCCTTCCCCACCGCAGGTGCGACCTTGATGCCGCAGGCGATCGCCGGCTTCCGAGCCTCGCACCCAAGCGTTGAGCTCAGCCTCGCCGAGGGAGAGCCTGAGGAGATCGCCCCGCGGGTTCGGGCGGGAGAGTTCGACCTCGTGCTTCTCTTCGAGTTCGAGGGGGTCGGGGAGAGACTCGGCAAGGGGATCAAGCGTTTCGAGCTGCTCGACGACCCGCTTCATCTAGCTCTGCGCCACGACCATCCGCTGGCCGCTCGCAAGCGGCTGGCGCTCGAGGACCTCGGCGACGAGTCCTGGGTGCAGACCTCGGCCGCCAGCGCCTGCGCCAGGCACGTGGTGCGGTCGGGCCACGCGGCCGGGTTCGAGCCCAACGTCTCCTTCGAGAGCGACGATTACCTGACGGTGCAGGGCCTGGTTGCCGCCGGAGTCGGGGTGGCGCTGATTCCCCAGCTGGCCCTCTCGACCGTGCGGCCAGATATCCGCGTCCGCGCCCTGCACCCAGGCAGCCCCGTGCGCAAGGTCTTCGCCGCGACCCCGCGTGGCGCCGCGGTGACACCGGCGGTGGCGACGATGCTCGGTGTCCTGCGCGAGGCTTTGCATGCTCACCATCCGCCCGCAACCTGATCGATCCGCCCGCGGGCCAAACGGAAACCGCCCCCGAGGAGAGAGCGGGGGCGGTTCCGTCTGACTGCGGCTGCCGAGCCGAGGGAGGGCGGCCCGACTGTTGTCGTTCCCGGCTAGGGAGTGGCTCCTCCCGTAGCCGGCGTCGGCAGCGGCGCTGCCGGAGGGATCCCGGACGGGAACCCAAGCGAAGGCACGTCGGACGGGTACACCTCGTGCCCGTGCACGGCGATGTCGCCCTCCTCCATTTCGGCGTCGGTCATCCGCAGCGGCACGAAGAGGCCGACCAGCTTGAGCAGGACGAACGTGCCAGTCGCGGAGAAGACGATCACCCAGAGCGCGGTCAGGGCCTGCCAGCCGAGCAGGTGCAGTCCGCCACCCGAGATCGTGCCGGCGAGCACGGTTTCCGCCATCGCGCTGTTGGCAAAGATGCCGACCAGGAGGCCGCCGGCCACCCCTGCGAACCCGTGCGTGTAGACGACGCCAAGGGTGTCGTCGACGTTGCGAAACGGCGCCATCCGGCTCAGGTAGTTGAGCGCGAAGTAGACGAGGGTCGCGGCGACCACACCGATGATGATCGCGCCCCAGCCGTTGACGAAACCGGCGCCGGGCGTGATCGCGACGAGGCCGACGATCATCCCGTTGACGCTGCCGATCAGGCTCGGCTTGCGGCCGGTCAGGTAGTCGAACGCGACCCAGACCAGGAAGGCGACGGCGGTGCAGATGTTGGTGTTGAGCACTGCTGCCGAAGCGATGCCGCTGGCTTCGTACCAGTCACCGCCGTTGAAGCCGTTCCAGCCCATCCAGAGCAGGCCGGCGCCGACCGCGACCATTGCCAGGTTGTTCGGCGCGTCGACCTCGCGGTCACGCTGCAGGCGCGGGCCGATCACCCATGCCGCAATGAACCCGGAGACTCCGGCCGCGAGGTGGATCACGTAGCCACCGGAGAAGTCGACGGCACCGTGCTGGGCGAAGAAGCCGCCGCCCCAGATCAGGAAGGCGTTGATCGTGTAGACGAACACCGTCCATAGCGCGACGAAAGGAATCCACGCTTTGAAGTTGATCCGGCCGAGAACCGAGCCGAGCATCAGGATCGGTGTGATCCCGGCAAAGACGATCTGGAAATAGGCGAGCGTCGACTCCGGGAAGGAGAATTCCAATTCGCTGTACTCCGGGATATGCGCCTGTTCGAGCAGGCTGGAGCTGCTCAGGATCGAGCCGGGCTTTCCCCAGAAGTTGCCGAAGAAACCGCTGTCGGAGATCGCGTGCACCGGCACCCCGAAGGCCATTTTGAACGCAAATAGGACCCAGAGGATGAGCACGATTGCGAAGGCAACGAATGCCATCATCATCGAGTTCACCGACCAGCGCTTCTGCATAACGCCGCCGTAGAGAACGACCAGTCCGGGAATGCTCATCAGGCCGACCAGGCTCGCGGCGGTCAGCTGCCAGGCGTTGTTGCCGGTATCCAACCAATCCATTGTTCGATGTTCCTTTCCTCTCGAGGGCCACGCCGCACCTACAGCACACGCCGGCATCGACTCGCCCAGTGGCAATGGCATAACCCTGCCGGGCGGGGTGCGTGACGACCTCGTACGGCTGTCTAAAGATCGGGGCGAAAGATTCGCCCCGATGTCGTAGCGAGGCCCCGAATCGGGCGATAGCCTGCTTCGCATGCCGCTCGAAGGGCATTTCCAGCGCGTCAACACGCCACTGCGAAGGCTGACCAAGCGCGAGCGCGGCATCGTTGTCGCCGGGCTGGTGGTCACGGTCGCCGCCCTGCTGGCGCTGATCCTTGCCACCGCCAGCGACAGCCGCCCCCAGCCGGCGGCCGGATGCATCTACACAGTGGTGGCGGGTCGCACCGGCGGCGAACCGGTGCACGGCTGCGGCGCGGAAGCGGAAGCGATCTGCGCCCACTCGGCGCGCTTCGACGATCCCCGCGCCGAGAAAGTCGTCGGGGTCTGCCGCGAGGCAGGCGTGCCGACCAGCGGCAAGCCCGGCGGTCCCTTCTCGGTCCGCTAGACCGCCGCCAGGACCGCCCCCAGCTCTGCCTCGACGTCTCCGACGAGCTTCAGGGCCGCATCGGCGTCGTATGGCGTCGGCCCCTTGGTGACGATCGCGAGGCGACCACCGCCCGCAAGCGTGATCTGCGGCAGATTGGCGACCGGGTAAACCGCCAGGGAAGAGCCGATACAGATCATCAGCTCCGCCCGCTCGGCCAGGCGCTGCGCCTCGCCGATCGCCTGCTCCGGCAGCATCTCGCCGAAGAGAACCACGTCGGGCTTGACCGCACCGCTGCAGGTCGCGCAGATCGCAACGCCGCAGGCGTCGAAGAGCGCTTCGACCTCGTCGATCCCGTATGAGACGGCACAGCTGCGGCACGAGGAACTCTCGATCGAGCCGTGCACCTCGATGACGTTCTGCGAGCCCGCCTTGCGATGCAGGCGATCGATGTTCTGCGTGATCACCCCCTCCAGCAGGCCACGCCGCTCCAACTCGGCAAGCGCCTCGTGAGCCGCGTTCGGCTGCTTATCGCCAAGCGACTGAAAGCGCGGGCGGTAGTAGGACCAGAAGCGCCCCGGATCGCGCTCGAAGACGTCGATGTGGGCGACCTCCATCGGGTCGACGTTGGCCCACATGCCGGTCTCCGGCGTGCGGAAGTCAGGAATCCCGGAGGGAACCGAGATCCCCGCCCCGGTCAGCGCGACGGTGCGCTGCGACTCGCGGACGAGCTCGGCAAGCCGCCGAACCTCAGCCGACGGGCCTAAAACGGGTGATATAGACCCGTTTTCGTCCCGTCGGCTGGTGGTTTTGCCTACTTGCCGCTCCATCTCGGGGTGCGCTTGCCGAGGAAGGCGCCTATGCCCTCTTTGGCGTCCTCGCTGCGGAAGGCCGTTGCAAAGCCCTGCTTCTCGGCCTCGATGCCCTGGTCGAGATCACCGGCGTGGGAGACCTGCTTGATCTGCTCGACCGCGAGCGGCGCCTGAGCGGCGAGCTTGCGGCCCCACGTCAGGGCCGTCTCGAACAGCTCGTGATCAGGGACGACGCGGTTGACGAGGCCCGATTCGAGCGCCTCGCCGGCGAGAATCGCGTCGCCGATCAGGTTCATCTCCAGGGCCTTGTTGGGACCGACCAGGCGGGGCAGGCGCTGGGTGCCGCCAAAGCCGGGGATGATCCCGAGCTTCACCTCGGGCTGGCCGAAGACGGCCGCTTCGGCGGCGATCCGCACGTCGCAGGCCATCGCCAGCTCGCAGCCGCCGCCGAAGGCGATCGCGTTGACGGCGGCGACAGTCGCCACCCGTGACTGTCCGAAATCACGCAGCAGCGCGTGGGCGGTGTGGATCAGCTCCTCGCCGCCGGCCTCGTCCATCTGGGTGAAGGCCTTGATGTCGGCGCCGGCCGAGAAGACGACCGGAACCGAGGAGGCGATCACCATCGCGCCGACGCCGTCGGCGGCCTTGACCTTCTCCCAGACAGTGCCGAGGTCGCGGATCACGTCGGGCGAGACCGCGTTCATCGGCAGGTTGGCGAGCCAGGCGATCGCGACTCCGTCGCGGGTCTCCAGCTTCACGGTGTCGGCCTGCTCGCCCTCGTCGGGCTGCGGGTAGGGATAGAA
>JAJKHV010000031.1 GCA_021154855.1 Solirubrobacterales bacterium
CTGCCTCGGCGTCGTGATCCGCGGCGAGACCGACCACTACGACTTCGTCTGCGCAGAGGCCGCCCGTGGCATCCAGGAGGTGCAGTTGGAGACCGGCACCCCCTGTGCCTTCGGCGTGATCACGTGCGACACGATGGAGCAGGCCCTCGCCCGGGCAGGAGGCGGCAAGCGCGACCAGGGCCGCAACGCCGCCCTCACGGTCGCCCGCATGGCCCTGCTCAAACGTCAGGTCAACCCGTATCGCTGGCAGAGCCGCGACGGGTAGCCTCGAGCCGCGTTGGTGTCGTGTGCTTCCTCTTCGGTAGCATGCCCGCTCGATGGCCAAGGTATGCCACAGCTGCGGCAAGGGACCGGCGTTCGGCCAGTCCCGAAGCCACTCGATGGTCGCCACAAAGCGGCGCTTCGATCCGAATCTGCAGAAGGTTCGGATCGAGGAGAACGGCCGCAAGCTGCGTGCCTACGTCTGCACCCGCTGCCTCAAGGCCAACAAGGTCACCAAGGCCGCCTGACGCCGCGCCGGTCAGAGGCCTGCGCGGGTGAGAAGACTGCGCTTCGGCACCAGGACGGTGGCGCGCTGGACCATCTGCTCGGGTCGCGGGGAGATCGGATCGAGGTTGCGCAGCTCGAGGATCGTCGGGACGACCGTCTCGATCTCGGCGTGAGCTAGCGGCTCGCCCACACAGCGGCGGGCGCCGCCGCCGAAGGGGAAGTAAGGGCCGCTGGGAGCTTCGTCCCCCAGCCAGCGTCCGACCTGGAAGGAGTCGGGGTCCGGGAACGTGCGCGGGTCGCGATGGACCAGCGTGCTCGGTGCCAGCACCGTCGCGCCGAGCGGAAGCAGCCACTGTCCCGCCTCCATCGGCCGCCGGAGCCGTCGCAGGATTCCGGACGCCGGCGGGCGCAGGCGCAGCGTCTCGCGGACGACCGCGTCGGCCATCTCGCCCTGCGGCTCGGCGCAGAACCGCTGCGCCAGCTGGGGCTCTCTGGCGAGGCGGTCGAGCAGCCAGGTGAGCGCGATCGACGGCGGCTCCTGGGCCGCCATCAGCAACGACATCAGCTCGTCGACGATTTCCTCGTTGCCCAGCGCGGGTGAGGCATCGACCATGCAGCCGAGGACGTCGATCTCATCGGAGGGGTCGGCTCGTCTGTCCTCGATCGCCCGCCAGAGCTCCCTGACGACCGCCGTCTGTCGTTGCTCGAACAGCTTCTGACCAAGCTCGCCGGCCAGTCCGTCGCCCTTGCCGGGCAAGCTGACCGGCGGGTTGCCCGGCGTGCGCAGCATCCGGCCGATCGCCTCGGTCAGCGAGACCGCGATCTTCTCGTCGCGGACGCCGAGCACCAGGCGGACGAAGATCTCGTCGCAGAGCGTGCGGACGCGTGAGAGAAGCCGAAACGGCCGTCCCCGTGGCCATTGCGAGGCGTGCCTGTGGGCGATCTCGACCATCTCGGATCGGCGGCGATCGATGACCTGCTCCGACATCGCCGCGGCGATCCGCTCCCGGGCACTCCGGTGGGCCTCGCCGTCGCCGCCGAAGACAGAGCGGGGGGAGGCAAAGGGAAGGATTCCCCGTCGGGCCGCGCCGGCGTGGGCGCGCGTCGGATCGGAATCGAGCAGCGCTTCGACTGCCGCCGGCTCGGCGACGACGAACAGCGGCCGCATCGTCAGCAGCCTGAGCGTGAAGACGTCGCCGAACTCCTCGCGCTGGTGGGCCAGGTAGCCGAGCGGATCGCGGTGAAAGGCAACCGTCTGGCTCAAGGGCCCGGCTTTGGGGCCGGGGGGGAGCGTCGCCGTCCCGCCTTGATCGGCCGGTCCTGGACGCGGAACGGAGGCATGCGTCGAAAGCGGTGCGTTCATCGGTTTGCGGCCTCGACAACGAAGCGGAGGTCGTCGACCAAGCTCGCCAGGGCGTCCTCGCGCTCGTCGTGATCTCGCAATCGCAGGATTGCGGAGGGGTGCATCGTCAGCGCAGCGACCGGCGCCAGCGGCGACTCGAGCAGCCGGCCCCGATCCCGTGTGACCCGAACCGACGGCCCGAAGAGCGATTTGGCGGCAGTCCCGCCGAGGGCCAGCAGCCCCTCTGGCTTGACCGCCTCGATCTCCGCTCCCAGCCACGGCTTGCAAGCCTCCATCTCACCCGCCCGCGGCGTCTGGTGCAGGCGGCGCTTGCCGCGGGGGCGCCACTTGAAGTGCTTGACGGCGTTGGTCAGGTAGACGTCATCGAGAGCGATGCCGGCCTCGTCGAGCGCCCGGGAGAGCACGCGGCCGGCAGGCCCGACGAACGGCTTGCCCTCGATGTCCTCGCGGTCGCCCGGCTGCTCCCCGACCAGCATCAGCTCGGCGCTTCGAGGTCCAGCCCCGAACACCGTCTGCGTAGCGTCTTCCCACAGCGGGCACCCCCGACAGCCGTCAGCGGCACGCCGCAAGGTCGACAGCGAGCGACTACGGGGAACAAACTCAGCGGCCGAATCCATCTGCGCCCCGGCTACCCCGACCTGGCCACCACAAACGACCGGCGCGGCGTCGTTGCACGGCAGGGCCTAGGCCGACAAGCGCCGCTCCTCGCGGAACATCTTCAGCGCGTGTGCGCCGGCCGGATGCGCCCGCAGCTCGCGGACGGTCGCGGCCATCGCCGCCGGCAGCTCCTCGGGCTGGGGGAGCGGCACGCCGTACTCGGGCGGCATCAGTACCGCCGCGGCCAGCGAGGCGAAGGTCAGGTCGGCAGCGCTGAAGCGCTCACCACAGAGGTATGGCCGCCCGTCGCCGAGACGTGCGGCGACAGCGTCGAAGACCTCGCGTACATCGGCCTCCGACCGTGCGGCTGCGGCCGGCGTGACGTCGAGATAGCGGTCGATGATCCGAGTGGCGACGGGATAGGCGAACGGCAGCGCCCGGCGCTGCCAGGCCGGCACGCCCGTGCAGCCGTAGGCAACCGCGATGTCGCGGCGCCCCCGCAGAGCGTTGTACATCCACCTTCGCCCCTCGGGCCCCAGACGGGCGTCGAAGTCGCCTTGCAGAGCGCGGACTTCGGTCGCGGCGGCGGGGTCGTCGGGGAACAGGCCGCGGCCTGCCGGCGCCTTCGCGCTGGCCTCCTCGACGATCTCCGCCGAGTCGGCAAAGACCCGCTCTCCCCAGACGAGCACGGGCGCCGTTTTCTTCCCTCCGGCGCGAGCGACGGGGACCCAGTGGACCACCTGGAGGTGCGCTCGCTCCTCGTAGGCGATCCCGGCCCGGTCGAGCGCCCAGCGAGCCTTCTCGCAGTAGTGGCTGATCGGAATCGTGATCAGAACCGGACGCTCGCTCATCGAGACAGTGTGCCGGGCGGCGGAGCATGGCGTCGTCCGCCGGTCAAGGGGATTCGTCCAATGTCTTATCGACCGGTCGCAAGCGGACGTTCGGAGGCAGCCTCGGCCGAGCCTCACCGCCTCGCCGACGCCTCAGTCGCGCTCTTTCGTCTTGCGGTGCGGGGGGTCGGCCGCACCAGTCAGTCGTTCCGCTCGTTCGCGGACTTCGGCTCCCGCCTCGCGGGTTGCCGCGGCAGCCTGGTCGCCCATTGCCGCAAGGCCCTCGCTCGGCTTGCCGCCGACGACGTCGCGGAACGCTTCCTTGAAGCGCTCGGTGCGGCGCTCGGGGGCAAAGCGATCCTCGGCCTTGCCCTGCTTCTTCGGCCGTCGCTCGCCGTAGCGGTAGCGAGCCCAGGCGGAGCTTGGCTTGCCGATTCGGCTGGCGCCGTAGAAGGCGATCGGTGCGACGAAGACCCCGATCGTGCCGTGCATGACCCGGCCCTTGGCGAAGCAGATCGCCACGCAGCCGAAGGCGAGAAGGGTGAGGACGATGCTGGTGATCAGCGCTTCGGTTGAGCTCGAATCGATCACCACCGGGCTGACCCCGAGCACGATCAGCAGCATCAAGGCGGCCGCGATCACCGTGGCATCCACCGAGCTGCGGCCCTCCTCCGCCCAGTAGACGTCCTCCAGGTGGACCCAGAGTGCGAACTCGTCGATCGTCAGGCCGACGCCGATGCCGAAGAAGAGTGCGCAGATCTCGGTGAAGGGAGTGATGCCGTCGCTGGCGAACCCGAGCGTCCCGGCGGCCATCATCGTCACGATTCCAAAGACGAGGTGGTGAAGGTGAACGCCGGTCTCGCTTTCGATGTTTCCCGGCCACCAGGAGACGCTTTCGCTGCGAATGATCCGGGTGCTCATCCGGATGAAGGCAAAGGAGCCGAGAAAGCCGACCAGGACGAGAAAGACCGCCTGCTCGTGATTCTCTTCGAGGTTGCCCCAAAAGCTTGAGAGGATCGATGCCGTGACCATGGGAGAAAATTGAGTCTAAGCCGACCTGGGCAAATCTCCGCAGCGCCGAAGACGCGTTCATCTTCCTTCAGCCGCAAGCAGCTGCTGGTCCTCACCGGGGTCGCGATGCTGGTATTCGACGTGGCGCTCATCTTCTTCGACCAGAAGATGAAGGACGCCGGCGGTCCCTCGATCCTCGGGTTCGAGTTCGCGGGCAACGAGCGACAGGCAGTGCAGGCGATCTCCGAATGGGGTGGCAGCGGTCGAAGCTACGCCCGCTGGTCACTCTGGATCGACTACGGCTTCATGGTGAGCTACGGCGTATTTTTCACGCTTGCCGCGCTTGCGACCCGCGACTTCGCTAGGCAGAACGGTCTACGGGCCCTCACTGCGGTGGGCGCCGTGGCGCCAGTCTGCGCCGGCGCCGCGGCTGTTTTCGACGCCGGCGAGAACGTCTTCCTGCTGCTCGCCCTCGGTGGGCACGGCGGCAGCTTGGCTCCCCTCGCCGCCACCGCCTGCGCAAGCGCCAAGTTTCTCCTCATCGCCGTCGCGATGATCTACGTGCTTTGGGGCCTGACCAGTCGATTCCGTCGACGCAGGTGGGCCAGCGAGCCTGCCTAGGTGTTGGTCGAGCGCGAATGGGGGGAGAGGGAGTCCCCTCACGTTTCGACCGGGGCGGTCGTTTAGCTGTTCAGATGAGTGTTTCCGCTGGCTGGACGATCTGTGAGAGCCCGATTGGGCCGTTGGCGGTCGTTGTGGGGCCGAAGGGCATCACGCATATCCACTTCGATGGGCATGCGCCGCGGCTCTTGGATTCGGCGCGGCGGCGGATGCGGGGTGTGGTCAGCCAGCTCGATGCCTACTTCGCCGGCGAGCGCCAGGCCTTCGAGCTGGATCTCGACCTTCACGGCCTGTCCCTGAAGCGAGCGGTTTGGGATCGCTTGCTCGAGATCCCCTACGGGACGACGACGACCTACGGCGACGTCGCAGGGCGAATCGACGAGGCGCTCTACGGAGCGGAGCTAGAGCCCTACAAACGGCCGCGTATCGTCGGCGCGGCGATCGGCGACAATCCCGTGCCAGTCGTCGTGCCCTGCCATCGGGTGATCGGCGCCGACGGCTCGCTCACCGGCTTCTTCGGTGGCCTGGAGCGAAAGAAGGCCCTCCTGGACCTCGAGGGCGTGCGCATCGACGCCAAGGCTCACAAGCCGATCGCGTCGAAGGACCAGCTCGCGATGCTCTAACCCTGTGCCTCCCCGCCGCTTGGCCGCGGCAGGGAGCACAGAGTGGACGGCAGGCTAGGACTTGCCGACCGTGATCTTGACCTTGGTCTTCGGCGCCAGCACCTTGCCGGGCTTGGGGCTCTGCTTGAGCACCTTGCCGGGCTTGCCATGGCGGCGAGTGATCTTGCCGAGCTTGCAGTTGCCGCGGCCGATTGCCTTCTTGGCGGCCCTGACCTTCTTGCCCTTCAGCTTAGGGACGACGCAGCCTTCGTAGAAGAAGCGGTCGTCGTTGACTTCAGGGCTGGTTCCGGCGAGGGTCGTCGCGGTCACCTCGACCGGTCCGACTTTCCTGGTCGCCGGGGCGATCGCGGTGATCTGTGTTTCCGATTCCGCTTTGAAGCTGGTCGCCGCCAGGTCGCCGAATTTGACCGCGCTCGCGCCGCCGAGGTTGGTGCCGGTGATTTTGACGCTGGTGCCACCGACCACCGAGCCGAAGTCCGGCGTGATCGAGGTGATCGCCGGTGCCGGCTGGACTTCGGCGCTGAGCTCGATCTCCTGTCCCGGGACCCCTCCGCTGGCGGGGACCGTCGCCCCGTCGAACGGTGGCGGGAAGATGAAGCCGTAGCTGGCGCCGGGAACCGTTGCGACGCCGATTTTGTCGGCGGCGCTGGTCGGATCGACGCCGATCACGTCACCCGCCTGGACTGGCAGGAGCGTGGTGAAGGTCTGCAGCCCGCCGCCGGCCGCGGGAGTGACGGGGTTGCTCGTGCCGGCCGCCATGTATCCGCCGGTGCCATTGGGTCGCAGGACGCGCAGGGCGAAGGGGCCGCCTTCTGGGTCCTGCATCCGCCAGCGCACGATTGCGCCGGTCACCGGCGAGGTCAGGTTGGCGCCTTTCTCGGGCAGCGCCGTGTTGAAGAAGGTCCTCACCTGTGTGAATTCAGTAGCGACCGAGCCCGGCGGCAGGACGCTGCCGACGGTGATCGTCGACGCCTGCGCGACGGTCGCCAACAGCGCAAATGCGCTCATCGCGGCAATGGCGAGAACGCCAAGTAGCCCCAACATCCCGTGCCGCGTGCCTGAAATGGCGCTGGCACCGTCTCCGTGTCGCTGTCGACACTCCATCTGACTGCCTCCTTAGTTCGTGCCCCGGCGCACCTTGCGGCTGCCTGGACCAGTTCGCGTGTCTCAAACCGCCTCGTCGCCAAATGTTGCGGCCGCCGGCTCCTCGCGGAGACTCGACCGGAAGCGGTTACGGTACTCGGCAGGCCCTACGGCAAGGACTCGCAGGAAGGCACGCCGCATGGTCTCGGAGCTGCCGAAGCCACAGCGGCGGGCGATGGTGTCAACGGGAGTTGCGGTCTCCTCGAGCAGCTCGCGGGCGGCCTCGACGCGGACGCGTTCGGTGAAGCGCGCCGGGGTTGTTCCCGTCTGCGCGGCGAAGAGGCGGCGCAGGTGGCGCTCGGAGAGAGCCGCCTGCTGGGCGAGCCGGGGCAGGCGGTGATCACCTGCCGGGTCGGCGGCGATGCGGTCGAGGATCTCGCGGATCGACGGGGCGACACCGGGCGGCAGCGCCAGGCGCTCGGAGAACTGCGACTGCCCGCCAGGCCGCTGCAGGAACATTACGGTCCAGCGGGCCACGGTGCGCGCGATCTCGGGCCCGTGGTCCTCCTCGACCAAGGCGAGGGCGAGATCCATGCCGGCGGTCATGCCGGCAGAGGTGGCGATCCGCCCGTCGCGAACGAAGATCCGGTCGGGCTCGACGCTGATCTTGGGATGGCGCCGGGCGAGCTCTTCGCAGAAGGCCCAGTGCGTGGTGGCGGACCTGCCGTCGAGCAGGCCTGCCTCGGCGAGCAGAAAGGCTCCGGCGCAGACCGAGCAGGTGCGCCGAGCGCCGGGCGCCATGCGCCGCAGCGCCGGCGCCAGCCGCGGGTCGCCGAGGACGTCGTCGATCTGCAGGCCGCCGCCGACGATCACCGTGTCGACGCCGCGGCGGCGCACATTGCCCAGGGCGATGTCGGCGCTGAGTCGCAGCCCTCCCGAGCCTCGAACCGGCTGGCCGTCGGGCGTCGCGACGATCATCTCGTAACCGCCCTTGCCACCGAGAAGGCGGCTGGCGGCGTCAAGGATGTCGGATGGGCCGACGACATCGAGGAGCTGTACTCCCTCGAAGGCGACGAGGACCACCTGGCGCTTGCGGGTCGGCACGTGGACATCTTGCCGGGGCGGGCGGCTGTCCGCAAGGACGTATATCCCTCGAATCCGGCCAAGTCACCGGTTCGGGCACCGGCGCGGTTGTAGCAATCGGGCATGAGCCGAGTCGGAAGCTGGGAGTGGGCGCAACGGACCGGCGGCCGTCTGAGCCGGGTCGACCGAGCAGAGCTGCTGCGCCAGGGTGTGCTCGCCCGGCTATCGCGCTTGCCGGCGGGGCTGCGTCGTCCCCTGATCGGCAACGGCAGCGATCTGAGCCTTCCCCAGCCGCCGGACACGGCATTGGCGCGTGAGGCCGAGGAGCGGGTCCGGGGGCTGTCCAAGCCGGCGCTCTACGGCCATTGCCTGCGCACCTGGGCCTTCGCCGCGCTGTTTGCCGAGCGCGATCGCGTCGACCACGACGAGGAGCTGCTCTACCTGTCCTGCGTTCTGCATGACCTCGGGCTCACCGAGGCGCACAACGGCCGCGATCCGAGCGCCGCCTGCTTCGCCGTCGAGGGCGCGCGGGCGGCGCAGACGCTGCTCCGCGACCAGCAGGCGCCGCAGCAGCGCGCCCGCACCGTCGCCGAGGCGATCTCGCTTCACCTCAACATCGACGTGCCGGCCCGCTACGGGCCGGAGGCGGTCCTGCTCAGCAGGGGAGTCACGCTCGACGTCGTCGGCCGCCGGCTGGAGCGCCTTCCCGAGGCGGCCGTGTCGGAGGTGATCGCGAAATGGCCGCGCCAGGGGTCGCGTGAGCTGCTGGCGGCGGATACCAAGCGCCAGGCCGAGGTCCGACCGCAGTCCCGCGCCGCCCTCCTCCACGGTTTGGGCTTCGGCAAGCTCATTTCGGCAAACCCGCTGGACCGCCGGTGAGGGTCGAGCGGCTGAACGTCGGCTGGGTATCCGGCGCGGCGGCGATCTGGCGCCAGGGCGAGGACCCCGACGAGCGGATCCGCTTTCCGGTCCCCGCCTACCTGATCGAGACCGAGACCGAGCGGATCCTGGTCGACACGGGCCTTCACCCGGGCGCCTGCGCCGACGGGCACGCCTTCTACGACGGCTCGCCGACGATGAGCCTCTTCTCGCTCGAGCTCGAGCAGCCCCTCCACGAGCAGGTCGACGTGGCGACGATCACGAAGATCGTGCTGACGCACCTGCACTACGACCACGCCGGCGGCCTCTCCTTGCTGCCGGCGACGATCCCGATCGTCGTCCAGCGCCGCGAGTGGGAGGCCGGCAAGGACCCCGCTGCGATCGAGCGGAACTTCTTCTATCCGCGTGACTACGTCGACGCTGAGCGCGAGGTGATCCTCGTCGACGGCGATCACGACCTCCTCGGCGACGGCTCGATCGAGCTGCTGCTGACACCCGGTCACACGCCGGGGCATCAGTCCCTTCGCATCGGCGAAAGCCTGATCCTCGGTGCCGACGTCACCCATTTCGCCTCCGGGCTCGACGATCACCGCTTCCCCGCCTTCGCCGACGATTACGATGAGCAGCGCCGCTCCGCCGAACGCCTCCGTGCCCTGCGCGAGAGCGGCGCCCGCGTCATCCCCGGCCACGATCCGAACCTGCTTCATCCCGGCTCGATACTGCGGTAAGCGCCGCCCCGCCGGGCACGCGTCGAAGCGCTCTAGCGGCCTATCCGACGCTGAGTTCGCCTTTAGCTCCGGATAGCGGAACAAAAGGCGAACTCGGCGGGGGCGGCGACCGCATCGGATGCCTGTAAAGGGGTATGAGGAATCAATGCATCGGTTGGCATGGATCTTCGCCGCCCTTCTGCTGAGTGCTTTCGCCATCGCTCCGCCTCGAGCTGGAGCGGCGCCGAACTCGGCGGGCTCGCCGAGCTGCGCTGAAGGGCCGCAGCGCGTCGGCGACACGATCGAGGGCACACCCTGCGACGACACGATCGTCGCGCCGACGGGAGTCGCCGCGGTCAGCGGTGGAGGTGGTGACGACACGATCGTGCCGCGGCCGATCGCAGCTGCCTCTTCGTGCCCCTCCGGCTGCCGCCTCGGCGTCGGCAGCCAGACCTTCGAAGGCGGCCCGGGCGATGACGTCGTCTTCGGCGAGCGCGGCAACGACACGCTGCTCGGCGGCGGCGGCAACGACAAGCTGTTCGGGGGGCCTGGTGACGACCTCCTGCGCGGAGGGACCGGCGATGACCTGCTGGCCGGCGGCTTCGGCGCCGACACGCTCGACGGCGAAGAAGGCAATGACTACATCCGCGGCGACGCGACGATCGACCACCTGCGTGACTCCGGGCCGGGGACGGACGTCGACACGCTCAGCTACTCGACCGGCGTCAGTCCGGGCTTCACCAGGGACCTGACCGGGCATCTTGGCTTTCCGGCGAAAACCGAAGAAGGCCGGGGCGTCTATCTCGACCTCCCCGCCGGCCTCGGCGACAACGGCGTCGCGCCAAACGGGGGAGGGGTCGACGAAGTCGAGGGCGCCGACTTCGAGCGGATCGTCGGCAGCCCCTTCTCGGACTACATAAAGGGCTCGAAGGCGGGACAGACGATCTACGGCGGCGGCGGTGCCGACGTGCTGGAAGCCGGTGGCGCTGGGACGACCCTGAACGGCGGCGCCGACGGCGACGACTGCGTCGGCGGGGCGAGCGCCTCCGCCTGCGAGTCGACGGCGGCCGGCGGACCGGTGGCGGTGCGCAGCGCGGGCGAAGTCAGCGTCGGCTCGATGACCGAAGGCGCGGCCGGCTACGCCGAGCTCTACCTGCTCGGCAGCGCCAGCGGCGATGGCCTGACAGTCGACTCGACCGGCGGCGCGGCGGGCGAAACGGTGACCATGCACCTGAGCGGCGCCAGCTCGTTCCAGGCTCCTCCGCCTGCCTCGGGCTGCGCGCTGTCGAACAGCACGACCGCGGTCTGCACGCTGCCGGGCCCGCTCGCCTCCCTGTTGGTCGCCGGCCTGGGCGGTTCCGACGACCTCCGCGCCGAAGCGTTGCCCGGGCCGACTTCCCTGATGATGCTCGGCGGGGCCGGCAACGACGAAATCTTCGCTGGCGATGAAAGCGACGACATCCTCGTCGACGGGCCGGGGGCCGACACGCTGCACGGCCGTAGCGGCGACGACGCCGTCGTCGGCAACGCCGGCCAGAACACCCTGTCGGGGGAAGGCGGCAGCGACCTCTTCCTCTCCAACTCGATCTGCGAAGGCAGCGTGATCGAAGGAGGCGAAGGCCGCGACAACGCCTCCTGGGCGA
>JAJKHV010000032.1 GCA_021154855.1 Solirubrobacterales bacterium
ATTGCTAGGAATCAACCGGTAACCGATCTTCTCGACAAGCGCGTGGTCTTCGTCACCGGCAAGGGCGGCGTCGGAAAGACCACGGTCGCAGTGGCCCTCGGCCTGCGCGCCGCTGCCGAAGGCAAGCGGACGATCGTCTGCGAGGTATCCGCACAGGAGAACGCCTCGCGGATCTTCGAGCACACCGAAATCGGCTTCCACGAGGTCGAGGTCGCGGAGAATCTCTGGTCGATTTCGATCGACCCCGACGAGTCGATGCGCGAGTACGTGCTGCTGCAGCTGAAGGTGCGGGCGATGCGCGACATGCTCTTTCGCAGTCGCATCTTCAATTACCTCGCCGCAGCGACTCCCGGACTCAAGGAGCTGGTGACGATCGGCAAGATCTGGGAGCTCGCCCAGCTCGACCGCAAGGTCAAGACCGGCCGCAAGTACGACCTGGTGATCGTCGACGCTCCTGCCACCGGGCACGGGATTGGCTTTCTGCAGACGCCGCGCACCTTCGCCGCGATCGCCCGGGTCGGCCCGATTCACTCTCAGGCCCAGCAGCTCGATCGTCTGATCACCGATCAGGAGCACACCGGGGTGGCGATCGTCGCCCTGCCCGAGGAGATGCCGGTCAACGAGTCGGCGGCGCTGGAGCACGACCTGCGCGAGGACGTCGGCGTCGCCGTCGACCGCGTCTATATGAACGGGCTTTACCCGGAGCGCTTTTCCAAGCAGGAGGCCGAGCGCCTTGCCGAGCTCTCCGACGGCGAGAACGGCGCCCTGCGAGCGGCGGCCCGGGCGGCCCTCTCAGAGCACAACCGCGCCCGTTCACAGCGGACCCAGCTCGCCCGCCTTCGACGGCGGGTCGAGGCCCCGGTCAAGACGCTGCCCTTCCTCTTCGAGCCCAACCTCGGGGTCGAGGCTGCCGGGCAGCTGGCGAAGAGGCTGGGCTGATGCCCGCCGTAGGCGAGATCCTCGAGGGCAAGGACATCTGCATCTGCGCGGGCTCGGGGGGCGTCGGCAAGACGACGACCTCGGCAGCGATCGCGCTCGGGATGGCCCAGCGGGGCCTCAAAGTCTGCGTCTTGACAATCGATCCGGCAAAGCGTCTCGCCGACTCGCTCGGCTTGAAGGAGCTCGGTAACGAGGCGAGGCAGGTCGACCCAAAGCTCTTTGCCGAGCGGGGAATCGAGATCGAGGGCGAGCTCTGGGCGATGATGCTCGACGCGAAGGCCACCTTCGACGAGCTCGTCGCGCGCCAGGCGCCTGACGAGGAGTCGCGCGACCGGGTTCTCGATAACCGTATCTACCAGCAGATCTCCAACGCCCTGGCCGGCTCGCAGGAGTACATGGCGATGGAGAAGCTCTTCGAGCTGCACAGCGAGGGTCGCTTCGACCTGCTCGTCCTCGACACGCCGCCGACCCGCAACGCGCTCGACTTCCTCGATGCGCCGAAACGGCTTACCCAGTTCATCGAGGGACGCTCGCTGCGGGTATTCATGCGGCCGACCGGAATTGCCGCGCGGGTCGCGGGTCGCGGTGCCTCGGTTGCCCTCGGAGTGCTGAAGCGGATCGTCGGCTTTGACCTGCTGTCCGACCTGGCCGAGTTCTTCAACGCCTTCAGCGGCATGGTCGACGGCTTCCAGGCTCGAGCCAAACGGGTCAACGGCCTACTCGGCGACAGCCGCACTCGCTTCCTCGTCGTCTGCGGGCCGCAGGGCGAGCCGGTCGACGAGGCCGTCTATTTCCACCGCAAACTGGTCGAGGCGAAACTGCCCTTCGGCGGCGTCATCGTCAACAAGGTCCACTACCCGGCCGAAAAGCTGGCTGGCGCGGAGGATGACCTGGCGGCGGCCCTGGCCGAAAAGCTGGGTGACGAGGATCTAGCCAACCGAGTTGCGGAGAACTTCGCCGACTACCAGGCGCTCGCCGAGCGCGACGCCGCCAACATCGAGCGCCTCGCAAAAGAGCTGCGAACCCAGGGCGTGATCCGCGTTCCCTACCTGGACGAGGACGTCCACGACCTCGCCGGGCTGGCCGAGATCAACCGCTACCTGTTCGCGACATCCGAGCAGAGAATCGAGCTGGCGGCAGGCCGCGCCGTCTGACCAAGCAGATCAAGGACGCAGGGAGCGTGGTGTCCTCTGCACGCGAGCGACCGAGGACGCCGTAGGCGCTGGTCAGCTGGCGTGACCGTAGTGATCGTATTTCAGCTCGCCGACCTCCCAATCGGCGTCCTCCGGAACGGGGAAGAGATGCCGCACACGAGGAGTATCGATCCGCTCCCGGTGCTGCAGGTCGCCCTCGATGGCGGGGAAGTCAAGCGTGCTGTCGGGGGCCTCGACCTCGTCCAGCCACGGGGTGGCGGTGATGCGAATCTCCCCCTCGTCCGGGATCGGCTCGAGGATGCGTGTCTCCTGGTTCATGTCGTGCTCCTCCTCTGGCGGCTCAAAGTGGTGGGCGGCGTTCTCCCCTACTCGCGTCTGGTGCGACACCGCGATTTCTCCGGTGGCGGGAATCTCGTCGGGGACGACGATCGCCGCCGGCTCGACGATTTCTTCCGCTACGGCAATCTCGGTATCTCCGGCGCCGAGGCCGCTGGCAATCAGGGTCTCGTCGGCGGCGGTGTTGAGATCGGTGCTGAGCTCGCCGAGAGCGGCGTCGCGGAGAATCCGGCGCACTCCCTCCTCGAGCCAGGTGGCCAGCGCGAGGCCAGGCGTCGAGGCGGCGCCGTTCATCAGCGAGCGCTCCAGCTCCAGGGCATGCTCAATCTGCTCACGGGCCTCGATTCGGTCGAAGGTCTGATCGGCGATCAGCGCCGAGGCGCGCATCGGCAGCGAGGCGCCGACCGGACCGTGGCCGTCCAGCACCGCACGCAGCGCAAGCAGGTGATCGCTGAGGCCCTCGAGAGCGGAATCGCGCCCGCAGCCAAGCTCGAAGCGTGCGACCGCCCAGGCGAGGGCGCCGTCTGGATCGGGCCGGGACTCGAGCTTGCCGGCGAACTCGGCAAGCTGGATCGCCTCTTCCTCACTCAGCTCGTAACTGCCGGGCCGCGTCGGGGGAGCACCGGTGGGGAGACGGCTCCAGCGGTCCTCACCGGTCGGGGCGAAAGCGTGAGGGCCAAGGCCGATGCTGCCGGCCTTGAAGAGGTGCATGACGCTGATCAGCTCGCGCAGCTGCTGCAGCGCGGCTTCGGCGCTCTCGCTGCCCTCACCCTGCTCGGCGACAGCGAGGAACTGCGGCTCCCAGGCGGCGCGGCCCATGCCGCCGCTCAGCTTCGCCTCAACCGGGGCCTCGATCGCGTCGGCGCGGACGATCTTCACCCCGTGGGTGAGCTGCAGGCGCGGCAGCGGCATCCGCAGCCCGACGAGGGGGGCGATCAGTACGTCGGCCTCCTCGACGCCGCGAGTCTCGGCTTCGAGCACGGAAAGAGCGTTTCGCAACCGCTCGTGGTCGAGCGAAAGTTCGGTCGAGCCATCCCAGAGCCTGGCGAGGAAGACGATGAGCATCTGCGCGGCGCGCTCGCCGGGATCGGCCGGAACCGGCTCACCGCGGGCTTCCAGGTAAGCGGGGGCGATGGCGGCGGCGGCAACCGCGTCGCGGGCCGGGCCGAAGGCCTCGA
This sequence comes from Solirubrobacterales bacterium, assembly GCA_021154855.1. Lineage (GTDB taxonomy): Bacteria > Actinomycetota > Thermoleophilia > Solirubrobacterales > 70-9 > VRUE01. Next base: position 3,608 of record JAJKHV010000032.1, read on the forward strand.
GGCCGCGCAGCTCCACTTCCCGACCAAGCACGTACTCCGAGGTCAGGGGCCGGTAGCTGTAGAAGAGCGAGTCGTCGCCGCTATCGGCATCGACGTCGAAGGGGATCTGATCGCCGCCGGCAACGAGCGAGCTGAGCCGGATCGCCGCCTCGGCGGCAAGGCGAGTCAGGGCATCGTTGAGGAGTCGATCACGCACGCCCCAGGCTTCAGCCCGAGCTCAGGGGGTCCTGCGCCTGCACGGTCACTTGCAAGAGACATAACCGCACTCGCACGATCGCCGTCAACGAGTCTGCTGAGAGCCCCGCTATAGGTGCATGGCAGCAGACTCGTCGCTTAGACGGCTGCGGTGGCCGGCTCCCCGGCTTCGTCGAAGAGCCAGCGGGTGCCATAGCGGCGCATGTCCTCGACCAGCGGGACCAGCGCCTCGCCCTTTTCGGTCAGCGCGTACTCGACCCGGGGCGGAACCTCAGGAAAGGTATGCCGCTCGACGATCCCCTCCTCTTCCAGAGCCCGCAGGCGCAAGGAGAGCGTGCGCGGGCTGATCCCCTCGAGCGAGCGCTCCAGCTCACAGAATCGACTGGAGCCTTCGGCCAGATCCCGGATCAGCAGGAGAGTCCACTTGCCGCAAACCACTTCGGCCGTGCGGCAGACGGGACATTGGGAGTTTGAAGCGGCACTCATAGGCATCGCGAGGAAGGTTGTGTCGATTGCCTCGCTCCAGCGAGTGTACCGGTCTCGCTTCACTTACTGAAGTTTTGGGCCCGCGGGCGTGGTCTCGCCCTAAGTGTGACCGGTCGCCACTGGGTAGACGTCAAGCACGGTGATCTTGTAGCGGACGCCGGCGGTACCGAAAACGAAGGTCTCGGCGAAGTTCGGCTCGACTTCGATCAGCTGGCAGGTGTTGGCGCCGGAGAGGCACGTCGCTTCCCCGAACACGGCCGTGACCTGGTCGGAGATCAGCAGCAGCGGCTTGCGCGTCGTCGGGCTGATCCCCATGTAGGTGACCACCTGCGCATTGTCTCCCGGCAGGGCGGCCGGGGGAATTACCTTGTGGCGAACGATCGGGTCGTCGCTCAGCTTTTCGCCGTCGGCGCTGCTCGTCGTGCGGACGATCTTGACGTCCGCCGCGAAGCTGTAGAGCGTCAGCTGCGGGGCCTTGCCAGCATCGCCGGGACTCGATTCGCCGTCCGTTTCGGTGGTCACCTCGGTCGTCGAAGTGCCGTCCGAGCTCTTCGACGTCTTCGTGACCTTGGTCGTGCTCGTCGAGGTGGAGGTCGAGGTCGAGGTGCTCGACGATGCTGCTTCTTCCCCGCCGCCGCCAAGCTCGCTGCCCTTCAGCTGCGGCGCCGTGTAGCGCTGCACGAAGGGGTCGGTTGGCCGCTCCTCGCGAAGCCGCTTGCGGTAGTCGCGAAGGCCGGGCTTGGCCTCGACCACGGTCAGCTTCGCGCCGGCCGGTTCTGGGCTGGGGGCGCCGGAGGCCCCGGCGACCGCGGGAGGCGCTTCTTCTTCCTCCGAGCCGCCGCCGAGCAGGAACGGCACCGCGACGATCGCGACGATCGCCAGGCCGACCAGTGGCAACAGGCGGCGGTCGCGCAGGTCCCAATAGAGGTCGACGAGGAAGGTGGGGACTTTCAGGTC
>JAJKHV010000033.1 GCA_021154855.1 Solirubrobacterales bacterium
TGACGGAACGGCGGGGGTTTGAGGGGGGCGTGGCTCAGGGGACGCAAGGGAAGGGCCGGCGGCGAGGATGAAGGAAAGGCGGGTCCTTTAAAGTGCCGAGTCCCTGGGCACCCGCGTGTGTTTGGGAAGATGAGATGCTCGGGAACATGGAACGAAAGGGAGGTATCCGGTGGGGAAGAAGAGCTTTTGCGCGTTGAGCGCATTCGTACTGGCCTTTGCATTGATGGCGGTGCCGTTTGCCCAGGCGGTCGAAGTGACGCGCGAAAGCTACAAGGAAGCCGTTGAACCGATCTGCAAGACCAACGTGCAGGCCAACGAACGGATCCTCAAGAACGTTCGCGCCAACGTCAAGGCGGGCAAGCTCAAGCTGGCGGCGACCCAGTTCACCAAGGCGGCCAGCGCGCTCCACAAAGCGATCCCGAAGCTCAAGGCCGTTCCCCAGCCGGCTGCAGACATGCCCCACCTCGCCAAGTGGCTGAAGTACATCGAAGAAGAGGAAGGCTTTTTCAAGCAGATTGCCAAGAAGCTCAAGGCCGGTGACAAGAACGGCGCCACGGCGATGCAGATCCGCCTCTCCCACACCGCCAATCAGGCCAACAACCAGGTCATCGCCTTCGAATTCAAATACTGCCGAGTCGAACCCTCGAAGTTCAGCTAGGTCCGGCTGCTCAGCCTCTGGGAATCGGCCGTCGCAGTGCCTTTGCGGGCGCGGGCGGCCACCCATTGGCCCTACCCCATTCGGCTATGGCTAGTGGACGCCCGCAAGACCTGGCGCCCGGCAACGAGGCCGAGTGGGCGCGCATCAATCGCGAAGAGCACTTCAGTGACGGCAAGGTCTTGGCCGCCGGGGACATCGAGAATGCCAATCATTTCAGGGTCGACAGTCGCCACGGCGTGATCGACATCATGCGGGGCGGCCTGCGCAGCGTCGGCTTCAAGCGTCTCGCCAATCGCGGCCAGGATCGACTCGACCTCGAAGCTCTCGAGCAGGTCAACGGCAAGCTGCCGATCGATCCGATCCCGGCCTCGACAGCTGAATATTTCGACGTCAAACCACTAAGATCGCTGCTCGCGTAGTTGCGGCCTGTCAAAGCCGTCATCTGCCCAGGTAGCTCAGTTGGTAGAGCACTTCCATGGTAAGGAAGGGGTCACGAGTTCGAGTCTCGTCCTGGGCTTCTCCGGACCTCGGCGCGGGTCTCTTGGCAAGGCAAACTCGTTGCACATTCGTTGCATTTACCCCTCGCTGTGCAACTTCTTGTCCGCTACCGTGGGACCATGGAGGCGATGAGGGAAAGCTGGACCGACGAGCGGCTTGACGATCTCAGCCAGCGATCCGACGACGGTTTCAAGCGAGTCGAAGCCGGTCTACGCGTGCAGCGGTCCGAGACCAGAACCGTTTTCGCATCGCAGCGGTCCGAGACAAAGACCGAATTCGCCTCCTTGCGATCCGAAGCGAAGATCGAATTTGCCTCGCTGCGATCCGAGACCAAGGAAGAGTTTGCCTCCCTCAGGTCTGAAATGAACGCCCGCTTCGACTCGATGCAGCGGATGATCCTGCAGGTCGGTGGCGGAATCATTGCCAGCATGCTGCTTTACGCGCTTACGTCGCATCTCTAAGGAGCTTTGACCGTTAGGCTGCCGCTTCGTGGATTTCGCCCTTTCCGACGAGCAGGAGGACTTCGTCGACGCGATCCGCCGCTACTGCGATCACGAGTGCGGCACGCCGGATCAGCGCGAGCGTCTCACCGAGGGCTATACCGAGCACCACAACGAGACGATCTACAAGGAGATGGCCGAGCTGGGCTGGCTCGGGGTGACGATTCCGGAGGAGTACGGCGGCTCCGGCGGCACCATGCTCGATGCCTGCATCTTTATGGAGGAGACCTCGCGTGCGCTGGCCCCGATCGGCGGCTACGCCACGACCCTTATCGTCGCCGGCGCGACCAAGCGCTTCGGCACCGAGGAGCAGAAGGAGGAGATCCTCGGCGGCATCGCTGCCGGCGCGGTCGAGGCGATCGCGATGACCGAGCCCGAGGCCGGCTCTGACGTCGGCGCCCTCTCCACCTTCGCCGAGAGCGTCGACGGCGGCTACGTGCTCAACGGCCAGAAGGTCTTCTGCTCCAACGCCCACATCGCCGACCACGTCCTGGTTGTCTGCCGCACCACTCGCTCGGCCTCCAAGCACGAGGGGATGACGATGATCTGGGTCCCACGCGATGCCGAGGGCCTCGAGGTCGTCCCAATCGACACGATGGGAGGCCGCGACACCAACCACCTCTACTTCACCGACGTCGAGGCGCCCGCCGACGCCGTCCTCGGCCAGGTCGACGAGGCTTGGACGCAGCTGATGGCTGGGCTCAACGTCGAGCGGCTGATCCTCGCCGCGACGATGCTCGGCATCGCTCAGCGCGTCTTCGACGATCTCATCGTCTACGTCAAGGAACGCGAGCAGTTCGGCCGCCCGATCGGCTCCTTCCAAGCTCTCCAGCACCGCATCGCCGACATGGCGACCGACATCGAGGCGGCTCGTCTGATGACCCGCTGGGTAGCCAGCCTGACCGACGAGGATCCCGACCGGATGCTGCCCCGCGAGGCATCGATGGTGAAGCTCTTCGTCACCGAGGTGACCAAGCGCGCGGCGCTCGAGGGCATGCAGATGATGGGTGGCTACGGCTACGCCTCCGAGTACGACATGGAGCGACTCGTCCGCACCTCCCTGGTCTCCACGATCTACGGTGGAACCTCGGAGATCCAGCGCAACATCATCGCCAAGACGTTCGGACTCTGAGACCGGCATAATCTGATCACGCAGGGATGCGTGAGCGCCCGTAGCTCAGTGGTCAACGGGCTTTTAACGAGGCCCAAAGAGCGCCGGTCTTTCAAGCCGGAGGTCGAGAGTTCGATTCTCTCCGGGCGCATTTCGTTGCTTTCCCCGCGATGCCGTTCTATGCCCGGTGCAGAGCCAATTGCGTCGGCTTCTCTCGAATCGCCGTTCCTCGCGTCTCCCCGGCGTTCCGGGCCGTTCCTGGCGGTCTTAGTCTCATTCCTGTCTCATTTCGGCGGCGTCGCGACGGCCCAATAGGCTCCGCTGCGAATGGCAGACCAGGCACGGCAGAAGGCTCTTTCAGATGTACGCCGTGCCCAGGCCAAATTCGAGGGTGCCCAGACCAAGGCCGAGGCGGCACGCCAGGCCCGGCGCGAAAGCTTTGAGCGGGCGCGCAAGGCCGGACTGACATTGCGGGAAATCGGTGAGGCGGCCGATCTGCACTGGTCGCGAGTGGGGGAAGTCCTCAAGAAATAGCCACTTTGTCGGTACCTCCCGACAAAGTGCTACGCTCGCTGGCATTCGACAAAGCGGCCCCCGGCGGCGCGGTAACGCCACCGAGGGCCTGACCACAAGGAGCACATCCTCCTCATGGCTGATCAGAACCCTACGGGTAGCGGCGCGGCCGTCGCCCTCGAACTCCCCGCCGATCAGGTCGGCTTCCTGCGAAGCACCTTTGAGAAGGCGCGAGCCGGTGTCAAAGACGAGCTGGAGGAATTCCCCGACCAGCTAGACCCGAAGCGCCTGGAACGCGAGGAGGCCGTCTACAGGTGCCTTCTCGCGGCGCTGGACGCGCAGGTGATCGTCCCCGACCGAGACATCCGAGATCTGGTCGCGGACCTCGCTGGGATCGTCGATCGCGCCAACGAGTACAGCCGCGTCATGGAGGAGCACGAGGCCCTGCACGGTCTCCTGGCACAGCTCGGGGGAGGAGTGGCCCGATGAACGTGGTCGCCACTCGCTTCGGCGCCAACCTCGCCCGTCAGCGCGAGCGCGCTGGCATCACGCAGGAGGAGCTGAGCTTCGGTGCCTCTTTGCACCGCACCGAGATCGGCCTGCTGGAGCGCGGCGGTCGCGTCCCCCGCATCGACACCCTCGCGAAGCTCGCTGGCGCGCTGGGAGTGCCCACGTCCAGCCTGCTCGACGGCATCGACTGGCAGCCGGGCGAGTTCACGCGCGGCGGCTTCCGCCTGCCGGATGAGACCAACAAATGAAGCCAGCAACAAAAAGAGACCCCAAGACCCAAGGCAAGAAGCCAAGACAAGAAGCAAGCCAACGAAGAACGGAGCCAAAACCGAAAGCCAAGAGAAGCAAGGAGAAGGACCCAAGAAAGCAGGCCAAGGAAGAACTCAAACAGCAACCACCCAACCGCCGACACACTACGAATCCCTTCGATTCGTGCCTGGGCCGCAGTTTGGTGATCCCAAACGTCAGGAAGGCTCTGGCGTGATCGCGCTAGCGACTCCGGCCGTGCCTCCGGCGGCCGATTGTGGCACGGCTTCGCCGTGCGGAGGCCGCCTGTATGGAGGCCCGGCAGGAGCCTTGACCTTCGGTCTTTTGCCGAAGAAGTGGATCAAGCGAAGGCTCTTCCGGCACCAAGGGGGCATGGAGAGAAATGCCCCGCCAATCACCTTCTTCACCGAGCGCACCCTCGCCACCTATCTAGCCGTCTCCGACCGCACGATCCGCAACTGGATCAGGCGCGGCGAGCTGCCCTCCTACAAGCTTGGAGCCTCCCGTCGGATCGACCCGGCAGACGTAGACGCCTTCCTCGCCCAGAGAAGGGACGAGCCGGCGTGACGCGGCGAGAGTCGCCAATCAAACGCCGCAATCCCTCCGGCGAGATCGTCTGGGTCGCGAGATACACCGGCAGCGACGGCAAATACCGAATAGCCAAGCCCCGCTGGAATCGTGGGAAGGGAACCTTCCTGCTCAAGCGCGAAGCCCAGCAGGCGATCGACGAGGCCTACGGGCTCTCAGACCGCCCCGACACCTTGGGCGAGTACTTCGCCACCTGGACCACCCAGCACCCGCGCTCAGAACGCACCAACGAGACCAACGAGCACCGGATCAGCCGCGTCCTCGAGCTCGAGGTAGAGGGCATCCCGCTCAAGCAATGGCCAATGCGCGAGCTGCGCCGAAGGCATGCTCTCGCCCTGGTCGACCACATGCTGCGGGTCCAAGGCCGAGCTACAACCGGAGTCGTCGGCATCCTCCGCTCGCTCTCGGCGATGGCCGAGGACGCGATCACCGACGAAGTGGCCGACCTCAACCCGTTCAAGGGAGTTCGGGTCAGAGCCAACGATCCACGAGCCAAGAAGAAGCGCCGGCCGATCCGTGTCTTCAGCTTCGAGCAGATGCACGCCTTCGCCAAAGCCGCCGGCCGCTACGAGGCGATGGTCCGCGTCTTCACCGACACCGGCATGAGGCTGGGGGAGGTCCTGCCGCTCAGACGCGAGGACTTCGACGGCGAGACGCTGAAGGTCAGAAGGACCGCCCACGAGGGCATGATCCTCGAAGGCACCAAGACCGACCACGGCGAGCACGACGCGGGGAGGACCGTGCCGGTCCCAGCGACCCTCGCCTGGATGATCGAAGCGCAAATCCAGCTAAACGAGAAGGACTGCGATCTCCTCTTCACGACTCCAACCGGCCGCATGTGGCGCGAGCGCAATTTCTACCGCGACGTTTGGAAACCGGCCCAGGCAGCCTCTGGCCTAGATATGCGCCCGCATGAGTGCCGCCACGGCTACGTGACGCACATGCGAGCGGCTGGCATCAACGACGCGGACCTGGCCGAGATCGCCGGTCACCGCGTCGAGACGATGCTTGCGCGGTATACGCATGGGGTGGGACAGAGCTTTGGGGCGGTGCGAGAAGTGATCGGGTAAAGAGGCTCTAGGAAGCTCAGAGTTTGCTGCATGTAACCTAGCGAGGCGCTTCAACGGAGAATCCAAAAATACCTGCAAAACAGCGTTTTTGTTTCCAAGCCCTTGACATCCCGGCTAGACTCGATCACGACCCGTGTTAACACGGGTCGCCCCTCCGGGGCCTCCGGTGATCGAGTCTAGCCGGGATGGGCAGGATTTCGCAATCGGTGGTGGTATTCCGGGTATAGGTCCTGTAACTTCCCCCTACGGACTAATGGGTTCTGACCCGCTATCCGATAGGAGTTAGACGATGGCCCTTTCCACTGACATTCGAGTATCAACGCGGATTGACGGCGCTGATTTCACTGACGCGCGGAAAGATTCCAAGGTCAGTGACCTTGTGAGGGATGCAAGAAAGTACGGCGATGATCTTCGGAAGAACGGCAAGGATCATTCGCTTGCCCCTTCATCCGACCGTTAGCTCTCGCGTCTAGTCCAGTCCTCGATCAAAGGGTCCCATGTAGGGCCCCGTAATCGGCAGATAAAGACGCTTGAGCTCGCCGTCCTTGTCCTTGGTCTGTGAGTTCCGCAAGCCCTTTTGGCGCCACATCGCCTGGGTCTCTAAGTCAAAAGGATCTAGCGTCAAGATGGCGTTGCCTTGGAGATCGGCGACCAGTATCGCAATGTAGATCGCGTGCCGCAGCGCCTTGTCGCCTGCTCCTGCTGGAGCTCTGCGATCTCGGGCGATCCACTCGACATGTGAGGAGCCAAACCGCGCATTGCCTCCGCCCATCTGTTCTTGGTGCTTCTCGGAAGTGATGACCGCCTCGCCTGAACTCAGCGCATAGAACGCGGCTACATGGCCTTGGGCGACCAGGATGCGAGTCACGCAAGCCGTTAGTTCGGCTGAGCAGTCTCGAAACCAATCCGTCCCCTCTTTTGCTGCGGCCGCGTTGCTTGAGTAAGCCTCAAAATCGGAGACCGCGGTAGCAAGGTCGGGTCGTTCCTCTCTGACTTGGAGGTTCCATTGGAACCACTCGCCGTCCTTGACATCTTGCGCGCTGAGTGTCCAGTCGTCTGCCATGCGGGGCTGATCATGTCGTATATGTCGGCGACGCTTTCTTTCGATTTGGCTTGTAGCTCGGGTGCTCGGTGGCTGGCGATGCCAGGTGCCCGTCGCCATCCGTACTGAAAGTTCCGGCCAATCGAGGAAGTTGTATCGGGGTATGTCAAGCGAGACTTTCTTAGCGCGGTCCTCCGTCGGTTTGGGGTACGCGGGTACGACGGAGCGGCTGCGGTGAGACGGGGGAGGCAGTGGCGGCGTGTGGTGGTCGCATCGATCGCGATGCTTGGTGCTTTGGTCGCACCGAGTGGTGCGTTCTGTGCCGATCTGAGCATTTCTCTTGCCGAAGCTGAAGTGAGAGCGGCTAGTGCCGAAAGCGAAATCTCCACGGCCCAGGAGGAACTTGGCCCCGCCGTCGCTCGCTACCAGGCGGCTTCCGCACGAGCTGTTCCGGCTCGGAAGGCGGCCCAAGCTGCTCAAGGTGAAGTGCACACACGCGAAGCAGCGACTTCTGCGCGCCGTCGAGTTGCCAGGGAACGGATTGCAGCAATCGAAGGCGACAATCACCGCGAAGTCGAAGACCACGACGATGCAGTCCAGACTGGTGTTGGTCTTGCCTTGGCCGCTGCGGTGGCTGTAGTGCTAATTCTCGGATGGGGTTGGTTCCGGGCGAGTGCCGCAGTCGCCTGGCTCGTCGCACAGCGACGCAGTCAGGCAGTCGCCCTCTGTGCGGGAGCAGGCTTCGTCATCTTGTTGGTCGGCGCGGCCTTGTCCGGGGTTGATGGGGTGATTGGAGTGCTCGGCGTTCTCTTGTTCGTGCTCGGCCCATTGTTCGCCGTGGCTTTCGTGCTGGCCAGGCATTCCGCGCAAGTGCAGGCAGGTCGGGAGCGGGCGTTGCTTGGGCGTGAGCGTCTGCCCGCCCCATTCATCAGGACCCTTGCCGCATTGTCTGGTGTGCTCTGCCTGATTTTCTTCGCCGGGGTGCTCCTCTCGGACGGTCCGCAGCCGACTGGAGTGAGCGCAGCTCTGGAGCGAACAGCTAGCGGGGCGGTGGCCCCGCTAGCTAAGCGCGAACTCGCCAAGGCCGAAGCGGAAGCAGATGCACTGACGCATCGTGCCGAAGGTCTCACCATTCAGCGGGGCGCTGCACGGGTGGCACTACGACGCGCCCGCGACGGGCTTTCCTCCGCGCAGAATCAGCTCATCGCTGCCGAGGGTGACGCGCACCGCTTCGCCCGGCGAATCGAGGTCTCCGAAAGGCGCGAAGCTCGCAGACTCGAACGAGAAGAAGAGCGGGCGTTGATCGCCGCAGAAGAAGAAGAATTTGAAGAAGAAGAACTCGGCGGTGGTTGCGACCCCAACTACACCGGCTGCGTTCCCGATACCGGATATGACGTCGACTGCGACGAAGTCAGCGGCCCTGTTGAAGTGATCGGTACGGACGTCGACGGCCTTGATGCCGACGGCGACGGGATTGGCTGCGAGTCCTGATTATGGGAATGAGCTTCAAGGTCGCTCCGGGAGTTCGCGTCCGCGCCTCCAGTCGCGGCATCAGCGCCGGTGTCGGCCCGCGTGCCGCCCGCGTCCACGTCGGTTCGCGCGGCGTTGGCGTGTCCACTGGCGTTGGTCCTCTCTCTGCGCACTCGCACCTCGGTGGGGGACGCAAGAGCACCCGTTCGGCTGCGGTAGGCCCTGCCAGTCGTGGCCCGACCAAGGCCTCGATGAGGGCGCGAGAACGTGAACTGCGTGAGGCCGAGCACCAGGCCGACCAGGAAAGGCTTGCCGCGATCGAACGCAAGCTGGTCTCTGCGCACGCTCAGATATTTCCGGCTGCGGCCCGCGTGGAGTTGCCGCCTCCCGACGACGTTGATCCCGATCCGATCAGGGCCGATCTCGAAGAGAAAGCTGGGATTTCGGAGCTTGTTGTTTCAACCGGCGGGGGTGAGCAGCCCCCTCTCGCAGCAGCGCCCGAGCCAGTCGATCGCTACGCACTGATGCGAGAGCACCGCCGCCTGCGTCGTGCCGGCATCCCGATCTGGGGGGTTCGAGACCGGATCGACGCCGCCGCGACCGCTGATCAGGAGTCCGAGAAGGCGGCCGTGACTGAGACCGAGCGCCGTTTAGAGGCCCAAGGGGTCGAGCAAAACCGCCTCGACGATCTCTGGGAACGACTTGGTCAGGCTCGCGCTCAGGTGGCTGACGAGCTGACTTTGGCGATGGCGGCAGAGAGCGAGCGGCGCGAAGCCGAGCGTAAATCGGAGCAGGCCAGGCTCGATGAGGAGTGGGAGTGCCTGAGGCGCAATGACCCTGCGGTAACCATTGCAGCGCTTGAGCAAGCTTTTGCCGACAACGAGGCGCCGGCAGCACCGATCGACTGCGAGGGCGAGCACGTAACAGTGGTGATGGAATTCCCTTCGCCTGAGGCGATCATCCCCGAGCGAAAGCCTGCTCGTACGCCCACCGGTCGCGCCACGCTGAAGAAGCGGACAAAGACCGAGACCAACGACCTCTACCTGCGGGCGTTGGGAAGCAATGTCCTAGCCACGGTGAAGGAGGCCTTCGCTGTGGCGCCGGGCACGCAGGTCGTCCAGATTCTCGTTATCCGCCGTGAGACTGAAAGCAAGCAAGCCAATCAATGGGTGGCCATATTTGTTGGCGAGTTCGACCGAGTGCACTACGAGAACGCGAGTGGATCACGCGATCCCGCAGAGGCATTGCGGGGCGCTACTGAGGCGTCGTTGAATCTGAAGGGTCAAAGTCATCAGGTCGCTCCCCTCGATCTCACCAAGCGGGAGGGTCTGGAGGCAGTACTTGAGCAAGTTGCGAGCGGGTTGAACGAATAGCCTGGTTTCAGTCCACGTCACCTTCGGTCGAAACGACCGCACCGGACAAGTCGCATCTCGGTCACATAATCGGCGCTAGTCCGCTCGCCATGCGGCAGCCCCTCAGCCTTTCAATCCGACGGAGACTGGCTTTCAAGAACGATTGGCTGCGGGATCGATGTAGGCGTTGGCGTCCATAGATGACGATGCCGCTGATGACTCCGACGCCCCAGAGGATCGCGCCCAAATCCCAATTGCGCTTCCCAGGAAGCCTGTGAAAACGACGGCCGCCAAGAGAGCTACATAGGCGCCAAGTAGAAGGAAGACTCGTCGCAGAAGCCTTCGCACGATTAGCTTTGACCCTCCTTGGTGTGTCTCTCTCTACGCATCGCTCGGAGCTCGTCTTCGGCAAGCTCGAGACTCTCGTTCTCGGGTGCCGGCGTGACCTCGGCCCAAAGGTCAGCAACGTCATCGACACCAAGGTCGCGGCGCCGTGACTCTTCTACCAGGCATTCGTACTGGAGCGCCACGCTGGACCGGAGAGGAGTGGTCTTGCCAGTGGGGGTCATCCCAGCTCGCTCGTAAAGTTTGCGAGCCGCGCTGTTCTCCTGCGTCGTCCAAACGCCCACTCGTCTGTAGCCGCTCGAACGTGCGACGTCGAGGACATGTATGACAAGAGGAAGTCCGACTCCTTTGCGCTGTGCAGCGGGACGAACGAAAACCATCGAGATGTGCAGGAGCGTCGGATCGAGGTCTCCTGCGCCGTCATCGAACCTTCCGGGCTCGGCGAGCGCCATGCCAACGATCTCTGGGCGAAACGCGACGAACGGCACTGCGTCTGGGGCCGAGAGTTTCGCGCGGATTCGAGCGGTGCGCTCAGGCCCGTGCGGAGCACCGCGGGCGACGTTGGCTCGCGCCACACGCTGACCGCGGCGTCGATCTCATCGGGGCGCATGGCGCGCACGTTCATCAACGAATCGTACGTCGAGCAGCGCGAGCAGCTTTCCCGGCATTTCGGGATCGCAGTTTCGGCCGGCTATCGTGCTCGGCTAGGTCGGTAGGGAACTCCAGCAGCCCATGCAGCTGGGCCTTCAGTTCCTGGAAGTCCATGAATCCATCGAGTCCGTTGCCGATGTCGTTTGTATAGAGGGCTTGATCGGACATTCCGTTTCGGACCGCCTCATTGATGTCTTTGCCGATGCCCACGCTCAGTTCGCCGTGGCGATAGCGCGCATAGATTGTTCGGCCGTCCTCAAGGGTTCCCTCCCACTGGGATGGACACGCGATGCATGTGTTCTTCAGCGATACGAGCTTCGGCATGGAATCATCGTTGCAGACAAGAACTTGCATCGCCGAACGAGGTCAGGCGGCATCGGGAGCCCGGGAGGCCGACCAATAGCGGTGCCGGGCTCGATCCATGGCGACGACTACCATTCGACAATGAGGGTGATTGATGAGGCGCTGATTGCGGAGGCAGGGCGCCGCTTGGCTGCCGCTGCCCCCAATGCGCAGGTGGTCCTTTTTGGCTCCCATGCCCGCGGAGATGCCCACCCACATAGCGATGTCGATTTCTTTGTCGTTGAGCCCAAAGTCGCCAACGAGGCCGAGGAGTCGGTGCGCCTGCACCGGACCCTGCGCGATTTGCGCATGCCGGCAGATGTGGTCGTGGTCAGTCGCGACTATGCCGTTCGTTGGCGGGAAGTGCGTGGCGGCCTCGTCCACGCAGCCCTATCGCAGGGCCGCGTCCTCGCCGGATGAGCGAAAAGCCGGATCTACCCGGTGCTCTGCTGGCCCTCGCTCGCTCGCTACCGGCTCATTTCCAGGGAATTCTTATGCGAGTACAAGACAACTTGCGTCGTCCGTAGCTAGACGCAAGTTTTAGACGATATAATTGCGTCTGTGGATACGGCCACTCTTGAGCAAAGCCCCATCGGCAGCCTAATCCCCATTCTTGGACCGGATCCAGTTACTCACGAGATGGTCGAGGGCGAAGCTTTCCTGCCCGATCCGTTGCCCCGAGAGATCGTGCTTTCAACGAAGACCTGGAACGTCGTTAACTCGGCGACCGCAGCGCTGGCTCGACTCGACGGCGCGGCACGGCGTATTCCCGAGCCCTCGCTCCTTCGTCGACCCACCCTGCGCCGTGAGGCGCAGAGTACGAGCGCGCTGGAGGGGACGTACGCTCCATTCGCCGACGTTCTCGCGGCGGAGGACGACGATCGGCAGCAGCTCTCCGCTGAGCTGGTTGAGGTCCTCAACTTTGAGCGGATGGCTGAGCTCGCCTTCTCTTGGCCTGAAGATCGCGCACTCACGATCGGCATGTTGGGTGATTTGCAGAAGACACTCGTCCGCGACACTGCCGGCGAGCTATCCGATGCCGGGGGGCTCCGCGACCGAATCGTTGTCATCGGCGCCCGTGGCGCCGGGTTTGATGAGGCGCGATTCGTGCCCCCGCCCCCGGGAGACCAGTTGCGCGGTGGCGTCGAGGAGTTGCTCGCATGGATCGCTTCGCCTCCTGAACTGCCGACAGTCGTCCTTGCGGCGCTTGGTCACTATCAGTTTGAGTCGCTCCATCCCCACTCCGACGGGAACGGGAGGCTCGGTCGCCTACTGGTGATCGTTCAGCTGCTGCGCGGTGCGGTCATCCGAGAGCCGCTCCTCGTGGTCTCTCCGTGGTTTGAGAAACGCCGCGACCTCTATCAAGAGGAACTCATGCGCCTCAGCTGCAATGGGGACTGGGATCGGTGGGTCAGCTTCTTTGCTGAGGGTGTTGCTGCATCAGCCCTCGACTCTCAGCAGAAAGTCGAGGGCCTGGTCGCCCTGCAGAAGCAGTTGCGCCGTCGAGTGCAAGATGCGAACAAGCGAGGCTCTGCCGAGCGACTGGCCGCCGATCTAGTTGGTCGCCCTTACGTCGATCGGCCCTGGGTTGTCAAGCGCCTTGGCCTGTCGGGCCAGGGCGCTCAGAATACAATCAACACCCTCGTGTCGCTAGGTATTTTGGAGCCCGCCCCCGTTCGTCTTGTCAGAAACGCTCGCCTCTATGTAGCTCCAGAGGTTGTGCAGATCATTTCGTCGTAAGTACGTCGCCGGGCCGAGTCGCATATCTGTCACATCACCGCCGCAAGCCCGCTCTTTATGCGGCCAACCCTCAGCCTTTCAAGCCGGAGGTCGAGAGTTGATTTTCTCCGGGCGCATTTCGTTGTATCGCAAAGCGGCCTTCCATCGAGGCGATGCGGCTAAGTGCCCGAGGCTCCCTGGCGACAGCCTGAAACTCGACCTCGCCTACGGCGCGGGAAAGCGATCCGGCGCGGCCCAGTCGCCACCGGAATCGTCGACTTCGCACCCGGCGGTTTTCAAGCGCTGGGCGATTTCACGCAGTGGCGTCTCCGTGCCGTTGAGCCGGATGACGTGTCGGCCGTAGATATCGCTGAACGGACGAAGGGCGCCGACTTCCACCAAGATCGTCCGCTCTGGGTGGATTCCGAAAGCCATGCCGGCCTCAAAGAGGACGTTTGGGCGTGCCTGGGGGGTCAGCTTTCGCTCGAACTCCTCATCGCCGACTCCCTGGAAGGCCTCACGTAGGCGGGCTTCGTCATCAGGCGTGAAGAGAACGATGACCGCCGCAGCTTGCTCAAAGGCCTTCTCGAGAACCTCACCGAGGTAAGGCGACGCCTTGCCCGTGCCTTCGATCAACTTCCCCCATTCCAGCGGTTGAAGGCCCAGCGCGCGCAGGAAATCGAACATTGCGCGTTGCGACTTGAGTTCACGTCCATGCACGACCATCACGTTTTTCGAGCTGACGCGCTGAGGAGCAGGGCCGGTTTCGGCGACGGTGCCGGGGGGCCCCTCGATCAAATCGTCCGTGATGTCGGACGCCCTGGCCGCGGCTCTCCATGGGTAGCTCGAACCCCCGATCACGGCCACTGGCGAGCTGGCGTCCTCGGCCTTCAGCTGCTCGATGATCGTCGCCGTCGGCTGATCGGAGACTGTGATTCGAAGCCGCTCGATCTCCGACCACTCAAAGGTCCGCCCTCCGAGAGCGATTGGTTCCCCGCGTCGGCGCCGATCAAGCACGCGCTGCTCGACCCATTCCCGGTTCTTGTCGACGACGGCCGCGCCCTTTGATCCGTCCTTGCGCTTGGCGCTCGTCGGAGACACCAAGACGTGCCAGAAGCGTTTTTCCTCCGCCATGCCCGAACAATAAGCATTTCCTTTCGAGGCTCGCTCATTGCCAGCGGTCCAGGGCGTGGAGGGCGCGTCGCCGCCGCTCGCCGAGCGCTATTCTTCGAGTCAGCCTCGTGCCTCGGCCCGGGGTTTTTCCTTGTAACGGCGCGTAAGTAATCGAGGGATCACATGGCTCGCGGAGATGTCCGCATTGCGGTGACGCTGGCTTGCGAAGACTGCAAGCGGCGCAACTATCAGACAAACAAGTCCAGGCGAAACTCGCCGGATCGCATCGAGCTGCGCAAGTTTTGCCACTGGTGCGGACACCACACGGCGCACAAGGAGACGCGCTAGCTCCGATGGCGAAGACGCGCGCACAGCGCAAGGCCGAGCGTCGGGCTCGCGAGGAAAAGGAACTCAAGCGCGCCGGTGAAGAGCGCGGCGCGCAGTCGCGTGCCCAGCACGACACCCAGGTCCCGGTCTCCGGCGAGGTCGCCGAGGTTGAGGCAGTGGAGGCCGGCATGGCCGTCGGTGCGCCGGAAGCTGCCCTGGAAACGCCCGACGCGCCGAAGACTTCCTCCCGATCTGAGCGCCGCGCCGAGGCCAAGGCCCTGAAGGAGAGCGAGAAGCGCCAGCGCGCCGAGCAGAAGCGCCGCGAGAGCGAGCAGCTCGCCAAGAAGCAGAAGCAAGCTTCAGCGCAACGCCAGCGGGGCGGGGTGATCGGCTTCCTGGTCTCCTGCTGGGCAGAGCTCAAGAAGGTCCAGTGGCCCGACCGCGACACCCTGGTCCAGGCGACTGCCGTCACAATCATCTTCGTAGCCGTCGCCGCCACCTACCTTGGCGCGCTCGACGCTCTCTTCAGCTTCCTGGTCAAGCGGATCCTGTGAGCCGATGCTCGATACTTGACAAAGCCGAGCATCGGCGACCTCAAATTCATTCAGGATCCTCGAACAAAGGCACTTAAAGCATGTATCGCTGGTACGTGATCAACACCTACTCCGGGCACGAGAACAAGGTCAAGCACAACCTCGAGCACCGGGTTCAGACGATGAGTCAGAACCGCAATGTGCGCCAGGTCGTCGTCCCCACCGAGCAGGTGATGGAACTGGGTAAAGACGGTCAGAAAGAACCGAAAGAGAAGCGCACCATGCCCGGTTACGTCCTGGTCAACATGGAGATGACCGATGACGCCTGGGGTCTGGTCAAGAACACCCCCGGCGTGACCGGATTCGTCGGCTCGCGAAACAAGCCGGTGCCGCTCTCAAAACCAGAGGTCGACAGGCTGCTGCACCGCGAGACGGCGGAGCGGCCGCGCACCCAGGCCCAGTTCTCGATCGGCGAGTCGGTCAAGGTGGTCTCCGGCCCGCTCTCCGACTTCTCGGGCGAGATCGCCGAGATCAACGAGGACGCCGCCAAACTCAAGGTTCTGGTCTCGATCTTCGGTCGCGAGACGCCGGTCGAGGTCGGCTATGACCAGGTGAAGAAGATTTAGCCGGGCGACCGCTACCCTCTCCGATCCCGATGGCGAAAAAAGTCCTCACACAGATCAAGCTGCAGATCTCGGCTGGCTCGGCCAACCCGGCTCCGCCGGTGGGCCCAGCGCTGGGTCAGCACGGCGTCAACATCATGGAGTTCTGCAAGGCGTTCAACTCGCAGACTCAGTCCGAAGGCGGAACGATCATCCCGGTCGAAATCACCGTCTACGAGGACCGCTCCTTCACCTTCATCACCAAGTCCCCTCCGGCGGCCGTGCTGATCAAGGAGGCGATCGGAATCCGCAAGGGGTCCGGTGAGCCCCACGTCAACAAGGTGGGCACGATCTCGATGGACCAGGTCCGCCAGATCGCCGAGCGCAAGATGCCCGACCTCAACGCCAACGACCTCGACGCCGCCTCGAA
>JAJKHV010000034.1 GCA_021154855.1 Solirubrobacterales bacterium
AGCAGCTTGATCAGCATCTCGGCGAAGTGGTTGTCGGAATAGACGTCAGTGGTGTTGACTATTTCGGTAAGCGGCGGTGATTCGATCCGGGCCAGCTCGGTGCTGAAGGGCGGCGCCGTGCCAAGCCCAACGTCGGCGGAGATGCGGACACCCGCCCCGCGCAGCGATTGGACGAGTGTCGCCGCGGCGGTTTCGGCGGGATCGGTGGCAAAGCGGCTGGCGCTGGCGCTGCTGTAGCCGGAGTCGAAGTCGAGCCCCGAAAGCGGACCGATTTCAGAGCTGGTCGCATAGCCGGAGTCGGCGACGCCGCGCAGTCGGTCGAAGACGCTGTCGTCGGCGTAGAGTCGGCCCGTCACCGAGCTGATCCCGGCTTCGCGGACCTGTCGCTTCAAGAGAAAAAGATTCGTGCCCAAACCGCCCAGGAAGCGCCCGTAGAACGATGGTGTGGCGAGAGCCGGGTCGCCGCCGCCGACGAGGTAGAGGTTGCCGTGGAGGACACCGTTGCGATCGATTCCGCCGTCCGTGCTGAGCACGGTAGGAATTCGCGATTGCGGCCCGAGTCGCGAAAGTGCGGTCGACGTCGTAAACAGCTTCATGTTCGACGCCAGTGGGCGCGGCTTTCCGGCGGCACGGGCGCAGACCGGAGTACCCGTTTCGCCGTTGATGACGAGAAGGCCGCTGGCGCTGCCGCCGCCGTGCAAGAGGCGCGCCCTGAGGCTCGCGCAGAGGGCTCCGCGGCCGGCCGCGTGTGCCGCCGTCGAGAAGAAAAGGAGCACGAGCAGCGCACAGAGCGCGGCCGAAGTTGCAGGGGTCCGCCTCACCTAGTGAGATAATGCATGTTTATGGGCAAAGTTGTGGACATAGAGTCGCAACCGCGGCGACGCCGCAGCCGTAAACGCCCATCGAAGACCGCTCTCGTCCTCGGCGGCGGTGGCTTCACCGGCGGCGTCTATGAGATCGGGGCCCTGCGCGCCCTCGACCTGCTCGCGGTCAACAGCACCGTCAACAACTTCGATGTGTACGTCGGCACCAGCGCCGGGTCGTTCGTCGCCGCGATGCTCGCCAACGACGTCACCCCCGACGAAATGATGCAGGTGATCAACCGGCGCATTCCGTCCGAGCTCGAGGACCTCGACCTCGGCAGGGTGCTGAGGCCCAACTACCTCGGTTTCCTCGAGAAGTCGGCGATGCTGCCGCTGCGGACGCTCGAGCTGGCTCGCAGCCTGGTGCGAATGGGGCGCTTTTCGGCGATGGACGTCGGCGTCGGCCTCGCCGAGGCATTGCCGACCGGGTTCTACTCGGGAAGCGGAATCGCCAATTACATGGCCGCCGCACTCTCCGAAGATGGACGAGTCGACGACTTCCGCCTGCTCGACAAAGAGCTGTACCTGACCGCCACCGACCTCGATACCTGCGAGCGGATCGTCTTTGGGGAGCCGGGCTGGCAGGACGTGCCGGTCTCCAAGGCGGTGCAGTGCTCGACCACGCTGCCGCTCGTCTACAAGCCGGTCGACCTCAAGGGCCGCCAACTGGTCGACGGCGGCATTCGCTCCACCACCAATGTCGACATTGCGGTTGAAAAGGGCGCCAAATTCATCGTCGTCGTCAACCCCCTCGTCCCCTACGTCAACGACTTCAAGAAGACGATTCCGACGGTCTTCGGCACGCGGGTGCGCCGCGTCTCCGACATGGGCCTGCCCGCAATCGCCAACCAGACCTTCCGCCTGATCGCCCACGCCCGATTGCATCAGGCGGTTGAGGCTTGGAAAGAGCGCTATCCCGGTGTCGACATCATTCTGGTCGAGCCGCAGCCCAACGACGAGCTGATGTTCGGGACGCCGATCATGGATTACTCGCGCCGACTGAAAATCGCCCGCCACGGCTTCGAATCGGTCACCGCCACGCTGGCTGAGGACTACGACCGCTTCAAGGAGATCGCCGAGCGCCACGGCCTCGAGATATCCGAGCGCCGGGTGCGCCGCGTCGTCGAGCGGGCCTCCGAAGAGGAGCCCGAGCAAAACTCGACTTGGCGGCGGGTGCTCGAGCAGACCACCGCGACGCTGTTGCGTCAGTCCGGCGAGGCGTCCTAGTCACGCCCGGCCGGGTTCGCGACGGCCAACAAACTTCCCCGCCACCTCAGCTCGCGTAGAGCTTCTCGATCTCGTGCTCGTGCTTGCTGGCCACGACGGCCCGCTTGACCTTCAGCGTTGGCGTCAACTCGCCTGATTCCTGAGAGAGGTCACGTGGCAGGATCGCCACCTTCTTGACCTGCTCCACCCGGGCGAACTTCGCGTTGATCGTGTCGACGTGGGCCTCGATCGCTTTTCGCACGCCGGGGTCTTTCGCTAGCTGGGCGGGGTCCTCGGGCAGGCCGTGCTCCCTGGCATAGGCGACCGCGTCTTCAGGGTCGAGCGTTACCAAGGCGACCAGATAGGGCTTGCGGTCGCCGACGACGACGCACTGTGAGACCAGGGGGTGCTGCTTGATTTCGTTCTCGAGGTTGGCCGGGGTGATGTTCTTGCCGCCCGCAGTGATGATGATGTCCTTCTTGCGGCCGGTGATCTTGATGAATCCGTCGGAATCGATCTCGCCGATGTCGCCGGTGTGCAGCCAGCCGTCGACGATCGCCTCGCGGGTCGCCTCCTCGTTCTTGTAATAGCCCTGGAAGACGTTGGGTCCCTTGACGAGAATCTCACCGTCATCGGCGACTTTTACCTCGCAGCCCGGGAACGGCTTGCCGATAGTGCCGACCTTGAAGTCCTCAGGCGAAGAGATCGTCGCCGCGGTGGAGGTCTCGGTCATGCCCCATCCCTCGAGCACGAGGACGCCGGCGGCGTCGAAGAAGCGCAGGATCTCAGGACTGATAGGAGCGGCGCCGGAGACGGCGAGGCGCAAGTTGCCGCCGAAGAGGCCGCGAATCTTCGAGAGCACCTGCTTGTCGGCGAACTCGTAGCTCTTGCGGAGCAGAAATCCTGGTCGGCGACCCGCCCGTTCGGCGTTGCGCATCTTCTTGCCGGTCTCGATCGACCAGTTGAAGATCGCCTTCTTGAGGCCGCCCTCTTTCTCCACGCCGCTGCTCGCGGCGGCGTAGATCTTCTCGAAGATGCGCGGGACTGAGGGAAAGTAGGTCGGCTTCAACTCGGCCAGATTGGCGAGGATCTTCTGCGGGTCGCGCTCCCAGTAGGCGAGGGTGGCGCCGAGATCGAAGCTGCCGAACTGGATGAGTAGTGCGAAGGAGTGAGCCAGGGGGAGATAGAGGTAGGTGAGGTCTTCGTTCTCGACCACACTGGCCTGATTCACCATGTCGAGCATTGCTCGGTAGTTACCGTGACTGATCACACAGCCCTTGGGCGGCCCTGTGGTGCCGGAGGTGTAGATGAAGGTGCAGATGTCAGCTGACGTGACGGATCTCCAGCGCGCCTCCCACTCGCCTGCGTCACGCGAGTTGCCCTGCGTGGCCAGGTCCTCGAGCGAGATCGCATCCACGCTGGAGCCGGTCATCCGTACGACCTGCTCGAGCAGCGGCAGCTGATTGCGGATGGCGCGGATCTTCTCCATCTGTTCCTCGTCCTCAACCACAACGATCTTGGCGTCGGAGTTCTCCAGCACGTACTGGCACTCCTCGGGTGAGTTGGTCTGGTAAATCGGCACGACGACGGCACCGGCCGAGAGTGCGGCAAAGTCGAAGTAGGTCCACTCGGCGCGGGTGTTGGCGAGGATCGAGACCTTGTCGCCCTTCTCGACGCCGAGATCGATCAGGCCAAGGGAGAGCGAGCGAACCGTCTCCAACACTTGGTCGAAGCTGCGATCGACCCATTGATCGCCCTGCTTGAAGCGGACGGCCGGGGCGTTGCCATAGAGCTTGGCGGAGAGCGGCAGCAGGTCCGCCAGTGTGGCCGATTTGGTTCCCCGCTCCATGCGGGGAAGGAGTCTAGTTAAGAGTCAGCTGGGGCGAGCCTGCTGCGGTTGGCCCTGGACGGGGCTGCTGCGCAGCGAGCTCTGGAAGAGCGACTTGTCGATACGGCCGTGGAAGATCGGCACGCCCATCTGCACGCATCTGCCGATCACCTCCTGCCGCTTCATGTGAAGTTCCTCGGCAAGCTCGGACGGGGTGAGGTGATTGGCCACGGCAGACCTCCCAGGTCGTTGAAATTGGGTAGGCAGATATTTACCCTTTGTGGCGGACGTGTCAAACGGATCGGCAAGGGTGTGGCGGGAACCCCGTATGCCGAGTCGCGATAATGAGGTGGTGCCCACCGCGACCCCCGATCAAGGTGCCGAGCCGGTCGCCGTGCCGATCCCTCGGCGCGGCCGGATCTGGGTGATTCTAGGTCTTGCCCTTGCGATGGCCGCGCTCGGCTACGCGATCGTCAACATCGCCACCCAAAAAGCGGGCCGCGACGTCGTTCGCCTTGCCGGCATCGCCGAAGCGCAGGAAATTTTCGGTGGCGTGCCGCAGGAAGGCGACCGGCTCGGTTCCTCCGATGCACCGGTTTCGATCCAGATCTTCAACGATCTGCAGTGCTCGAGCTGCCGTGACGACTTTCTCAGCACGATTCCCGGCTTGGTCGACGGTTATGTGCGGCCGGGCGACGTGCAGCTGCTCTACCGGCACTACTCGGTCAGCGAAAGCCCACAGGAGCTTGGCTTCTACGGCGCAGAAGCGGCGGCTGCACAGGGCTACGGCTGGCAGTACACCTATCTCTTCTTCCGCAATCAGAGCGAGGCCGAACGCTTTGGCATCGACCAGGACTACCTCGACTCGGTGGCGGGCGGGATCGAGGAACTCAACGAGCCCGAATGGCTGGGTTACCTCGAAGACCACGGCGGCTCGGACGGTTCGATCAACAGGCAGCTCGAAAGCGACGACGAACTCGGCACCGAGCTCGGCATTCGCACCGGCCAGGCGGCGATCGTCAACGGCCCGGGGGGGACCCGCACCCTCCAAGACGGCCCAGGCTTGAGCCAGATCGAGACCGCGATCGAAGCCGTGCAGTAGTTCCAGCTCCGGTCTGGGATAATCGCCGCCTCTCGGGGCGTGGCGCAGCCTGGTAGCGCGCACCGTTCGGGTCGGTGAGGTCCCCGGTTCAAATCCGGGCGCCCCGATGAGTCCTCTCCGCACTGGCATCCGCGACTTTCGCCCGCCGGGAGGGTCAATGTGGGCACCCATGCGCAGATTCCTCCTCCTCCCGCTGATCGTGGCGCTGCTGGCGCTGACGCCGACCATGGCCGGGTCGGCGCTGGTCGTCGCGGCACCGCACGGATTCATCGGCATCTCGCCGCAGGGCGAAACCAACGGCGAGGACTACGAATTGATGGAACTGGCCGGCATCACGAGCGTGCGCCTGCCGATGAACTGGGCGTATATCGAGCCCAACGTCAGCGAACGCTTCGAACCGGATTGGGATGCATTCGACAAACAGGTGACGCTGGCCGCGAAACACGGGATGAGCGTCTTCCCCTTCGTCTGGGGTGCGCCGGGATGGGTTTTGCCCCGGCTTGGCGCCGAGCCGGTGGCAACTGCGTGGCAGCGCCGGGAGTGGGTCCGCTTCCTCCATGACGCCGTCTACCGCTACGGGCCTCGGGGCAGCTTCTGGCGTGAAAACCGCGACTTGCCTCAGCTTCCCGTCCGCCAGTGGGAAATCTGGAACGAGGAGAACATCATCACCTTCTCCCCTGAACCTGATCCGACGCGCTTTGCCCGGCTGATCGAAATCTCCGGCCGCCTCCTGCACCGCGCCGACCCCGGCTCGACTGTGATCCTCGGCGGGCTCTTCGGTCGACCCCTGCAGACCCCGCCCAACGTCCAGTCGGGGATCTTTCTCTCGCAGCTGTATCGGGTCCACGGGATCAAGCGCTACTTCGACGGCGTGGCCCTGCACCCGTACGTGGCGGCCGCCAAAGCGATGCAGGGCGAGATCGAAAACCTGCGGCGGGTGATGAGCGTCCACGGCGACAGGGCGACGCCGCTTTACGTGACCGAGATGGGCTGGGGTTCCGATTCGTTCGAGTCGCGCTGGGAGCGCGGTCCGCAGGGGCAGGCCCGCGAGCTGGACACCGCGTTTTCGCTGCTGGCAAACAATCGGCAGCGCTGGAAGATCGGCGGCACCTGGTGGTTCTCCTGGACCGACCAGGCAGGCTCATGCCAGTTCTGCGACTCTGCCGGCCTGCTCACCGGCGGCCGCGAAGCAAAGCCCTCTTGGTACCGCTTCAACGCCTGGACGGGGGGCGATGCCGCAACCGTGCCACGTGCTTCCGCTCGGGCGCTGCGCAACGGCCCGTAGAGTCGATCCCTTCGCGCGCTGAGCCCGCGTGAGACCGCCACTTGTCTGAACAGCGCGCGGCGCCCCTCAGAGTAGCTATGGACTTGTGGACCAGCGCCTATTACTGTCCGGCCGGGAGGAATGGACTGGATCGTTATATCCGCAATGGCGGTTGCGCTTGCCGGGCTCTGTGGCTGGCTTGCGGTTCTGCTGATGCGCGGCCGGGCGGCGCATCATCGCTTCGAGATCCTCGGCGAGGTTGCGCGGGCCTCCGAAGCCGCCGGTTCCCTGGAGGAGACGCTCGAGGCAATCTGCGACGTCCTCGTTCCCGAGATCGCCGACTTCTGCGTTATTGACGTGATCGAGGACGATCGTGCCCGGCGGGTTGCGGTGCGTGCCGCGCCGGGAGCCGAGGCCGAGGTCGAGCACGGACTGCGGGGGCGCGAGCCCTCGATCCCTGAACGGATGCTCAAGGGGGACAACGAGAATTCTCTCGATCCGCAGTTCATCGAGCGAATGTCGGAGCAAGAGCTGCGCGCGCTCGCCCATGACGATGGCCCCGACCTCGAGTTTTTGCGCGGGATCGGGGTCCGCTCGGCGATTACCCTCGCCCTGCAAGCGAGGGGGCGGGTCAAGGGTGCCCTGACCCTCGGCGTCGCCTGGTCGGGCAGGCGCTACCGGCGCAGCGATGCGCATTTCGCTTGGATTCTCTCCGGCCGCGTCGCCCTTGCCCTCGACAACGCCGGCCTTTTTGCCGACCTCGAGCGGGCCGAGCGCGAACGGGCCGAGATCGCCGAGACGCTGCAGCATGGCCTCCTGCCGCCGCCACTGCCGCACGTGCCAGGTTGGTCCCTGGCCGCGATGTACCGTCCCGCCGGGGCAGAGAACGAGGTCGGTGGTGACTTCTACGACACCTTTCGCGTCCCGGGTGGCTGGATGTTGGTGATCGGCGACGTCACCGGCCGCGGCGCCGAGGCCGCTTCGATCACCGCCCTGGCCCGATACACCCTTCGCACCGCGGCGGTTCTCACCAACGACCCTCAGGTTGCACTCGCCACGCTCAACCGCGCCCTGCTTGCCCGCGGCGGCACAGCGCTCTGCAGCGTCGCCGCGCTGGTCCTCACTGAAGACCCCGAGCAGCCGGTACGCATCGCGGTTGCCGGCCATCCCCC
This sequence comes from Solirubrobacterales bacterium, assembly GCA_021154855.1. Lineage (GTDB taxonomy): Bacteria > Actinomycetota > Thermoleophilia > Solirubrobacterales > 70-9 > VRUE01. The sequence continues at coordinate 7,436 of JAJKHV010000034.1, forward strand.
GCCGCTGTTGGTCGACGGCGACGCTGTCACCGAGGTGGTCGGCTCCGACCCTGTGCTCGGTGCTTTCCCCGACGTCGAGTGGGAGATCGAGGAGGCCTCCTTCGACCCCGGCCGGCAGCTCGTCCTGGTGACGGACGGGATCATCGAGGCGGTGGGCGATCAGGGCCGCTTCGGCGAGGAGCGGCTGCGGGCGGAGCTCGCTGGAGCCACCAATCCGGCAATTGCCGTGCAGCGGCTCGAGGGGGCGCTGCACGGCTTCACCGCCGGCGCACTTGAAGACGACGTGGCGATCCTGGTGCTCACACGTTCCGGCGCCGATCGGTCTCTGACGGTGGATAGCTCGCCCACGAACTCCCCCGGCAGGGCGGTGGATGAGGCCTATGAAGCCCTCGTAGGCCGTCTTTTCCATGCCTTTAACCAGCGCGATGCAGTGGCGATCGTTTCGCTCTGCGCCCCGGAGATGGAGTTCCACACGGTCACGGGCAGCGAAGTTGGACACAAGGTTCCCTACAGGGGCCCTGACGGCCTGCGGGAATACCTCGACGACGTCGAACGTATCTGGGAATCGCTCTTGATCACGCTCGGCACGGTGGAGCGGCAGGGAAACTGCTTGCTCGCCTCCGGCCGTGTCTACGTGCGCAGCCGGGAGCTCGGCATCCGCGACATGCCGGTCGGCTGGATCTGGAACGTCGAAGACGGCCTCTTTGTTCGCGGCGAGGTCTTCGTCGATCCTGCCGAGGCGCTCTCGCGCTTCGATGGCGCTGCCGCCTGAGCGAGGGCGCTCAGAAGGAGTGTTCGGTAGCGGACGCCTCCGGAGCGTGGCGCAGCGCGTCGAGTACTTCCTCGGCGAGCTGTGAGCCGTCGTCAGGCCGCAGCGGGGTCGCGCTGATCCGCAGCACCACGCCATCCTCATCGACTTCCTCCAAGGCGACATCCGGCGCGTTGCGGGTTGGGATGCGGATCGAGCTGAGCAGTTGCTCCTCGATCCGCCGCGGACTGGCCTCGACCGAGAAGCGAGCCCGAACGTCGACTTTCGGCGGCTCGCGCAGCGGCACGACCACCAGGCTGATCAAGACGCTGTTTGGGACCTGCAGTCGATCGGCCCCTTGGACCAAGGTCGCGTAGAAGAGTCCCAGGGAGCTGACCGTGCCCTCGATAGAGCCGGCGAGCGCACCGCCGACGAGGCGCACCCTTTCGCCGACCCGGAAGGGTCGGGTGCTCTGCAGGACGATGCCGGCAAAAAGGCTGCCAAGCGTCTGCTGGGCCGCAAGCCCGAGGAGGATCGCCGTAAAAGCGCCGCCGACGGCCAGTGTGGCAGTCGTGACGCCGGCGATTCGGAGGGCCACGACAACCACCGTGGCCATCGCGAAGAGGCGGATCAGGAAGCCCGCCGTGCCGGCGGTTGCCGGGTCGACGCGGCGGAAAAGGCGGGGAGAGATCCAGCGCACCAGCCAGTGGCTGCCGGCGGAGCCGGCGATGATCAAGATCACCACGGTCGCCGCTCGCACCCAGGGCCCATAGCTCGGCAGCAGCTCGTGACGCCGGTGATAGAGGACCAGAACGGCCCCGATCGTCAGCAGGGCGACTAGAAGTCCACCCAGAGCGCGACCCGGCGCCTGTGCCTCGAGCTCATGTCCGAGGCCGACCTCTTGCCAGGAGTGGCTCCGCGTCTCGAAGAGCTCGCGAGGCAATCTCCGGCGAGGTGCTGGCATCGACAGGCAGCTACCCGCTCGCACGACACGTAAGCCACTTGGCCCGACGATCGCGGCGGCCACGGTTTGCGGACCCATGCCTCGGGTAGGGGGTGGCGAGGAGGACGACACAGTTATGCTCAGCCGCGGGGAGACGTTCCCCAGCCGAACAGCAGTCAATGGCAGACAGTCCCACCATCAGCGAGAAGCCAAAAGGGCTTTACATGAGGCTCCCCGCGAGGGCGGAGAACGTCGCGGTGGTTCGACACGCCCTGGCGGGGCTCGCCGAGCAGATCGGAATGGACGAAACCGGCGTCGCCGACCTCAAGACGGTGGTGACGGAGGCCTGTATGAACGTTGTCGTCCACGCCTACCCTGGTAAGGCCGGCCCGCTGATGGTCGAAGCGGAGCCAGACAGCGATGGCCTGACGGTGACCGTCAGTGACAGTGGCTCCGGAATCAGCCCGCAAGCCGAGACTGAGCGGGCCAGCCTCAAACTCGGCCTGACCCTGATCGCTGCCCTCTCCCGGAGCTTCAGCATCTCCGGTGGCCTCGACCGTGGCACCGAAGTGATGATGCGGTTGCCGCTTCGGGACGGGAGCGCCGGCAATTCGGATGGAGCGCTCGAAAAGGCCCCGCTTCCTGATGTCGCCGGCACCCAGATCGCCGTTGGCCGCGCCGAGCTGCTCGAGCCCGTGTTGGCGCGAATGGTTGGCGCCCTCGCTGCGCGTCGCGATCTCTCCGTCGATCGTGTCTCCGACGCCGTCCTGATCACCGATGCGATCGCCGGCGCGGCGCCCGGGCGCTTTGTCGACGGCTGCGTGCGGCTCGACCTCGGCGAGAGCGAGGAAGGGCTCGAGCTGCGCCTCGGACCGATGGAAAAGGGCGCCGCTGCCGAAATCCGTCGCGACCTCGACGTTCCCGAGGTGGGAGGCTCGCTGGAGGCGCTTGCCGACGAATTCGTCGTTGAAGAGTCTGACGACGGGGACTACCTGATAGTCCGTTTCGCCGGTCTGCCGAGCGCTTAGTCGCTTCCCTCGAGGCCTCGTTCCTCCTCGATCCGTTCGCGGATGCGGCTGAGCGCGCGTCGGAGGATGCGCGATACGTGCATCTGCGAATGGCCTATCTGCTCGGCAATCTGCGACTGGGTCATGTCCTCGACGAAACGCAGGCGCAGGACGATGCGCTCGCGCTCCTCCAGGTAGGGCAAGGCGGCATCGAGGGCGATCCTTCCCTCGACCAGCTCGAAGCGCTCGTCCTCGTCGCCGATCCATTCCGAGGGCGGCGCCTCATCGGAGTCCTCGCCCCCAGGTGGGCGGTCGAGCGAGAGAGGGCGACGATTGTGGTTGGCCTCGAGTACCTCGAGCACATCCGTTTCCTCCAGGCCAAGGCGCTCGGCGATTTCGCCAACTGACGGCGAGCGCTGCAGTTGCTTGGTCAGCTCGGTGATTGCCTTGTCGACTTCGGCCATGCGGTCGTGCAGCCCACGCGGCACCCGCACCGTCCAGACGCGGTCGCGGAAGTGGCGCTTCAGCTCACCGAGGATCGTCGGTGAGGCGAAGGCGGTGAAGGGGATGCCGCGATCGGGGTCGAAGCGATCTACCGCGTTGAGCAGGCCGAGGTTGGCGACCTGAAGCAGGTCGTCGAAAGACTCGCTGGCGCCCCGATAGCGCAGCGCCAGACGCTTGGCAAAAGCCATGTTGCGCCGCACCAGCTCCTCGCGAATGACAGGGTCATGGTCGCGGGCAAAGCGCTCCCAGAGATCGTGTTCGCCGGCCAGGTGCTCGTTCGAACCCGGCGAGCGGGCGGCTGAGTCGGTCTCGTCTGTAGTGCGCTTAGCTGCCATTGGCTCTCATATCAGGGAGTTTTCCCCGATGGAATTATTGCCGTCCTCGAGCCTCATGCAAGCCGTGCAGGCCCCTTCGAGGAACACGCTAGCAGGGCTAACGAGGTGGCCAGTTGGGCAATCCCGGCGGGGAGCTGTGGCTGCCCCGACCGAGGCGGTAGCGCCCGGCGGGGTGATGCTCTCGACGGCGGTCATGCTGATCCTTCCCATCCTGGCGCACTCCTTCCGCTGTGAGCGGTTCAGCGATGTCCTCCAGTTGCCGACGCTCCGCTTTGACCCCGAAGAGCAGCTCGGCAATCCCGCCGATCGCCATGACGGCGGCACCGATGAAGAAGCCTGTCGCGACCTGATCCTGGCTGCCACTGGCGATGAAATGGCCGAAGAGCAACGGTCCCGCAATGCCACCGGCCGCGGTGCCAGCGGCATAGAAGAAGGCGATCGAGAGGGCCCGCGTCTCCATCGGGAAGATCTCACTGACAGTCAGGTAGGCGGAGCTGGCCCCCGCGGAAGCGATGAAGAAGATTGCCAGCACCAAGGCCATGAAGGTCCAGGTGGTCAGCGAGTTGCCGAGCAGCAGGACTGCGAGCACCACGGTCAAGGCGGAGGATCCCAAATAGGTGGCGGTGACCATCGGCTTGCGTCCAACGGTGTCGAAGAGGCGGCCGAGGGTGAAGGGACCGAGGAAGTTGGAGACGCCGAAGAGGGCGAGGTAGAACGGCACGCTGCCCGAGGAGACGTTGAAGAATTCGCCCAGCAGGGTGCCCAGATCGAAGGTGACCGCGTTGTACATGAACGCTTGCCCGACGAAGAGCGCCAGGCCAAGGGCAGTGCGACGCGGGTATTTCGAGATCGCGGTCTGAGCGATCTCGCGGAATGAGATGCGCTCCCTCGGCTTGACCCTGATGCTGTCGTCTGGCTGGGGCAGCTCTTCGCCCTTCTCCTCTTCGATCGCCTCCTCGATGTCGCCGACGATCTCCTCGGCCTCGTCGTCGCGCCCGTGGATGAAGAGCCAGCGCGGGCTCTCGGGAACATTGCGGCGGACCAGGAGGATGCCGACGCCCAGCAGGGCGCCGATTCCAAACGCCAGACGCCAGCCAACGTCGGCGGCGAAGAGCGCCGTGTCGAGCAGGGCGATCGAAGCGACGGCGCCGCCTGCGGCACCGATCCAGAAGCTGCCGTTGATCATTAGGTCGACCCTGCCGCGCAGCCGAGCCGGGATCAGCTCGTCGATCGCCGAGTTGATCGCCGCGTACTCGCCACCGATGCCGGCGCCAGTGAAGAAGCGGGCGGCGAAGAAGTACCAAGCGCTGAAGGAGAAGGCGGTGGCGATCGTGGCGAGGACGTAGACGCCGAGTGTGAGCAGGAACAGCTTCTTTCGCCCGAAGCGGTCCGTGAGCTGGCCGAAGAACAGCGCGCCGAGGCAAGCACCGGCGACGTAGAAAGCGGCGGCCGTGCCAATCTGGCTCGCGTCGAGGACGATGCCACTGCCTTTTTCGGTCAGCCGCTGGCCGATGCTGCCGACGATCGTCACCTCGAGCCCGTCGAGGATCCAGACGGTGCCGAGGCCGATCACGATCATCCAGTGGAAGTTGGACCACGGCAGGCGGTCGAGCCGCGAAGGCACGCGGGTCTCGATCGTCTCCATCTTAGGGTCGGAATCGCTCATCCCAACCGGCCTGTACCCGCTCGCGATCCGTTTATGCATTTCGTCCGGTCGGGCGGCGGCACTCGCGGGGCTGCCGGAGGCGCGGCAGCGTTAGGCTCCCGAGCGGACTTCGACTATCGACCAAGGAGACGCCAGATGGCCTTTTCGGTTCCCGACCTTCCCTACCCGTACGACGCCCTCGAGCCTCACATCGACGAGGCGACGATGCGGGTACACCATGACAAGCACCACCAGGCCTACGTCGACAAAGCCAACGCGGCGCTGGAGGGCACCGAGTGGGCCGATCGCGATGTCGAGGACGTGCTGCGAAATCTCTCCAGCCTTCCCGGTGACAAGCAGGCCCCGGTCCGCAACAACGCGGGGGGCCACTACAACCACAGCCTCTTCTGGCAGATGCTCAGTCCCGATGGCGGCGGCGAGCCGAACGGCGACCTCGGCTCGGCGATCGGCGAGACATTCGGCTCCTTCGATTCCTTCAAGGAAGAGTTCAAGAACTCCGGCATTGCCCGCTTCGGCTCGGGCTGGGCCTGGCTGGTCAAGGACAACTCCGGGCTGGCCGTCGTCTCGACCCCGAACCAGGACTCTCCGCTTTCCGACGGCAGCGTGCCGCTGCTTGGCTGCGACGTCTGGGAGCACGCCTACTACCTCAAATACCAAAACAAGCGCCCGGACTACATCGACGCATTTTGGAACGTCGTCAACTGGGACTACGTAGCTCAGCGCCTCGCCGAGGCGGGCTGACCAAGACCTACTTCGGCGGGGAGACCGTCAGGGCGTCGGGGGCGGGCCCCCGGGAACTCCCGGCCGAAGGCCGGCCCGGGGACCCACCCCCGACGTTCGCCGGCCTTGCCGCCTCTGGCAGGTGCCCTGGTTCCACCCCGTCCTTGGGCGGGATCAGGCTCATCGCGTGCTCGGCCTTGGCGGTGATCGTCAGGCTTGGGTTGACGCCGGGGTTTGCCGGGATCGAGGCACCGTCGGTGACCAGCAGGTTTTCGTAGCCGAAGACGCGGTTGGCGGCGTCCACGACACCGCTCTGCGGATCGGCGCCGATCACGGCGCCGCCGAGGATATGGGCGGTGGTTGGCACGTTCTGGATCGACTCGGTGAGCGCGCTCTGGGCGGTGCCGCCGGTCTTCTGGGCAAACCAGCGGGCCGCCTGCGCCGCCGCCGGAAGGTAGATCGGGTTCGGGCGATCCGGGTCCTGCGCGGTCTGCAATCGCACGCCGCCTCCGAACAGCTTGCGCTTCGGCTGCAGCTTCATCGCCGCGTCGACCGTCTGCATCACCAGCAGGATCACGGTCCGCCTCGACCAGCGGTAGGGGATCCGCATCCGCAGCGTCTGCCACGGATGGCGCAGCATCGCGACGATCCACTTCAGCGGCCTCGTTACCCTCGTGCCGGGGCCGGTCATCGCGGTGAAGGTGCCGCTCATCGCGTCGCCCGCTTCCCCGTAGGTGACGACCTCGATGTGGGTGTCGGGGTCGGGATAGATGCTGGAGGTGATCGCGACCGAACGGCTGAAATCCCGCTCGTCGTCCATCGCGGTAACCGACTGGATCGACTCGGAGTTGGTCCGGATGATGTCGCCGATCCGGGTCGAGAGGCGCGGCAGGGCGCCGCTGTGGCGGCAGTTGGCGAGAAGGTTGTTGGTGCCGAGGGCGCCGGCGGCAACGACTACGCCGCGCGCGGTCGTCGTGCGGCGCTGCTTGCGCAGCCAGGCGCCGGAGCGCTCGCTGGTCACTGCGTAGCCATCGGAGCCATCTGCGGCGCCAAGGGGCCTTATCTCCGTCACCTGCCGCTCCGGCTCGATCCTGACCCCGAGCTTCTCGGCGAACCAGAGGTAGTTCTTGACCAGCGTGTTCTTCGCTCCGTGTCGGCAGCCGACCATGCAGCTGCCGCAGCGCATGCAGCCCGTGCGCGTGGGCCCCTCGCCACCGAAGAAGGGGTCGGAAACCTCAACTCCAGGCTTGTCGAAGAAGACGCCGACGCGCGTGTTGGTGAAGGTCTCGCCGACACCGATCTCCTCGCCGTATTCCTTCAACAGCTTGTCGGCCGCGCCCATGCCCTCGTACTCGACCACGCCGAGCATCCGTTCCGCGGTCTCGTAGTGGGGCTTGAGCTCGGACTTCCAGTCGCCAAGATCGGCCCATTGGCGGTCCTTGAAGAACGCCGGACGCGCCCGGTAGAGGGTGTTGGCGTAACCGAGGGACCCGCCGCCGACGCCGCTGCCGGAGACGACGAAGACGTCCTTGAAGAAGGTCATGCGAAGGATCCCTCGCATGCCGAGCTTCGGCGCCCAGAAGTAACGGCGCGGCTGGCGCAGGGTCGACTCGGCGAAGTCCTCGTCCCGGAAGCGGCTGCCGCACTCCAGAACCGCCACCGAGTACCCCTTCTCGGCAAGTCTCAGCGCCGAGACCGAGCCCCCGAACCCGGAGCCAACCACCAACCAGTCGAAATCAAATTCCGCCCGCGTGCTCTGCTCTCGCTCGTCCGCGCTCATCATCACCGGCTGGCTCGCTCACTCCCTTCCGCGTCGGCCGCGGGCGGTGGGCAAGGCTTCCTTATGCCTCCCCGGGCTCCAGCGGGCGAAAGTCAGAAGTCCTGGCGCCGCAGACCGGGCAGAACCAGTCCTTGGGGATGTCCTCGAACTTCGTTCCAGGCGGAATTCCGCCGTCCGGGTCGCCGATCGCGGGATCGTAGATAAAGCCGCAGCTCTCGCAGATCCACAGCGTTTGCTCGGTGGCCGTCGTCATAGGGAAAAGCTTAGAGACTCAGTCTTTGCTGAAGCTGACCGATACCGGCTCGCGGTCGGCGGCATTCTCGATCTCGAAGAACTCGCGTTTGGTGAAGCTGCCCTGATCGGCGATGATCGAGCCCGGGAACTGTTCGATCGAGGTGTTGTAGGACTGCACGTTGGAGTTGTAGATCCGCCGTGAGGCCTGAATCTCGTCCTCGAGCTCGGCGAGGTTGCGGCTGAGCTGCTGGAAGTTCTCGGTGGCGCGCAGGGTCGGGTAGTTCTCCGCGACGGCGCGCACGTCGGCCAGCGCCTGGGTCAGTTTCTGCTCGGCCTTGGCGGTGTCCTCGACGCTCTGGGCCGCCATCGCCTCGGCCCGTGCCTGGGTGGTCTTCTCGAAGGTCTGGCTCTCGTGCTCGGCGTAGCCCTTGACCGTCTCGACCAGGTTTGGCACGAGATCGTGACGCCGCTTCAGTTGCACGTCGATTCCGCTCCACGACTCGTCGACCCGGTTGCGGGCGCCGATGATCGCGTTGCGCTTACCGATGTAGTAGAGGACCGCGATGACGATGATCGCGACCACCACGATGATGGCGATAGTCATAAGCGCATCCTAGACCACGCTCAGGCAGCGGAAACATAGGATCGGTGGATGAGCGCCAAGCAGGAAGCCGAAGCCTGGGCGGAAGCGGTCCAGAACTACGGCCAGCGACGCGAGCTCAAATACGAGCCCGTCGGGGGAATCAATCCCAAGGACGGACCGGTGGCGCTCTGTGTCGGCGGCGCCAATCGCCTCACCGGACAGCTCGTCGAAGGCTTCTGGGGCTCCTCCTGCGACGCCGACGAAAAGGAAGTCGGTGGGCTCTTCAGCAAGGCGGCGTTGCCCACCGCGATCCTTGCCAAGGCGCACATGCCGGATTTGGCGCGCGTCGTTCCCGCCTTCAACGTCGAGTCGATCGAGGGCCACGAGTTGGTCACGCAGCGCTTCGCCAGCAAGGTCGAGTTCGAGTCGATCGAGTTCAACAATCGCTTCCAGGCGACGGTGCCGCGAGAGTACGACCCGGTCGCGCTGCGGGAGCTGTTCAGCCCGGGCTTCCTGGCCTGGACGACGACGATGACCGGCGAGATCGACTTTGGCGTCAACGATCGTCAGCTCTGGTTCCTCTGGCGCCTGCGCGAGCGCAGCGAGGAAGAGCTGAAAGCTGCACTGAAAAACGCCGGCCAGCTCTTCAGGCGCCTGCAGGGGGAGATGGAGGAGAGCGGCATACACACCTATCCGCCCGGCCCGTGGCACGCCGGTTTGGAGCAATTTCCCGCCATATGACCGAGTCGGCACGCTGGCTCGAGCTGCTTTTGCTTCCTGCCGACGGAGCGTGTTCGAGGGTCAGGCGGGATAGTCGGGATCGCCCGGCAGGACGACCCGGTTGTCCTCTGCGGTGCCGATCACCTTTGGCTGGATCGGCTGGACCTCAGCATCGCGATGCGCCGCGAGCGCCTCGTCGGAGGTTCGGAACGGCAACAGCGCTTCGAGCTGTTTGATCGTCGGGAAGGCGAGGACGATCTCGCCCGCGGCCTGCATCTCGAGCGCGCTTGCCGGCTCGAACCAGCCCGCGTCGACCGTCTCGACCCCATCCGCCTTTGGCGGCGTGTGAGCCGGGGCCAGAGCGAGGAAGAACCAGGCATCAAAGCGCCGAGATACGACCTCAGGCGTGATCCAGCGGGAGAACAGAACCAGCTCCTCGTCGGCCGGCAGGGCAATTCCCGCCTCCTCCTTCAGCTCGCGCAACGCGCAGACCTTGAAACGGGCTTCGTCTTCACCGTCGGCGTCATCCACCGCGCCGCCCGGAAAGACCCAGACATTGGGCATGAACCGTGCCTTGCCGGTCCGCTTCAGCAGCAGCACCTCGAGCGCCCGATCCGCATGTTTGCCGCCACGTCGAAGCAATACCACCGAGGCGGCCGGCCTCGGCTCGGAAGGACGGCCGAGGTTCGGCGCCTCCGCGGGTCCTCGCTCCCGAGCGTCCACCTGTTCACCCTATAGGGGCGTGCCTGGCCTCGAGGAGCTATACGACCCCGGTGAGGTACCCGAAGTCAGATACCCCAGGTCAGGCCAGGGCCCGGTCGCGGGCGCGCTGCAGCCAGGCGCGGCGACCGAGCCAGGCAAGCAGGCAGATCAGAGCCAAGGGGCCGAGCAGCGCAAGTCCGACGATCGTCACGCCGGCCGCGATGCCGAGGATGTGGCCAGCATCGCCCCAGGCGTCGCCTATTCCCCAGGTGCCGCCCGGCTCGGTAGAGGAGCCGCCGGTTTCGATTCGGAGCGAGACTCGCGAGAAGTCGACCCGCTGGTGCAGGCGGGTCAGCCGCGAGCGCAGCTGTGCCGCCTGATGCCGCTCTCCTTGCAGTTGCGCTTCGATCGCCGTCCTTTCCGATTCGGTTTCCGCGGCGGCGAGCTGCGACAGCAGCCCGTCGATCCTTGCTCTCGAGTCCTGAACCTGTTCGCCAAGAGCGACCGTGGGGGCGGTGATGTCGTCGGTCGCCTCGTAGCGGCTGCGGACCTCGTCGATCGCCGAGAAAGCGGCGAGTGCGTCGCCGAGCCTCACGCTTGGGATCAGCAGATCGAAGTGAGCGGCGGCGTTTCTCCCCGCCGTGGTCGTGGAATGAAGAACGATGCCGCGAGCGTTGTGGACGGCGCTGAAGACCTTGGCGGAGTCGTCGGCGACGTCGGCCCGATCGGCGCGCAGGCCGATCTCGGCAGAGCGTTCGATGTCGCGATGGCCGGCCCGGCCGAGGAATGAAAGGCCGTATATGGCATTCGAGTCCGGAGGTTCGCTGAAGGTGTCCTGCACCGCGGAATCAGAGCTTTCGCCAGATCGCTCGACGCCGGCCGAAGCGCCCTGTACAGCGGCCCCGCTCGACGGAACCGATCCGCTGGACGTTGTCGGATTTGGCTCGGAGAAATGGGTCTGATGCGGACGGCGGTCGAGCGCTACGGGACCGGAGGCCGACTCGTTGCTTGCAACGATCACCGTGGCGATGGCAATGGCAGCAAGGGCCGTGGAACTGGTTGTCAAGAGCAGGCGCCGGGGGGACGGCGCCCGAAGGCGCGCGGCAATGGTCGCCAGGCGCGGACCGCCGAATCGCGACGGCCGTGGGAAGCCCGCCGCGACCAGCTCGTCAAGCTCCGAGGCAAAGTCGGCTCGCGGGACCGGCCGCACCTCCGCAAGGGCGACGGCCACGTCCTCGTACTCGCTAGAGCGCTCCATCGCATACCTCCCTCAGTTTGGCGACGACGCGGTGCAGCTTCGTGCCCGCGTTCGACTCGCTGATCTTCAGCACCGCTGCGATCTCGGCGTTGGCCAGACCGGCGAAGAACTTCAAGGCGATCAGCTCCCGCTCGGACCCATCGAGCCTGCCCAACGCGTCGACGAGAACCAAGCGCCGCTCGCTGCGCTCCGCGTCGAGGCTGGTCGCGTCAATTGGGTCGGAAACGAGCTTTGCCTGCCGGCTCCGTCGCCGCAGCTCGTCGAGAGCGGCGTTGCGCGCGATTCCGAACAGCCAGGCACGCCGGTTTCCCCGGCTGGGATCGAAGCGCGAGCGCTTGCGATAGGCACGCTCGAAGGCAGTGGCCGTCACGTCCTCCGCGGCGGCGCGATCGCGAAGGAGCCCAGCGGCGTAGGCGTAGACGTCGTCTCGGCTCGAGCGATAGAGCTCGTCGAAGGCGGTATCGGCATCGCGCGGAGCGGTGGTGGCCGGTGCGACAAGAGTCTCACTCACGCCCTTACTACGGGCGGAACCTCGATCCGTCACAGATGAATCAGGCTGCTTGCGCCAACGCGACTGGTGAAATCGCAGCGGAAGCGGCTCGGATCGACTGTTGCGTGATTTCGACCAGGCGCCGCAGCTGGCCTTCTGAGATCGAGAGGGGCGGCATGAGAACGATCACGTCGCCGAGGGGGCGGATGATCGCACCGTGCTTGCGAGCTTCCAGGGTGACCCTGTGCCCTAGGCGAAGGGCCGGGTCGTGCTCGCCGAGGTCGATGCCGACCATGACGCCACGGCCCCGCACCTCCGTCACCTCGGGCATAGCCTCCAGCTCGGTCAGCAGTTCCCACAACAGCTCGATCTTAGGCTGCAGGCTCTCGATCGTCCGCTCCTCTTCGAAGGCATCGAGGCTGGCGAGCGCAGCAGCGCAGGCGAGAGGGTTGCCGGTGTAGGTGTGGCCGTGAAAGAAGGTCCGGTACTGGTCCGGCGCGCCGAGAAACCCTTCGTAGATCCGCTCTGTCGCCAGTGTCGCAGCCAGGGGGAGGTACCCACCGGTCAGACCCTTGGCGAGGCAGAGCAGATCTGGAGCGACGCCCTCGTGCTCGCAGGCAAACATCTTCCCGGTGCGGCCGAATCCTGTCGCCACCTCGTCGCAGATCAGCAACACGCCGAAGCGGTCGCAGAGCTCGCGGACCGCTCGCAGATAGCCAGGGGGGTGGGTAAGCATCCCGGCGGCGCCTTGGACCAGTGGCTCGACGATGACGGCGGCAATCTCCTCTTCGTGAACGGCCAGCACGCGCTCGAGGTCACCGGCATCGCCGGCCTCGGCGGCGTGGGTGTTGAACAGCAGGGGGCGGTAGGCCGAGTGGAAGAGATCGATCCCACCGACCGAGACGGAGCCGATCGTGTCGCCGTGGTAGGAGTCGCGCAAGTGCACAAAGGACGTGCGGCGGGTGTGCTGGCCACCGCGCTGCTGCTGATACTGGAAGGCCATCTTCAGCGCGATCTCAGTAGCGGTCGAGCCAGACTCCGAGTAGAAGACGCGCGAGAGGCCGGCGGGAGCGAGATCGACGAGGCGCCCCGCCAGCTCGGCCGCGCCGGGGTGGGCGAGGCCTAGCATCGTGGTGTGGGCAACCTTGTCGAGCTGCTCGTTGACGGCAGAATCGATCCCTGGGTGCCGGTGGCCGTGGACGTTGCACCACAGCGAGGAGACGCCGTCGATGTAGCGCTTCCCGTCGCTGTCGATCAGATGGGAACCCTCGGCGCGCTCGATCATCAGCGGCTCTTCTTCAGACCAGTCACGCTGTTGCGTGAAAGGGTGCCAGAGATGATCGCGATCGAGCTGCTGCACAGGGTCGGTCAACGTCACTGCAGCGACCTTAGCCCGACCCGCGGCGGCAGCCGGCGGGAGCGTGCGGCTTCACACACAAAACGTCTAAATCGATGGCTGTAATCATTGGGCCATGGCTGAGCGAGGAGCGGCACCGAAGGTCCCGAAGCTCCGGCGCAGGGCGCTGAACGCTGTCCGTTCGCTGTTCAGCCCGTTGCTCCCGGACGACTACCTCGAACTGATCAACCCACTTTGGTCCACGCGCGAGTTGCGCGGACGGATCGAGCGGATCGACCGCGAGACGCCGGATGCCGTCACCGTGCTGATCCGCCCGGGGTTCGAGTGGACGGGGCACCGGCCCGGGCAATACCTCAGGATCGGGGTCGTCGTTGACGGGGTACACCACTGGCGTGCCTACTCCCTCACGTCCGAGCCCGAGCGGCCCGACGGCTGCATCAGCATCACCCCGATGCTGGTCGAATCAGGCAAGGTCTCGCCCTATCTGGCTCGCGAGGCCAGGCCGGGGGACATCGTCCGCCTCGGCGGAGTCGAAGGCACGTTCGTGCTCCCCGATCCGCCGCCGCGGAAGTTGCTCTTCATCAGCGCCGGCAGTGGGATCACGCCAATCATGAGCATGGTCCGCTGCCTGCACCGCAGCGATGGGCTTGGCGATGCGGTTCACATTCACTCCTCACGTGACCTCGAGGGAGTGATCTTCGCTGACCTTCTACGCGAGATCGCGAACACTCATGGGGGTTACGACCTGCGGCTGCAGATCACCGGCGAGCAGGGCAGGGTCACGGCTGACGATCTGGACAGGCTTTGCCCGGACTGGCGCGATCGTCATGCCTTCCTCTCCGGCCCGGCCGCGATGCTCGACGCGATGTGTGAGCGCTGGGAGCGCGACGGCAACGGCGAGCTGCTCCATCTTGAGCGCTTCCAGCCGGTGATTGGCGGCGAGCCCGGTGAGGGCGAGGGCGGCATAGTGCGCTTCACGAAAAGCGGGGTTGAGGCTCGCTGCGACAGCGGCATCCCGATCCTCGCCGGCGGCGAGGATGCGGGTGCGACCCTGCCCTTCGGCTGCCGGATGGGCATCTGCCATACCTGTGTCGGCAGGCTCTGCAAGGGCGAGGTGCGCGATTTGCGCACCGGAAAGGTCCACGGTAGCGAGGGAGAGATGATCCGCACTTGCGTGAATGCCCCCGAGGGACCGATCGAGATCGCACTTTGATACCTAGGAAAGGGAGACGATGAGCGCAACGACTGCTGAGGTTGCGAGCCCGCTCGCGGGTCTCTCGGCGGAGCAACTCGACGAGCTGGCCCGCGAGTTCGACGAGATCCGCGACCGCGTCTTCGCCGAGCTGGGCGAACGCGATCGCCGCTACATCGAGAGCATGATCGCGATGCAACGCCGCCTGGCGGTGCTCGGCCGCGTGCTGCTGCTCGGTGCCCGCTATCGCCCCGTCCAGATTGCCGGGACGGCGGCGCTCTCGATGGCCAAGATCCTCGAGAACATGGAGATCGGGCACAACGTCCTGCATGGCCAGTGGGATTGGATGAACGACCCCCAGATCAACTCCTCGACCTGGGACTGGGACACCGCTTCGACCGCCGAGGCCTGGAAGCACTCGCACAACTACGTCCACCACACCTTCACCAACATTCGTGGCAAGGACAAGGACCTCGGCTACGAGATCATGCGCATCGATCCGCAGCAGAAGTGGCACCCGGTCTACCTCTTCCAGCCCTTTTACAACCTCTTGCTGATGGCCTTCTTCGAGTGGGGGGTGGCCCTCCAC
>JAJKHV010000035.1 GCA_021154855.1 Solirubrobacterales bacterium
CTCGTTGGAGGACATCTTCGCCTTCGGGCTGAAACTGATCCGCCAACGCTGGCGCACGATCGGCTATCCGACCGAGGAGATGCCGCCCGGCGTCTTTCCCTTCGACCCCGAGGCCTCGGCCGAGGAGGTCGCCCAGAATCAGGTCAAGCTGATGGAGGCGGGAATCCTCGGTCCGCCTGAGGCGACCCCCGAAGCGACGCCCGAGATGCAGCGCCTCTACTTCGACGTGGTCAAGCGAGCCGCCGACCCGAGGGCGGCTAACGGCTCGAAGCTCATCTACCAGTGGCGCTTCACCGACGCCGACCCCTGGCACCTCGTGCTGGACAACGGCTCGACCCGGGCGGAGCCGGGAGAAGTCCCGAACCCGACCATTACGCTGGAGGCAAAATGGGCTGACTTCGTCTCGATGAGCAGGCCGGATGCGAACCAGATGAAGATGGTGCTGACCCGACGTATTCGGCCGCGTGGATCGATCCGTGAGATCGCCCGCATGCGCAAGGTGTTCAACTAATTGGAGCGTCCGCAATCTGAGGGAGGGCTCCCGCAGACAAAAGCGGGGAGTGTCTGCAGGACCCCTCCCTCAGATTTCACAGCCCGCCCGGCGTTGAAGTAGCTCCCCCCGCGGCTACTGGGCGCCGATGTCCGCGAGATCTACAGAGGTATTTAGCTGATAGGTGGACGCGTGTGTGCCCAGGGGCGCTCGGCCTCTAGCTGGGCGGCTAGGGAGAGGAGCGTTGACTCGTTTCCGGGGCGGCCGATGATCTGGACGGCGAGCGGCATGCCGTCGTCGGCGAAGCCGGTGGGGACCGACATTGCCGGGTTGCCGAGGTGGTTCCAGGGGACGCAGTAGGGATAGAAGCGGCTCATTCCGAGCACCGTGCGCAACGCGCCCTTGCCCTCCCAGCGGCGGATCGGCACGGCTGTGCCGCCCATCACTGGCGTGACCAGGACATCGAAGGAGTCGAAGATCGCGTTGACGCGGACGGCGTCCGATTCGCGGCCGCGCAGGGCACGCTCGAAGATTGCGTCAGGGATCGCCTTGCCGAGGCGGCCGAAGCCGCGCGTGCGCGCTTCCAGTCGCTCCGGGTACGGAACTTCCTTGACGGTGTCGGCCACGCCGCGCAGGAAGCGGGGGGTGATGTTGTTGCCGATCCCGCCCCAGTCGGGGTCTCGCTGGGAGACGTCGTGGCCGAGCGAGCGGATCAGCTCAGCTGCATCGGCAACCGCCTGCTTGACGTCATCTGAGACGGTCGGCGGCGCGGCGGCGCGGGGAGCGAGGGTCGAGTAGGCGACGCGCAGCTTGCCCGGAGGCGTTTTCGCCGACTCGACAAACGGTCGGTCCGGGGGTGGCGGCGCGCCCGGCTCCAGCGAACCACCGGCGGTGATGTCGAGCCAGAGCGCCGTGTCGAGCACCGTGCGGCTGACGCAGCCGTTGACCGCAAGCCCATTCCAGTATTCGAGCCCCGGCGCTAGCGAGATCCGCCCGCGCGAGGGCTTGAGGCCGAAGAGGCCGCAGGAGGCGGCGGGAAGCCGGATCGAGCCACCGCCGTCGCCGGCCGAGGCGATCGGGACCAGCCCGGCGGCAACCGCCGCTGCCGAGCCGCCGCTCGAGCCGGCGGGACTGCGCTGCAGGTTCCACGGGTTGCGGGTCACGCCGTAGGTGGCCGACTCGGTGAAGCCGCAGATCGCCAGCTCTGGCAGCAGGGTCAGGCCGACGACGATCGCGCCGGCCTCGCGCAGGCGCCGAACCATCTCGCTGTCGGCGCTGGCAGGCTCGGCGAAGGCGTCGGTGCCGTGCATGTTGACCTCGCCGACCACGTCGACTTCGTCCTTGATCGCGATCGGCACGCCGAGCAGCGGCCGCTCGTCGCCAGCCTTCAGCCGCGCTTCAGCCTGCTCCGCTTCGAGCAGAGCTTTTTCCGCCAACACCTTGCGGAAGGAGTTCAGCTGCGGATCGATCCGCCCGATCCGATCGAGGCAGAGCTGCACCAGCTCCTTCGGGGACACCTCCCCCGCCCGCACCATCTCCGCTTGTCGGGCAGCTCCAGCAAAGGCAAGATCGTCGCTCATGACGGCACAGCGTATTCAGACCTATCCCGGTAGGGGTGGAACGTCTTGTACTTTTTCGGCAATCCAATCTCGGACGGCTTCAACGCTCCACCGAAAAAGTTAAGTGGAACCCCTACCGGGATAGGTCTAAGCCTCAGCCGGCTCAGGTGCCGGGCTGCCACTCTCAAAGCTGAGATCCGGCAGGGCCCGGTCGAGCCAGGAGGGCATCCACCAGTTCCAGGCGCCGAGCAGCTTCATCGCGGCGGGAACGAGGATCAGGCGGACCAGGGTCGCGTCAAGCGCGATCGCAACCGCGCAGCCCAATCCCAGCTCCTTGATCGAGGGCACGCCGGTAAGTACGAAAACCGAGAAGACCGCGGTCATGATCAGCGCCGCCGAGGAGATCGTCCGGGCGCTGGTCGAGAGTCCCTCGGCGACGGCGCGCTCGTTGTCGCCGTGCTCCAGATAGCGCTCGCGGATGCGCGACATCAGGAAGACCTCGTAGTCCATCGAGAGCCCGAAGACGATGGCGAAGATCAACGGCACGTTGATCGTGTCCAGGGCGCCCTGGCTTTCGAAGCCCAGCAGGTTGGAGAACCATCCCCACTGGAAGACCGCGACGAGGACGCCGAACGCCGCTCCGATCGAGAGCAGGTTCATCAGCACAGCCTTGAGTGGCAGCAGCAGCGAGCGCAGCATCACCATCAGCACCAGGTAGCTGAGCGTCAGTACGAAGAGGACGATCTTCCACATCGAGCCGCTGATCTGATCCCTGGCGTCCTGGCTGCGGGCGGTTTCGCCGCCGACGTCAACCGCGGCGATCCGGCTCAGCCCGGTGTTGGGCACGACTTCGCTGCTTATCCGCGAGACCAGCGCGACAGTCGCATCGGACTCGCTGGGAGTGCTCGGCGTCGCCTGGATCAGGACGTCGTTCCCGGCATAGGCGGGCGGTGCGACCGAGCTCACCCCTGGCGTGGCCCCGACCGTGCGAACGAAGCTCGCAACAGCGGCCCGATCGGCGCGACCCGGCCGCGAGCCGTCGAAGGAGGCGACGATCTGCACCGGGTCCGTGCCGCCGCCGAGCTGCTTTGAAACGAGTTCGTTGCCGACCCGCACGTCGCTGTCCTTGGGGAACTGGGCGAGTGCCTCGGTGCCGGTCTGGATCGAGAGCAGCGGGATCGCCAGGGTGAGCAGCACGGCGGAGACGCCGATCACGGCGCGCCACGGATGGGCCATCACCCGGGCGGTCCAGCGAACCCAGAAGGCCTCGCGATCCGGACGCTGGCCGCGGCGCCTGAAGGCGCCGAGGACCTTGGCGACGACCCCGCCGGGCAGGACCCGATCGCCGAGCATCGCGATCAGCGCGGGCAGCAGGGTGGCGGCCGTCAGGATCGAGACCGCGACCACCGTCATCGCGCCCAGCGCCATCGAGCGCAGCGCCTGGTTATCGACCATCCAGAGTCCGGCGAGCGAGACGATCACGGCAAGGCCCGAAAAGGCCACCGCCAGCCCGGAAGTGGAGAGCGCCTGCGCACGCGCTGCCTGCGGGTCGCGGCCGCTCGCCCGCTCCTCGCGATAGCGGGCGAGAATGAACAGCGAGTAGTCGATCGCCACGCCGATCCCGATCATCGAGGCCATGTTGGTGACGAAGACCGATGTTTCCATCTGCATCGAGACGAGGTAGATCAGCGCCCCGGTGACGATCACGCTGACGAAGCCGAGCACCAGGGGCAGCGCCGCGGCGGCCAGCGAGCCAAAGACGACGAGCAGGATGATCGCGACGATCGGGAAGCCACCGCCCTCGGCTTTGGCGAGGTCGCTCTTGGAGAGCTCCTGCATCCCCGCCCAGATCGTCGGCTGCCCCGCCAGGTAGATGGTGACGCCGGCGGTCGCGGTGCCGGGATCGAGCTCTTCGCGCAGCGTCGCGGCTGAGTCGATCTGACGATCGGAGGACTGTTCGCTGTGCAGCGGCAGCAGCGCGGTGCCCTGGCGCCCCAGGGCAAGCTCCGCGCGGTGTGCCGTCACCGGCGGCAGGGTCACTTCGTCGAGCTTCGCGACGGCCCGCCGCACGCGGTCTACCGCGGCTGTGCGAGCAGTCTGGTCGGCGCCAGGTTCCGCCTGCAGGAGCACGGTGATGCCACCGGTCTTGCTGCCGAAGTCGTTCTTCAGCGAGTCGCTGACGGCCTTCGACTCGCTGCCCGGGACATCGAATCCGCCACCGGTGAGGTGATCGGTCTGATGCGAGGCGATCGGCAGGGCGAGCGCGAGGACAACGAGCCAAGCCGCCACGACCCAACGGCGGCGGCGGCCGAGAAACCCTGCAAGTTGAACCATGAAGTCACGCATTGGCTGGTCAGCCAGCCTTTCGGACAAACGGCCAGGCGTCTGTGAAGAGCGTCACTTTGGGCCGCCGGAGCGACCGCTACTCGTCGATCAGGAGGTAACGCCCGGATGCGGCTGCGACCGCAAGGCCGCCGCTGATGTCCCGCTCCGGGTCGGAAAGTGCCTGCAGGGCGAAGCCGTCGGCGACGGCGAAGAGGTAGGAGACGATCTCCTCAGCGTCGTGGCGCAGCCTGAGTACTCCCTCGCGCTCCTTCGCCCGCAATACCTCGGCCACGTGCGAGCGGGTGCGCTCGAAGAGCTGACCGACCTCGTGCTGGATTTCGGGATTGCGACGGCCGGCGCTGAAGAGCTCATAGAGGAGCAGGAAGAAGGCCGGCTCGTTCTCGATCAGGTCGGTGAGGCTGGCGAGCAGGACGTCGATCACGTCATCGACCGTCTGCGCCTTGGCCAGCGGTTCGTCGAGACGCGCCACGCGGATCTCGGCATCGCGCCGCACCACCTCGACCAGCAACCGCTCCTTCGTCCCGAAGTAGTAGTGAAGAAGGCCGCGACTGACGCCGGCCTCGCCGGCGACGTGCTCGAAGGTTGAGCCGGCGGCGCCGCGCTTTGCGACGCTGAGCCGCATCGCATCGACGATCCGCTGCGCCTTCTCCCCGCTTAGCTCCCGCTCCTTTGTCGCCGCCTCCATCAGATCAGTCTATTACCGGCTGACGAGGTTCAGGCGCCGGC
>JAJKHV010000036.1 GCA_021154855.1 Solirubrobacterales bacterium
ACAACTACCGACGAAAGCACGGCTCCCTCGGCCATCGCCCGCCTGCGGCTCGACTCAGTGAGCTACAGGGGAACAACCTGGCTGGGAACTACAGCTAGCGCCCGCACTGTTCTCGTTGACCCAGCGAGCCAAGTCCGTTCGCGAGAAGCGCATGCCGCGCTGCCCGATCCTCACATGCGGCAGGCCCCGCGACCGAACCAACTCGTAGAGCGTGCTGCGAGGGATGTGCAGAAGCTTGGCAGCCTCGCGTGCGTCGAGCAGCGGCTCGATGAGTAGATCGGACTCGCTCATGTCTGCCCCTGTGTCAAAACTGAGCGGCGCATCCGTCGTTTCTGAGTCCGGTGCGAGCCCCCAGCGCCCCCGCGAGTTGGCGAATCGGGTTCGGTCGTCATGTCTTCTAGGTCAATTCGAGACCCCGAATTGATCCACCGATCTCCGCCGCGCTCCCCCATCCAGAGCTGGCGGCCGTTGTATCGCTGCTTTTCCTCATATCTAGTAGTCCATCCAGGGCACCGTTTTGCGTCACCGATTGCTCACACAGGCCAGCGCCAGGGGCATACCGCCTCCGGGCTTTTGGTCTGCGTCTCATGCTCTCTTGGTGCCGCCACGGCCTGCGCTTGATCCACTTCTTTTGAAGCCGACCGGCGAAGGCTCGCGCCCCCGAGCCAGGGCGCGGCGAAGGACTGAAAAAGATGATCGGGGCGCTGCCGCGCCCCGAGAGAACAAGCAGCAGACAGCCGTGTAGAGACAGCCAGATCATCAGATAGAGCCATAGACCTAGCTGGTCAGACCCCACAGACAGACCAGCTAGGACCTTGAGCCATAGGAGGCAGACCAGCAAGCCAGAGGCAGGCAGATAGCCACCCATAGGCAGACCTACGGCACCCCACAGCCACCACCCTCAGGCACTATCCCGGCCGGGATACCCGCTCCCCAGCGCCCACGCGCACTAGCGATCCACGCCTGAGCAAAAAAGGCCGGGGCGTTGACCTCCCGCGCTCGACTTCAAAAGAAGTGGATCAAAAGCACCCCCTTCCGTGACCTATAGGTCATGAGGAGACAAATCAGTGACGCAGCGGCCCGCCCCGCATGGAGTACGGGGATGGTGCTTCTTACGAAAAAAGCGGCGCATCCTCGCCGCCAAATTGGACATAGCTTCTGATGCTCAGCATTGGCAAGCTCGGAAAAGGCCAGGAGCGCTACTACCTGGAGAAGGTCGCCGAAGGGGCGGAGGACTACTACTCCGGCGAGGGCGAGGAGCCGGGTCAGTGGTTGGGCGAAGCCGCCCGCGAGCTTGGCCTCTCCGGTGAGGTCGAACCCGACCAGCTCGTAGCGATGCTGACCGGGATGAACCCGGCCACGGGCGCGCCGCTTGGACTGCGAGCCGTCCCCGGCAATGGCCCGGTCCCGGGATTCGATCTCACCTTCTCCGCGCCCAAGTCTGTCTCCCTGACCTGGGCGCTTGCCGGCGAGGAGATCTCCCCTGAGGTCAAGGCCGCCCACCAGCGCTCGGTCGAAGTCGCCCTCTCCTACATGGAGCGCCACGCCTGCCTAACCAGGCGCAGCACCGGCGACGGCGGCAGGGAGTTCGTCAACGGCAACGGCTTCCTCGCCGCCGGCTTCCTTCACCGCTCCTCGCGCAACGGTGATCCGCAGCTGCATACGCATGTGCTGATCGCCAACGCGACCAAGGGACCGGACGGCAAATGGACCCGGCTCTACCACCCGGCGGTTTACGAACACGCCAAGACGGCCGGATACATCTACGAGGCCCACCTTCGCCACGAACTTACCCGAAGGCTCGGCATCGAATGGCCGCCGGTTCGCAATGGCATCGCTGAGATCAAGGGCTTCAAGGACGAGTGGCTGAAGACCTTCTCGACCCGGCGCGCGGAAATACTCGAGGCGGCCGGTCCCGACGCCTCGGCCCGCGCTCGCCAGGTGGCGACGCTTGTCAGTCGCAGCGCGAAGGAGAAGGGCATTGCGCCCGAGAGCCTGCGCGAGCGCTGGCTCGACCAGGCGAAAGAGATCGGCTTGGACCGCGAGGCCATCGCGCAGACGATGGGCAAGGAGGTCGAGCTTGCCGCCAAGCTGACCGTGAAGCAGCTTGACCGCGAGGTAACAGCCCACGCCTCCCACTTCGACCGCCGCGACGCGATCCAGGCCGTCGCCAACCTGCTTCCCAACGGCGCGCCCGGCCATGAGGTCGAGAGCGCCGCCGACGCCTTCCTCGCTTCCGAATCGGTCGTCACGGTGGCCGAGACCGCCAAAGGCATCCGCTACACGACCAAGCGCATCTGGGAGTTGGAGAGCCAAGCGCTGAAGGCAGCCGAGCGGATGGCGGCAGAGCCGCGAGGTGAGGCCGGCGAGCTGGTCGCCGCCAGGGTGATCGCGGCGCGCCCGTCCACAAATCCCGGCCAGCGCGAGATGATCCGCCGCCTGCTCGCAGGCCGTGAGGGCATTGCCGTGGTGATCGGGGAGGCCGGGACTGGCAAGAGCTTCGCCACCGTGGCCGCCGCCGAAGGCTGGGCGAAGGCAGGCTTCGAGCTAAGAGTCGCAGCGCCGATCTGGAGGGCGGCCAACATCCTGAGTGCCGAGGGCCTTGAGGCGATGACCGTGGCGGGCTTGCTTCGCGATCTCGACCGGGGCGAGCTTGGCCTTCCCCCGCGCTCGGTCCTCCTGGTCGATGAGGCGGGCATGGTCGGCTCCGAGCATCTGGCCCGAGTGATCGGCCACGCCGACGAGGCCGGGGCGAAGCTGGTTCTCGTTGGCGATCCCGAGCAGCTTGGCCCGATCGAGGCGGGCGGATTGTTCTCCGCGATCGCGGAGAGAACCGAGCCCGTCCACCTTGAAGACGTGATTCGCCACAACCACGAGCTCGACCGCGACGCGGCGAAGCTCATCCGCGAGGGAGCGGGACGGGAGGCCCTGTCCCTCTACCGATCCGAGGAGCGGGTCACGGTCGCCGGGAACGCCGAGGAGCGCCGGGTGGCGATGGTCGAGGACTGGTGGCGCTCCTACGCCAAAGGCGAGGACGCGCTGATGGTGGCGAAGCGAAACGTCGAGGTTGAGCGCTTGAACGCGACCGCGCGCGAGCTGGCGAAGTCCGAAGGGCGATTGGGCGCAGAGGAGATCGAGGTCGGCGGCGCGGCCTTCGCTGCCGGCGATCGGGTCATCACTCGCGTCAACGACCGCCGCTCCGGCATCTACAACCGCGAGCGTTGGGAGGTCGCCCAGGTGGACGCCGAGCGAGGTCGGATCGTTCTCGACGGCATCGACCAAGTCCGCCAGGTCGAGGTCGGCCCGGACTACCTCTCGCAGACCACCTTGGGCGGCGAGGCTCCCGCGCTCCAGCACGCCTACGCCGTGACGACCTATTGCGCCCAAGGCGCGACCGTAGATCGCGCGTTCGTGATGGTCGACCCGAGCATGGACAAGCAGGAGATGTACGTCGCTACCTCGCGCACCCGCGAGCAGACCTACCTCTACGCCACTCAGGAGATCCAGGCTGAGCACTCTGAGTACGCGCCGAGCGGACCCGAGCGCGATCCAATCGCCCAGGTCGGCGAAGCGGCCGAGCGCGACCGCGCCCAGACCGCCGCCCACGACGAGGCGTTGCGCGCCGAGCTTCGCAAGCTGCCGCGCACAGAGCTTGAGACCAGAGAGCGCGAGCTTGGCCGCGAGGCGTCGCAAGAGACCCGCCAAGCCGGCGATTACACCCGCGCCCAGGAGCAGGCTGAGGCCGCCGTCAGCGCCTTTGAGAAAGCTCGTGGCGAGCGCGAAGCAATCGAAGGCATGGGCAGGAAGGAGCGAAAGCGAGAGCTTCCCTTCGCCCAATCTCAGGAGGAGATGTACCGCCACAACGCCGAGCAGGCGCTAGAGAAGGTGAGCGCCGCCGAGCCGGCCACCAACGCCGCCAGGCGCGCCCACAACATCGTTCGCGGGGAGCTGGCCGAGCGGGACGCGCGAGAGTTGTTTGCGATCCGCCTCGCCACCCCCGCCTACGTCACCAGGGAACTGGGAGAGAGACCGAGCGATCCGCGCTTGGCTAGGGCCTGGGATCGCGGCGTCACCGCCATCCAGGGCTACCGTCGCGAGCGGGGGATCACCGACGCCACGATCGCCCTTGGCGAGCGGCCGAAGGCGGGGATCGACCGCGTCGCCCGAGACACGGCACAGCGAAGGATTCGAGAGGCCCAGCGTCGTCTTGGCCTTCAGCAGCAGCTAGAGCGCCAGTCGATAGAGAGGGACATGGGCTTTGGCCGATGAGCGCCCCGACCCGTTCGATTGAAGCACCGCGCTCGCGGCCGTCAACCCCTGCGGGGGTCGGGCGCTGCACGCCCTTGACTGCCGCTCTCGCGGCGCTGGTTTGGCGGGTAGGTCGGGGCAGCAGAGGGAAAGAGTCCGGTGCTGGCGCTGTTCTTGTGAACTTTCCTATTGTTAGCGGCGCTCTTAGCAATGACGATCCCCCGCGTGGGCGACCTTGGCAGGAACCTAAGTGCTGCCCGCAAAAAGTTGGGCCTGACCCAGGAGGAGGTCGGCCATCGCAGCGGCGTGCATCCGACCGAGGTGTCGCGCATTGAGGCGGGCAAGCGCGATCCCCGTGTCTCGACCCTGGAACGACTGGCGGAGGCGGTGGAGGTCCCTCCTAGCGAGTTGCTGCGGTAAGAGCTTTGCTGAAGTAGTAGGTCCGTTTCCACACGCTGCCGACACGCTCTTTCTCTAGGAGTTCGAGGATGCCCAGTTCGGCAAGGCTTCTGACGTGGTACGAGAGCGTCGGCAGGGAGATTCTATCCTCAAGAACGTTCTCTAGCTCGGCTGGCGACATTGGCCTTTCGATCCACCGCAGGGCTTCGATCACATGAAGCTTTGACGGGTGGAGGGGGGAGAGCCGAAAGACAAGCGCTCCCCAATCCAATGCCTGGCCTTCGTTGTCCCTTGCAGGGGTGAGTTCTTTTCGCATGGACGTGGGCACGCCCCGGACGAGTTGGTGTGGCCAGGCCCGTCCGGGGCGTGGGGTCGGGACGCTGCCCCCGGTAGCTGCTGACGACCGGCGGTGCGAACCAGTTGAGGCCAGCGGAAAGTTTTCAGATCAAACAGCGCGGGTCCATCCTCTTTTTTTGAGCGTGATTTGGCGAACGCTCAATCTTCTGTTGGCGCGCCGTAGCCGTTTGTCGGCTGCCCCTGTCGGCTGCGCTCAAAGCCCGTCAGCGAAATGATCGTGGTGGTTCCAGTCTCCCCTGACTCGGCAAGTCGGTTCGCGGCCCGAGCCTTGATGTCAAGCAGGCGCTCGAATGAGGCTGCCAGCTCGTCGGCAACTTCGCGCTTCCCCTCTAAGTCGAGATTCGCGGCATCCCAGGCAAGCCAAACATCGTCATCGGTCTCCAGCTTCTCAGCCTGGAAGGAACCAAGAAGCTCGGACATGATGGCCTGGACAATGACCCCGATGATCTCGCGTCGGGTATCGGTCGGCATGGCGAGGTATTCCTCATCGCTGATGTACGGAAGCTTGATGGCCCTGTAGAAGTGCTCGGTAGCTCCTCGGACCTGGGCTGTGCCCACGGACTCGATGCAGCCGCTCTCGAACAGTTCTTTCATGTGGTGGCTGACCACGCTGAGGCCCTCATGGAGCATCGCGGAGACTTCGTTAGGGCTGTGCTTGCCCTCGGCTAGGATGGCGAGTGCCTCGATCCTGATTCGGTGCCCTACCGCATAAGCGACGGCCTCGCCAATGGGCCTCTTGCGGTCTTTCGCCGGCTTTCTCCTCGCCAAAGTTTTAGCCACACTCGCCTCCTTCGGTCAGCCTTAGCTGGGTATTCAGAACGCGGTGGAGCATAGGGACTTTCACAGGAAACGCCTCGCGTTGCTCGGCCCGTTCCTATTGTTCTGAGAATTCCTAGCATCTTTCTCCCGGCCGGCAGTTAGCCGGGCTGACGACACGGGAGGGAGGTGAGCGGATGAAGGTCTCGCTGGTGGAACCAGTCATTCCTAGCTTGCAAGTTCTGAAGCACCGCTAGGAGTTCTCAAACGTAGCGGGCCGGTCCCTGTGTTCCGTATGGGGAGCCCTGGGCCGGCCTGCGGCGACCGCGCCCGTCTAGCTCGCCGCTTTTTCGAGGTTAAGAAATGTCGGACGCGACATAGGCTGGTGTCGTGGCACGGAAGAGGCGAGGAGCCAAGAAACCGCAGCAAGTGCTCGCCGATCACAAGCGGGAGAGACGAAAGTTGGTGCCTCCGCTTATGCAGCTTCCGGCGTTGCGCGAGGTTTCTTGGTTCAAAGAAATGCTGCCGGATTTTCTCTGGTTGGCGATGATGCTTGGAAGGCGCTCGGACTGGCGGGCTGCCTACAGCGCCCTTGAGGTAGTCGATCGCTTCGTGCCAGATGGCCCGCGCTTCGCTGACGGACGTCTGACAACCTTTGCCCTCGTGCCCGAGGAGTGTCGTGTTGCAGCGCGTGAGGCTCTGCGGGACGAGGCTCCACACGCTCTTCCCGAGCAGTTCGGCCACGCAATCGCGCTCTACCCGTCTTGCCCCGCCCGCTGGCTCTATGGGGATTGGCTTGATCGCTACGACCCTGATCCCAGTATCGGTCTGCCGCTGGTTCGCTCGATCATTTCCGATCACGTGGACAAAGCGGGGGTTAGGGAGACTCGTCTCCGCATGGCAGCGATTTCGCGGCGGGTAACGCATGGCAAGTTGGTCCACAGCGGTCAGGACACAATGAAACTGATCCCGAGATACCCGAGCAGGTTGACTGAGTCAGAGCAAAAGCAAGTTGAGTCGGTTATGCGCGCCATGTGGGGGTCGTCGTTCGGCATGGAATCTGAGAGATACCCCGAGCTTCTGGAATGGCCCCGCGAGTTCTGGCGGAGAAATCGTGAACTCGTCAGCTGTCGGGTCTTGGCGAAAGAGAAAGAGGAGGTAGTGATGCCCGTTGAGGATGGGCCGACCGATCCAGAGCCGCTGATGCAGCTATCGGAGTTGCGGGCTGTCCTAGACGCACTCGATCGGCTGGGGGATGAGTTGCAGATCGCCCAGCAGGCGGTGTTCGGTGACCCTGAGGCCGACGAGCCCAACGCTGTATTGCTTGGTCTCGCGTCCCGTCTGTTTAGCTTGCTCTATGCGTTTCTGGAGAGACCGTCAGCGTGGGCTCCCACGACTGCGGGGTACTTCTTGCGGCCACTTGTAGACGCCCGCATCCTCGTCGGTTGGTTCATCACTCGGGACGACCCGGAGATTTATGCCGCCTATCGAGAGCATGGTCTTGGGCGCCTGAAGCTACTTCGAGAACACATCAAGGCGGATCTCGGGGATGACTTGGACGACGAGGTTAAGGACATGCTCGATCACATAGATCGCCGAGTAAATCTTGAGCGCGATGAGTGGTTTCAGACCGTGAATCTCGGCTCTTTTGCTGATGTCAATCCACGTCAAATGGCTGAAGAGGCTGGCTTGAAGAGAGAGTACGACCTCACCTATGCACCGTTCTCCAGCGCAAATCATGGAGAGTGGCCGACCGTGAGAGAGGACGACACGACCATCTGCCAAGAGCCTTTGCACCGCAACCATCGCCTCGGAGCCTTCGCGCCCCCGCCGCGCACGATCGCTGCCACCCCAGCCTTTCTCGCGCTGGATCTCGCTCGCGAGGGGATCTGCCAAGTCTTCGACTACTACGGACAGGATCTGCGGGATAACTTCGATGGCCTTCGGGAGTCTCTTGAAGGGGCTGCCTACGCCGAGTAGGGCGCATCTAACCTGATGACCGCGTAAGTCAAAGCCAGTACCTAGGCTCGGGCCGATTCGATTTCCTTAACTGCAACGATCGCAGCGCGTGCGGGACTCACGATTGGACGGAGTCGCGCCGAGTTCAAAGACGCCGTTGAGCGCACTCACCAAACGGGAGGCTCAATCCTTCTCAGGTGCGCCGCCGGTAGGCGCTTTACTGTCGTCGCCATGTGGATGCCACAAGACGCTAGCGAGGTTGAGGAGGTCATAGGCCGGGGCGATCTCGAGGAGACATCGAGTTTCGACGGAAAGGCCAACCTGCCAACGCCCAAAAGGAACGCGGACCTTGCCATTGACGTGGCTGCGATGAGCACCGAAGGGGGCGTTTTGCTCTATGGCGTCGCTGAGGATGAGAACAAACGATTGACGCTGCTTGAGCCCATTGAGTTGGCTGGCGTAGGCGATCGCATTGGTCAGATCGTTGCTACGTCGATTACTGAGGTTCCCTATATCGAGGTGCGGGAGCACCCTCTCCCAGAGGACTCGTCGAAAGGTTATGTCTCCGTCCTAGTGCCACAATCAGCGCGGGCTCCGCATCAGGTAAGCGTTGGCGATGATCGACGTTTCTACGGCCGTGGCGCCAAGGGCAATCGCCGGCTGAACGAGGGCGAGATTGCGAGGCTCTACCAGCGGCGGAGCGCATGGGAGCAAGACCGGGACGCGCTACTAGGCGAGGCGGTTCAACAGGCGCCGTATGGTCCGCAGAACAACTATGCATACCTACACGGCTTTGCTCGGCCAGTTATGCCAAGTCAAGCGATCTGGGATCGAGCCATCGCATCGGCCGGGGGGCAACAGGAGCTTCAGAATCTGCTCGCCGATGCGGCTTCTGCGGCGCGTCCCAGCGATGGCTATTCGCCAAATCTACGACCTCTTGTTTGGTGGAACCGCCAGGGTGCCGATGAGTGGCGAATGTCGTCGAGCCATAACGAGGTGTTCGATGACTCCGACGACGCGGGCTATCTCGTCGCGGTGCGCATGAATGTTGATGGTCGCGGCCACCTCTTTTGTGGCCGAGCGGCTGAGCGAATCGTGGACTCGAACCGGATACCCCCCAGGGATCCCACGCTCGTCATCTTTGAGACGTTGATTGCCGGCAACTCAGCTGCTTTCTTGGCGGCGATGGGACGGCTCTACGAGGTTGGTGGGTATCAGGGCCATGTAGATATTGGCCTCATTCTGACGGGACTTCGAGGCGGGTTTAGCAGCACAAGGCTCGGTAGACCATTTCCCTTTGACGATGTGGAGCCATACAACGCTGATACTTATCCGCGGACCGAGCGCGTTTCTGCTGGCGAGCTAAGTCAGTCAGAAGAGGTTGTGCGCCGGATGCTTCGTCACCTGTTTGAAGCGACCACTGGCCGCGATGACTTCGATGTCCTTAGCTTGGAGTCCTAGGCGCTGGTGATCGGTCCGCATTCAATTTTGCCCGACTCCACCCATCTAAGCCGAACTAAGCCGAACTCCCTGGACTCAGTAGGCACGAATCGACCGCAAATGGCTTGCTAGAAGCAATTCTCAGTTCGCCGTGCGCAAGATCCGGATACCGAAATACCGCCTTGCCAAGGGTCGGGCTGAGAGTCCTAGTAAGCCTAGCTGCCTGTGCCGCTAGGCAAATTGGGGATGACGGCTCGCTCCACGAGCGTCACATGGTCGCCCGATCCATCTACTAGGCCCGTCTCCTCAACTGCGAAGATTGCTTGGGCGAGCGTCAACGTAACCGCTGAACGTATGTCTTCATCAGTAACCGAAGCTGCCAATCTTTGAAATGTAGAAATCGATGTTTGCTTACTTTGCGCTATGGCGGCCAGGTGCCGGTTAACTCGAAAGTTTTGTGCACAAACTCGGATTGCAAAGGTGAGTAGCCCCAAAATGAACAGCCCGAGCCCGAGGCCGGCAAAATCATGCGCGTCCTTCGCGCCGCTATCCGGTCGAAGTAGGTGGAAGGTGAGGATGGCTAGGCCAGCAACAATTGGTGCCGCCGCGCAGAGGGCTACGAGCCACTTGTTAGCTGCGTTGGCATATTTCTCGGATCGTTCCTTAAAGACCTCCGAGAGCTCTTCGCTGGCTGAGTCGCCTGCGGTGGCCCGGGCTTGACTGACTGCTTCCGACTGCGATTCGAGTTCATGCCTGAGTCTTTCCTGTTGCTCCTTGAGTTCACTAGCCGATGCTTCCAGCACGGAAAGGTCCGCCGCTTGACTCAGTGCGCCGTCGGGTCGATCTTTGAGTCGGCGGTCGATCCTCGCATTAAACGCAAGGGGGGCAGCGATCTGCTGAAACCACTCAAGGTTGGCGTTTAGGCGATTGTTCAATTCGTCCCGCTGTGCGCGGGCATTTTCGCTCTCCGAGGAAAGCGAGACCATTTGATCGAGTGTTGCGATTAGCTCATTGAGAGTGTTGAGAAGACCGCCGTTAGTAATGTTTGGCGGTATTTCAGGCCAGGGCTCAAGGGCGAGGTCGCTGAGGATGCTGCGAATTTGCTCTACGCGCTGAGGGGCGTCAGAGAACTCAAGGGCGCCAAGCCGGTCTTGGCCGCGAATATCTTTGTCGTTGAATGAAAAGAAGCGAGCGCAAGCGTCGCGTACTTCCTCGGGCCATGTTGGAGCGAAGCCTTCCACTCGATCCTGCTGATCTTGCGGGTCTTCGCCTGCCTCCAAGTCCTAAAAGCCTAACGGCGGCGGCGGTCAGATCAGCGCGTACCCAAATCAGATCCCCCGCCAAACCCGCTAGCGCGGGTTTGGCGGGGGCACCACCCCAAGCTGGCGACAGATGGCACGCGCCAGGGCCGGGCCAATCTCTTTATGGCGGGGGAGAGCGGAAACTTGCCGTTGCGGTCCGCGCCACTTCGCGTGCTTGGACCCGCCCACCTCTCGACAGCCCTGGGTTCTTAGATGGCGCTCGAGGTCGCGGCGCTTCACGCCGCAGCGGTAAACCGCAGATGCTCGCGATCGGCATCGGCCGTTTCGCCAACAAGCTCCTCGTCGGGAGTGAGCACGGTGCTCAGCGCGTCGAGGACGTTCTCGCGGGCTTCCTCTCGGGTGCGGCCCTGGCTGAGGGCGCCAGGCACCTCAAGAACGCGCGCGACGATCCAGCCGTCCTCGTCGGGGCTGTCGAAGGAGATCGTGAAGTCAACCGATGCGGCCATGCCGAAACGGTAGCGCGTGGGGTGGTCAAGGGGGCAACTTTGTCCCCAAATTTGTCCCCGACTCCACCGATCTAGGCCGAACTCAGCCGAACTCCTTGGACTCAGCAGGCACGAATCGAGCGCAAACGGCTCGCTAGAGGCAATTCTCAGTCCGGAAACCGGGGTTCGAATCCCCGTAGCGGTATGGCTCTGTGGAGTGAAGTCATCCGTGGAAATGCCAATCTCTAGCTCGACGGCTTGGGGCTAGAAGAGGGCGAGTCCGCGGCGAACTGAGCTATAACGACCACGTCACGTGGAAGACGAGCCACAATTGATCCGCTCTAGGAGCGGGCGCCGCAGGCCCCGAAGACAGTGGCGGGTGCTCGGACGTGTAGCGCTGCCTGCGGCGATCGCGGCCGGCCTGCTCTTGATGATCCCCGGGATCGCGGGATCGCGAAGTGCACCGCCAGCAACGAGAGCCGTCATCCTTGCGCCCTTCCCCTTCGCCTGCGAGATGGTCGATGAAGGGCCGGAAGCATGGGTCTACTGCTGGGAAGGCACGCGCGGAAGTACTAGGCACGTGCTCCTGGACCCAACCGGCGAGGTGAGCCTTGCGGCGACGGAGCCTCTTCCCAGCGGCATCGGCGGGCCGGGCGTCCCTTATGGCGGGTGGGTGACGATCGGGCGGTTCCGCTGCGAAGTTCTGCACAAGGGAATCGAATGCGTCTTGATCTCGAGCGGAAAGGGCTTCCTCATCACCCGCACGGGCATCGTCAACGTCCAGTCCGCGCCGGGCGTCACAGAACCCGCACCGGTGTTCGGCAAGACCGCGGCAGTCCAGCCCGTGTCGGGATACGTGCTCGTGAAGGAGCCCCATGCAAAGTTCACGACACCGCTCAACAGTCCGGCCCGCGTACCCATGGGTTCGGTGCTCGACACGACACACGGCACGGTCCAGCTCTCAACCGCAAAGGGGGCCGGCGGGGAAATACAGACGGGCCGATTCAAGAGCGGGGTCTTCAGGGTTACGCAGCCCACGGGGAAGTCCGCTGCGAATCTGCCTGAAGGTCTGACCGTCCTCACTCTCGTCGGGTCACGCTTCCCTGGCTGCCGGCAA
Organism: Solirubrobacterales bacterium; assembly: GCA_021154855.1. Classification (GTDB taxonomy): domain Bacteria; phylum Actinomycetota; class Thermoleophilia; order Solirubrobacterales; family 70-9; genus VRUE01. The sequence goes on from JAJKHV010000036.1 coordinate 12,024, forward strand.
CGAGCGAGCAGGAGGCCTGCGCCGGCGCAAAGTTCAGCCAAGCGGAGCAAGAGCCGGCTTTGGGGCGACGCCCACGGAGACTTTCAGACGGGTGGCCGCTATGCGACGGTCACCGTTCGGGGAACCAAGTGGCTGACCGAAGATACTTGCCACGGAACCCTCGTAAAGGTGGCTCGGGGAACCGTTGAGGTGAACGACCTCATAAATCATCGCACCGTGAATGTCACCGCCGGCCATAGTTACTTGGCCAGTGCCGCGTCGACACCGAAGAACGAGGTTCCTGTGCTCGGTCACCCGACGTTCCGAACCAGGGGATTCGGACGCCCGCACCCGAGCGAAGTCTACTTCGGAGGCGATGCGCTATCTGTCATCGAAAAAATACATTGGAACAGCTGGGGGCCGCCTCGGGCAGTTGGAGACGGTACTGCGTGGTACCTGCCACCCGGTGTGAAATCAAACTCCGAAGGCCATGCGGCGCCAGCGAAGGTCGTTGCTTACGACCTCGGCACCTGTCACGGCAAGCTGGCGTACCGGAAGCTCGAGTGGTTCTTCCCCTCGCACGGAGGGCACTTCAGCCCGAGCCGTGGCAACCACATCTGCTACTAGGCCGGCCGTCGAGGTAACGAAGGCCTACCCCTTGGGTGGGTAGCGGCGGCGGCCCTCGGGCTCGATCCTTGCCAAGAGGGCAGGCGGACACGACGAAGGTCGCCCGCCTCCATGAAAACTCTGAGAGGAGCAGCCAATGAAGAAGATCGCCACCATTGTGGGGTGCATCGCCGTTTTGTCCGCATCTGTCGTCGTGGGAGGGTGCGGCGGCAGCTCATCGCCGCCGGTAGCGAATTCCGCCGGTACGCCCACGGCTCGGAGCGCCGGCATCGATGGAGAAGCAGCGGAAGGCGTCGAGCAAGCGTTCGAGAACAGCCCGGAAGACCTCCAGAAGAACTGCGAGCTGATGAGCCGTTCGGGGCGCTACATCGTCGAAGCGGAGTGGATCAAGAGCCTCAGCGACGATGAAATGTCCGAGGCAAAGCGCGAGGAAGTCGCGACCGCCGCTGCCGCCTACCTGGAAGAGCACTGTTGATGATGCGCGCAAAGGCCAGGCGGCCCTTCACGACAGCACACCCGTCCTCCTATGCGATGATGCCGGCCCTGTTCACGACGTTCTTGGCGAAAGGCTCGGGCATCCGCATCGGTCGTCTGTTCCGCGCTGTCGTGGTCCTCGCGCTTTGCTCTGTGCTTGGAGGCTCCATGGTCGCGATGCTGGAGCCGACTTCGGCGTCGGCCTCCGCCGACCCCGTCGTCGGAAACTGGCGCGTGACCTTCGGCAACACGACGGTCGTGGCAATCTCCAATTCAGGCGGCACGTACACGGTGACTGCAACCGAACCCATCCAGGTGACTGGCAGTTCCTGCTATCTGCCGCCGGGCACGGTAATCGCGACCTTCTCAGGCTCTGGAAGCAGCTATTCGGGACAGGGTGGTCTCTGGTTCATGTCCAACTGTTC
>JAJKHV010000037.1 GCA_021154855.1 Solirubrobacterales bacterium
CAGCTGCTGGGCCTGCACCTTGGTGAACTGGGAGAAGGAGCCCCAGGTCGTCTCATAGCCCCAGGCACGCGCGGACGGTGCGAGCGTGGGATCGAGTCCATGCACCTCGACGTCCTCGTAGGAGGCCTGCGCCGGATGGGTGACGACCTCGTCGCCCGGCTTCCAGCGGGTAACCCCCTCGCCGACCTTCCAGACGATCCCCGAAGCATCGGAGCCACCGATGTGGTGGCCGTACTGCGGGTGATCGCCGTAGCCGAAGACCGAGACCGGCTTGCCGAGCGCCGCCCAGACGTTGTTGAAGTTCACCCCGGCGGCCATCACCCGCACGATCACCTCGAAGGGCCCCGGCTCGGGCACCTCGATCTGCTCGAGCTGGAAGGCGTCGTTGGGCTCTCCCTCGCGCTCCTGGCGGATCACCCAGGCTGCCATCGTCTGCGGCAGCTCGCCGGGCTCGACGTCCAATTCGGCGACGGCAAGGCTCTCAGCGCCCAATTGGATCCCCCGCGTGGACCGCTGGCTTTCGTGCCGAGACAAACTGTCCCCGCCGTACCACCCGTTGATCGATCGCGACGAAACCGTGCTCGCGCAGCCAATCGGTCAACTCATCGCGACCGAAAACGGTCACGCCGTTACGGACGCTGCCCGGGCGGCCCTCCGCCGCACAGCTGACAACAAGCGTAATCCGGCCACCTGGAGCGAGGACCCTGGCGATCTCGTCAAGGGCCAGCATCGGCCTCTCGATCATGTGAATGACGCCGACGCTGCAGGCTGCGTCGAAGCTTCCGTCGGCAAAGGGCAGTGCGCACGCATCCGCCCGCAGGTACGCGACGTTGGTCCGGCTGCTTCGCTTCGCTGCCGCGGCGACCATCGCAGCCGATGCGTCGACCCCGACCACCAACCCATCGATGGTGGCCGCCGCGAGCTCGCGGGTGTAGTTCCCTGGGCCGCAGCCGACGTCAATTACGCGATCGCCCGACGACACGGCGAGCATGCCGAGCGCCAGGCGCCGCTCCGTGGCAGCACGGGGACCGAAGAGTCCGAAGAATGCGCGGGAGACGAGCGGCCGCCACAGGCGCTCGTAGACGAGCGCGAGGAATTTTTTGTGAAATACCTGCTGACCCCGATGAGGGCCGATTGCATCGTGCCCGGCCAACACATCCACGTAACCGGCGCTCGTCACCAAGGGCACACTGTCCCCCGCCGGCTTCAACAATGTCATCATTTCTTTCACCCCGCCGAAACCCTCCCCAAGGTGATTCACAGTGTGCACCCTATCACTTCACGAACTCAACTGTGTCTAGATTTAAATTCGCTTGATCAAGTCCACTGAGGACCGCAGCTGCCGTAGCGGATGCCTTTTCAGTCATCATCGTGAAATGGTTTCCCGAGGCCTCCACCAGGATGTGTGGCAGCCTCCACGACGCCCGCCACTCGTCCCCATCGGGGTCCGCCACCTGCCAGGCCGGCTGGTCGGCTCGGACCATCACGGTTGGCACGTCGAGCTCCGGCGGCTGCCACCCGCCGAAAACTCTTCGGTAACCGCCCATGGCAAGCAGGCGGGTGTCGTCGATCCTCATGTCCTCTGCCTCGACAGCCTGCATACCGGCAAGCATCACGGGCAGCATTTGGCTCAGCAAAGGGGAATCCGGCGGGTAAGTGTCCAGCAGGACGAGTGCTGACGGCGGCGAGCCAAGTGTTGCCAGGCGCCCGGCGATCGCGTGCGCCAACCAGCCTCCAGAGGAATGCCCGCCCAGGACGAGCTCCGGCCCCGGATCGGCCGCGAGAATGGCCTCAGCATGAGCTTCGACCGCCGCATCGGCGCTCGCGGGCAACGGCTCACCCGGCGAGAAACCCAACAGTGAAAACGTGTACACCGGCCGAATTCCGCGAAACTCGCGTGCGAGTTTCACATACTCCTGCGGCCCGGACATCGGCCCGATCGACGGAATCAGAACCAGGCTAGACTGCTTTTCGCCATCGGCGAGACGAACAGCTCGCGGCCCCTGGCCGATTTCGGAAGATTTTTTAAAGGTGACTTGGAATCGGGCAGCATCTGTCAATAGCTCGACGAAGTCATCCAGCTCGTCGCCCTCCCTGGCCTCACCGAGGAGGGATAGGAATGAAGTCCCAGGAAGAATGCCGGCGGCTCCGGTAGATGATTTTTCACCAGTCGCCGGTGCTTGATCGACACCCATTTCCATCTGTGTCAAGAGGTACCGGGCGACGCCACCGGCCGTGGGGTGGTCGGCCAGCGCCAAGATCGGCAGTGGCAACCCAGTCGAAGCGGTGAGGCGGTTGCGCAGCTCGACCGTTCCAAGCGAGTCGAACCCGAGCTCGACCAAGAAGACGTCTTGGCCGATCTCCTCAGCTGAGCCGTATCCGAGGATCGCGGCCGCGTGATCGCGCACCAGGGCCAGCACCGCTGCCTCGCGCTGGTCATCCGGCACTCCCTCGAGACGAGCCCGCAGCGAGCCGGTCTTTGCCTGTGGCTTGCTCGGGGCCCCGACCAGTCGAGCCAGGATCGGAGGAAGCATCACCGCCTCGGCCTGCGCCCGCAGCGCTGCCCGGTCGAAACTCACCGGCGCGAGCAGCGGCGCGTCGTTCGCACAGGCCAAGTCGAAGAGCTCCAAGCCCTCGGCGGGGAGGACGGCGCCGACGCCGGACCGTTCCAGGCGGGCGCGATCGACGTCGCTGAGAGCGTCGATCAAGCTCGTCTCTTGAATCCAGCCGCCCCATGCCATCGAAGTTGCGGGGAGTCCTCGCGACTGGCGGTGGGCGGCGAGCGCGTCGAGGAAGGTGTTGGCCGCGGCGTAGTTGGCCTGGGCCGGACTTCCGATCAGGCCAGCTACGGAGGAGAAGAGGACGAAGTGGGAGAGCTCCAAGCCCGCGGTCATCTCGTGCAGGTTCCAGGCCGCGTCGACCTTGGGGCGCATCACCCGCTCGAGCCGCTGTGCGTCGAGCGACTCGATCACTCCGTTGTCGAGCACGGCAGCGGAATGAATCACCGCGCCAAGTGGCGATTCGCTTGGGACGGAGTCGAGCAGGGCCCTGAGCTGGTCGGGCTCGGAGACGTCGCAGGCGGCGACTGTCGCCTCGGCGCCGAGCCCGGCAAGCTCCTCGACGAGCTCAGCGGCGCCATCGGTCTCTGCCCCGCGCCGGCTGGCGAGCAGGAGGTGACGGACGCCATGCTCCTCGGCCAGGTGGCGCGCCACAGCGGCCCCGACGCCGCTGAGGCCACCGGTGACAAGCACCGTCCTGTCAGGGTCAAAGAGAGGCCCGTCCCCTTGCTGGTCGGGGACCCCGGCGCGAGCCAGCCGTGGGACGAGAATCTCCCCTTTGCGAATCGCCAGCTGCGGCTCGGCTCCGGCTGCGCCGAGGGCAGTTTCCAGGGCGCCTGCAGATTCGGCTGTCCCGTCGGTGTCGATCGCGGCGAAACGGCCGCTGTGCTCGGAGCGTGCCGAGTGAGCGAATCCCCAAAGCGGGGCAACCGCGAGGTCGGGCCGCTCGCCCGCAGACGCGGCGACCGCGCCCCTGGTGAGAAACACGAGCTTGGCCGCGCCGAGCGAATCGGCCGCGATCCAAGCCTTGGCCAGATCGAGAGCCTGTAGCGCGATCGACCTTGCTTCGCCGGGAAGGCTGCCGACGGCGGAATCGGCGGATCGAAAACCGGCCAAAGCCGCGTCAGGGACACGGGCGCCCCCCGCGATCGCCTCGAGCAGCGCGGCGAGATCCCGGTAGCGATCGCCATCGACCCCATTGCAGTCAGCGTCGCCGAGAATCGCGACACGTCCGGCCGCAGCCGCGGGGAGACCGTCCGCAGGGCGCCACTCGACCTCGTAGAGCGAGCGGTCGCGCCGAGCCGCTTTGAGCTGGGCTAGCTCCACCGCCCGCGCCTCAACCGAGCCGACCGCCAGCACCGCCTCGCCGGCCTCGTCGAACGCGGCCAGGCGGACCTCGCCGCCCTCATACCGGGCTCGAACCCGCAGCGCCCGCGGCGCCCGCTTCGCCATGCGGACCCCGCGCCAGGTGACCGGTAAGCGCGCGTGCGCCGCCTCCGGATCCTCCGGGCCAAGCTCGATCGCCGCGCGGGCCGCGGACTCGAGCAGGGCCGGGTGGATTCCGAAATCAGCCGCATCGTCGACCTGCTTCTCGGCGAGCGCAATCTCGACCAGCACCTCCTCGCCGCTGCGCCAGGCGGCGCGCAGGCAGTGGAACGATGGCCCGTATTCGAAGCCTGCCTCGGCGAGTCCGTCGTAGGCCAGCTCGACGTCGAGCGGCTCCGCCCCCGCAGGCGGCCAGGGCTCAGCCTCCGGCTCCGCCGAGCCGCCGGCATCGGCGGTGGCGGTTCCGGGGCCGAGGACGCCGCCGGCGTGCAGGAGCCACGCTTCCGCCTCGCCGTCGCCGGGATCGCCCTCTGGTCGCGAGTGGATGGTGAGCGTCCGCCGTCCCCCCTCGCCGGGCTCGCCAAGACAGGCACGGATCTGCACCGCGCCTGAGGCCGGCAGGCTGAGAGGCGCCTTCAGGTTGAGCTCCTCGACCTCCGCGATGCCGACCGCAGCAGCGGCGGCGAGGGCGATCTCGACGAAGGCGGCGCCTGCCACGACCACCTCCCCAAGAACCGAGTGATCTGTCAGCCATGGGTCGCTGGAACGGGACAGGCGGCCGGCGAACTGCAGGCGCTGCTCGCCGGGAAGCTCGATCTTGGCGGCGAGCAGCGGGTGGCCGGCGTCGCCGAGCCCGGCAGAACCGACGTCCACCGCCGCGATCGAGGGCTCGAGCCAGAAGCGCCTGCGCTGGAACGGGTAGGTGGGCAGGCCCACCGGCCGAGCCTTGGCGCCTGCGAAAAAAGCGCTCCAGTCGACGTCGACTCCGGCCACATGGGCCTCGGCAAGTGACTGGGCAAAGCGCTCGGCCCCGCCTTCGTCGCGGCGCAGCGTGCTCAGCACGGCGACCGAATCACCGCCAGGGGTCCCATCTGCCGTCTGCTGCAGGCCGACGGCGAGGGCCGGGTGCGGGGAGACCTCGAGCAGCACCTGGACGCCTTGACCGATCAATCCCCGCACCACCGGCTCGAGCAGCACCGTCTGGCGGGCATTGCGAAACCAGTAGTCGGCGTCAAGACCGGCCGTGTCGAGCGGCTCGCCGGTGACCGTGGAGTGAAACGGGATCTCTCCCGAGCGCGGCGAGATCGGCGCCAGGCAATCGAGCAGCTCCTCGCGCAGCGACTCGACTTGAGCCGAGTGCGAGGCCGCTACGGCGCCGGGAATCTTCTTGGCGCGAACGCCTTCGGCCTTGCATTCGCCGACCAGCTCGTCGAGCGCTTCGATCTCGCCCGTCACGACGGATGCCGACGGGCCATTGACCGCCGCGATCTCGAGCTCGGCACCGTGGCGACGAAGGCGCGACTCGAGCTCGGCGGCAGGCAGAGCCACCGATGCCATCGCGCCCAGGCCGACCAGTCGCTGCAGAGCCCTGTTTCTCAGCACCGCCACCCGAGCGGCATCGGCCAGCGAGAGGCCTCCGGCGATGTGCGCGGCGACCACCTCGCCCTGTGAGTGCCCCGCTACCGCCACCGGGTGGACTCCACACGCTTGCCAGAGCCTGGCCAGCGAAACGGTGGTCGCGAAGAGCACCTGCGAGCCGACATCGGGATCGTTCAACGCCGGTGCGCCGTCGATGCCGCGCAGGACGTTCTCGACCGACCAATCGATGTACGGCTCCAGCGCCTCCTGGCAGCGCCGCACCTCCGCGGCAAAGAACGGCGAGGAGTCAAGCAGCTCAACCGCCATCCCATCCCACTGCGAGCCATAGCCGGCAAAGAGGAAGGCCGGGCGGCTCTCGCCGCGGACAGCGCCGCGCCAGACAGCCGCTGCATCGCCTCCCCGGGCGAGCGCCGAAAGCTGCGCGATCAGCTCAGCGCGATCCGCCGCCAGAGCCACGGCACGGTGCTCGAAGCGCGGCCGTCGCGTGGCGAGAGAGAAGCCGAGGTCGAGCGGGGCGAGCTCCGACCGATCCTCCAGATGGGTGACGAGGCGCGCCGCGACATCGCAGAGGGCAGCCTCCGACTTGGCCGAGATGCCGACTGGGACGGGGCCCCGGAGCGCCTGGCCCTCGGGGCAGGCAGCTTCGGCCTCGCCGCCGTCATTGCCCTCCGGCGCGGGCGCCTGCTCCAAGACCAGATGAACATTGGTCCCGCTCACCCCGAACGACGAGACGGCAGCCCGGCGCGGTCGCTCGCCGACCTCCCACGGCTGCGCCTCGGCAAGCAGCTCGATCGAACCCGCCGACCAATCGATCTGGGAGGAGGGGCGCTCGGCGTAAAGCGTCTTGGGCAGGACCCCGGCCCGCATCGCCATGACCGTCTTGATCACGCCGGCGACGCCCGCCGCAGCGGCGGTGTGGCCGATGTTCGACTTGATCGAGCCGAGCTTCAGCGGCCGCTCGCGGCCCTGGCCATAGGTGGCGAACAGGGCGCCGGCCTCGATCGGATCGCCAAGCGGGGTGCCGGTGCCATGGGCCTCGACCAGATCGATGTCCCTCGCGGCCAGGCCCGCGTTGGCAAGGGCCTGCCGGATGACCCGCTCTTGCGAGGGCCCATTGGGAGCGCTGAGCCCGTTGGAGGCGCCGTCCTGGTTGATCGCCGATCCGCGCACCAGAGCAAGGACCGCGTGGCCGTTGCGGTCCGCATCGGAGAGGCGCTCGAGGACCAGCACCCCCACCCCCTCGGAGAAGCCGGTCCCATCGGCCCCCTCGGCGAAAGCCTTGCAGCGGCCGTCCGCGGCGAGTCCACGCGTGGCGTTGAGGTCGAGATGGCCCATCGGCGTGCACATCACCGCCACGCCGCCGGCAAGTGCGAGCGGGCACTCGCCTCCGCGCAGCGCCTGAATCGCAAGGTGCATAGCGACCAGCGAGGAGGAGCAGGCGGTGTCGATCGTCATCGCCGGGCCCTCGAGACCGAAGCTGTAGGAGACGCGTCCCGAGACGACGCTGGAGGAGGCGCCGACGATCAGCGCGCCGGCTCCCTGCGACGCCGCCGCGAGCGCCTGCGAGTAATCGGAGGAGCCCGCTCCGGCGAAGACACCGGTCTGGCTTCCCCGCAGCGAGATCGGGTCGATTCCGGCTCCTTCGAGCGCCTCCCACGAGGCTTCCAGAAGGAGGCGCTGCTGCGGGTCGATCAGCGGCGCTTCGCGGGGGCTGATCCCGAAAAAGGCCGGATCGAAGTCGGTAGCGGCGGCGACGAAGCCGCCCTCGCGGACATAGGTCGTGCCGGGGTTGTCGGGGTCCGGGTCATAGATGCGCTCCAGATCCCAGCCGCGATCCGCCGGGAAGGGCGAGATCGCGTCGCCGCCGCTCTCCACCAGGGCCCAGAGCTGCTCGGGAGTGTCCGCTCCACCCGGGTAACGGCAGCCGATGCCGACGATCGCAATCGGCTCATG
>JAJKHV010000038.1 GCA_021154855.1 Solirubrobacterales bacterium
GCGTTCGGATCGAGGAGATCGTCCTCCTGGAGAAGACCGGCGGGCGCTCGGACTGGCGGCTGCCCCCGAGTGAGGAGGCCTGAGGGATGGCCGTCGCCAGGCCGCGCGCCGCGATCCTCACCGTCAGCAGCTCGCGGGCGAACGGCTCCGCTGTCCCGGATGAGAGCGGCGAGCGGCTCTCGATCTTCGCCGAGTCGCTCGGGGCGGAGGTTGTAGCCCGGGAGATCGTCCCGGACGACCGCAAGCGAATCGAGGAGCGGCTGCGCCACTGGGCCGACGGGGCCGGCTGCGACCTCGTGCTGAGCACCGGTGGCACGGGCCTTGCCCCCTCCGACCTGACCCCCGAGGCGACCCGCGCGGTGCTCGAGCGCGAGGCGCCCGGCATCGCCGAGGCGATTCGCGCGGCCGCCCGCGACCACACTCCAAACTGGATGCTCTCCCGCTGCGTCGCCGGCACCCGCGGCTCGACCCTGATCGTCAACTTCCCCGGCAGCCCTCGCGCTATATCCGAGTCCGCCGAAGCGATCGCCGCCGCTCTACCTCACGCCCTCGCGTTGCTCGCCGGCCGGCGCGTCGGTCATTGACGGGCGATGCCGTAGAGCGGGTTGGAGGAGACCGACAGCCGGAGGATGCTCCTCGTTTCGATCTCCTCGGGGGACCCGGATCGGCGGTCAACGACGGAGCCGCAGAAGGAACATCTTTCTGTCCACGGATTCGGGGGCGACGCTGATGCCGCCCGCAGTCACCGACCCCGGCCCTAGCGCGATCGCGCTCATCCGGAGGACCGTCGGCCGGCGCCCGCGGAACACCCCGCCTGAGGCGAAGCCGCGGTCGAGTGAGCCGTCGGGGTCGAGCCGGGCGACCACCGCCCGCCCCGGCTGACCTTCGAACGGATCCCCCAATCTGGATGCGAAGCTGACACCGTCGACGACGATCTTGCCGTCGGGTTCGACCGCGATGCGACCGGGGCGCAGGGAGGCGCCGACCCGCAGAGCGCGCAGGCCCCCATCACCGAAGTCGGGGTCGGGCCGACCGTCGGGCAGCAGGCGGGCAATCGCAAGCCCGTAGCCGCGGACTCCGAAAAGGAGGAGCTTGCCTCCGTCGAACTTGAGATCGACGATGCGGTCCGGGAGGCGGTGGCGGCTTGCCATCAGGCGGAGCTTCGCGTCGAAGGCCGCGAGCGGGCGGCCGAACCGATCGAGCTCGGCCGGGAGCCACCGGTCGGTCAGCGCGGCGATCCTTCCGTGGGGGCTCACCGCCACCGGTGCCGAGTACCCCGCTTCGTCATCGGGTGCCGACGGGATCGGTGACTCGGGAGGGATCTTGCCGTGACGCCTGAGGGAACGGTCGAGCGCGCCGTCCGGTTGTAGGCGGACGAGCGGGGAGGAGAGACCATCGCCCGCCGCGACGATTCTTCCGTCGGCCGCCGTTGCGATGCCGAGCGCCGGGCGGAGGGCTGCCGCCGCCCGCCCGTCGTTGCCGAAGCGCGGGTCGATCCTCCCTTCGTGGCCTACCCGGAAGACGCCCGACGGGCCGCCCAGGCCGCCTCCGAAGAGATAGCTCCCATTGGGCCCGGCTGCGATGCTCGGGGCCGCTTCTTCTGCCCGGCCCCGAGCCACGCGGGGGAAAAGCGTGGTGCCGCTCGTCCCGAAGGAGCCCACGAGCCGTCCTCGAGGCGAGAAACGGACGAGCGCCGGACGGCCGAAGACCATGCCGGCGACCGTGACCGCCCCGTGTCGGTCCACGAGCAGGCCGTCGGCGGCATCGGCCGAGGCCGCCACCGTGCGAGCGCGCACCAGGCCATGGTCCCCGAAGTCCGCGGCCGACGCACCGCTGGCTTCGAAGGCCTCGAGCTCGATCTTCCCGGCCGGCGGCACCGCTTCACCAGCCAGGATCACCCGGCCGGTGCCCGAGATGACCACGGCGCGTGCTTCATGGTTGAGCCTCGGGTCGGGGTCGGCGGTGACGAAGCCTTTGCCCGCTCCGAAGGTCGCGTCGGGCGCTCCGTCGACGGTCAACTTCTCGGTGATGAAGTCGTCGGGTTCCCCACGGGTCTGGGTCGCTCCGGCGGCAAAGAGCGCCCCGTCCGGCGACTGCGCCAGTGCGTTGAGGCGGATTCCCGGCGCAGGACCGCGAGCCACCCCGCCCCCGCCAAAGGTCGGGTCGAGCTTCCCGTCCGGGGTGAAACGCAGGAAGACGTTAGTCCCGGTGGCGACGACGATCGCGCCACCGGGCTGCTGGACGATCCCGGTCGGCTTGCCGGGCGGGCCGCCGGCCGTCGCGACCCCGCTCGCCGGTCCTTCCAGCCCGACGACCCAGGTGCTGCCTCCGTCTCCGAAGCTCCTGTCGAGCTGTCCGTCACCGTCCAGACGCGTGAGAAACACGGTTTTTTCGCTTGATCCGGGTGGCACCGCCGGCGTGGCGATCAGCAACCCGTCTCCTTGTGGCATAGCCGCCCCGACCGGATCCCATTGGCTGGGCCGGGGAATGAACGCCCGCCCGTCGGTGCCGTAGCCGCGGTCGAGCTTGCCGTTCGGCCCGAAGCGATAGGCGATGATCCCCGGCCTGGACGTTGGCTTGAAGGGGTACTGGGAGAGAGCGATCGTTGACCCATCCGGCTCGGCCACCGCCATCGCGAGGCCGATCGGCAGATTCCCTCGCGGCACCCGTCCCGCTTCGCCGTAGCTTCTGTCGAGGTGACCGTCGGCCGTGAAACGGGTGATCGCCTGGGACGTCGAGGCGGTGATCTCGCCGCCCGGTCCGACGGCGAGCGTCCCTTCGGCATCCAGCTCGGCGTCGGTGCGCGGGTCGAGGGCGACGCCTCCGTCGCCGAAGCCCGGATCGAGCCCGCCCTCTGCCAGATACCGGGCGACCGCGACTCCGGCCCGGCCTGGTTGCAGTACCAGGGTCGTCCCATCCGGGCCGGCGACGGCCGCGAGGGACCTACCGACCGTCCTTTCGGTGCCGAAGTCGCGGGCGACGGCCCCGTGGTCGCCGAAGCGGGGGTCGGGGCGGCCGGGAGGCGCCGCGCCGGCGTAGGCGGCGGCCAGGAGCAGCGTGAGCGCGGCGAGGATCGCAGCCACCCCGGAGCGGGTCGATGGAGCTCTCATCGGCCGAGGATATGCACGCCGGTTGTCCCGGATCGGGCCAACGTTGGCCCGATCCGGGAGGCGCCGGACGTGGTCGTGACTCTCCGGACCGGAGTTTCAGGGCGCGAGCCGTCCGGAAGCCGGCCCGCCGGCGCGGCATCCTGGCGCACCGACGACGCGCTTCTAACTCGCCACCTCGTAACCCGACGGACGCAGGTTCGAATCCTGCCCGCTATTTCGTCGCTTCGAGTTGAGACAGCTTCCGGGAGCTTCCTCGCTCGGCCCTTCGTCACGCCCTCGCGCCGCCAAGCAGAGGGTCGACCTGGTTGAGCGTTTCGGTCATGCCTTGCTCCATCCCCATCTCGATCATCTGTTCCATCGACTCGCGGTCGGCGAAGTGGGTTTGGATCGACATCGTCGCGATGCCATCGGTTTCGGCGATCGTCACCGTCATCGCGGTGGGGCCTCCGTCATCCGGCTTGCCCTCGTCATCGACGGCGTCGTCCTTGAGGCGCAGCCGGTGGGGTGGCTCGACCTCCTCGATCCGCCACCAGCCGTGGTGCTTCTCGCCGTCCGGGCCGGTCATGAAGTAGGCGGTGCGCGCGCCGACCGTGAGCTCGTGCTCGACGAAGGTCGACGAATGGGACGGCGGGCTCCACCAGCGCTCCAGCTGGCGCGGGTCCGACCACAGCTCCCAGAGTCGCTCGGTGTCGGCGTCAAACTCGGCCGTGATCGTCATCGTCAGTGCGTCGATGTCCTTCTCTACGTCGGTGACGGGCATCAGCTGTCTCCTTTGTCGGTTTCGAGGATCTGCTCCATCCGCTCGATCCGGCCACGCCAGTCCGCCTCGAGACGATCGAGTGCGGCGTGGGCACGTACGAGGGCGTCGGTCTCGGTGTGGACGATCGACTCGCGACCGATCCGGTGCTTGCTCACCAGTTCGGCCCGCTCCAGCACGGCGATGTGCTTCTGCATCGCCGTCACGCTGATCGGGTGTTCGCGGGCCAGGGCCGAGACCGAAAGCCGACCCTCGTGCGCGCGGCGGAGGACGTCGCGGCGGATCGGATCGGCGAGCGCCCGGAACAGCAGGTCGGAGGCCCCTTCCTCGTCATGGACCGAGTTTCTATCTACAACCATCTGGTTGTAGATTAGCACAACGGTTTTGGCGCCAGCCCCACCACAAGGGCGGTTACAAGCACGCCTAGGCGTGCGCTCCTGCCGCTACGTTTCCGACATCCACAATCCTGAGCTGCCTTGCTTATGAGCAAGAGATGGGGCGAGAAGTCCCACGGATCCCAGCCGACTCCAGCCCGATCGCGACCTCCTGAGAACCGCTTGAAACCGTGCCCAGCAGCCTCGCGGGTCCCTGGTACGGCCTCATAATCTGACGGTCCTTGTGGAAACCCGAACCGTCGTGGACCTGGCCTCAGTCCCGGTCAGAAGCAAAACGGACCAGCATCAGCGTCGTCGCCTTTTGGCCGGTGTTCGGATCGGTAGTCCAGAAGCTGCCGCCCGTGAGGGCGGCGCCGTCCGGTAGTGCCAAGGCCGCGCCGGCGTTGCCGAATTCGCCGTGCCGGAACACCTCCAGGCCATGTTCTCCAAAGCTTTCGTCGGGAGATCCGTTGGGGAGGTTGCGGAAGACGGCATAGGCGCCGACGAGCGGGTTCTTGGCACTCTGCCCGACGCTGAGAATCCCGCCGTTGGCCTGCACGGCCATGTCGTTCACCCTGGAAAGGCGCCAAGCCAGGTAGGGGGCCTCGATCCCGCGCTTGCCGAAGCTGCGGTCGAGGGTCCCGTTGCGGCGGAAACGGAGCAGGTAGACGCGCGACGTATGAGACGGCCCACCGTTGGCGGCCACCACGATTCGCCCATCGCCTTGGACCGCCAATGCGTCGGGTGGGCAGCAGGTGCTGTTGTGTATGCCCATCACCACCCTGCCGCCTCCTTCGCCGAAGCGGCGGTCGATGCCGCCGTCGGGGTGGAGGCGGGCGAGGAAGAGACGGTACTTGTGGTAACCGGCGACGAGGATCTTGCCGCTGCCAAGGATCTCGACGTCGTGCAGGCTCGAATAGGCCTTGCGCCCACGTTGCGAGAAGACGACCTTGCCACCCCGCCCAAAGCTCTTGTCACGGTTCCCGTCCGGGTTGAAGGCGTAGACGACCCCGGCGGGTCGCTCATCGCCTCGGCGAGGCTCGTTGCGCCCTCCGAC
>JAJKHV010000039.1 GCA_021154855.1 Solirubrobacterales bacterium
GAACTTCGTGGTGCCCCTGATGATCGGGGCACCGGACATGGCATTCCCACGCCTGAACGCGCTGTCGTTCTGGATGCTGCCGACCGCCGGCGTCCTGATGCTTGCGAGCTTCCTGGCGCCGGGCGGCGCCTTCGACGCCGGCTGGACCGGCTACGCGCCGCTCTCCACCGGTGCCCCGCTGGGGCAGTCCTTCTTCAACCTGGGCGTGCAGTTCGCCGGGGCCTCCTCGATCGCGACGGCGCTCAACTTCCTCGTCACGATCGTCTCCATGCGGGCGCCGGGAATGACCTTCTGGCGCATGCCGCTGCTGGTCTGGGCCAACCTCTCGACCTCACTCTTGGTCGTCGCCGCGACACCCTTCATCGCCGGCGCCCAGTTCATGGTCCTCTTCGACCGGGCCCTGCACACCAACTTCTTCCAGCCCCTCGGTGGCGGCGACGTGGTCAGCTACCAGCACATCTTCTGGTTCTACTCGCACCCGGCCGTCTACATCATGATGCTGCCCGGCTTCGGGATCATCAGCGAGGTCATCTCGACCCATGCCCGTAAGCCGATCTTCGGCTACAGGCTGATGGCGCTGGCGCTGATCGGCATCGTCGTGCTCAGCTACACGGTCTGGGCCCACCACATGTTCGTCGCCGGGATGTTCAGCTGGCTGCGGGTGCCGATGATGATCACCACGCTGTTGATCGCGGTGCCGACGGGGATCAAGATCTTTTCCTGGCTGGGAACGCTCTATTTCGGCAAGATCCATACCTACTCGACCGCGATGCTTTTCGCGCTCGCTTTCATCGTCACCTTCACGATCGGGGGCATCAGTGGCGTGATGCTGGGCATGGTGCCGATCGACATCCACGTCTCCGACACGTACTTCATCGTCGCCCACATCCACTTCGTCCTCTTCGGCGGCTCTGTCTTCACGATCTTCGCCGGGATCTACCACTGGTTCCCGAAGATCACCGGGCGCATGTACGACGAGAAACTCGGCCGAATTCACTTTTGGGGCACGCTGGTCGGGACCTGGGGCACCTTCATCCCGATGCATTGGATCGGCATGGACGGGATGCCCCGCCGCGTTGCCGACTACGCCTCGCAGTTCGGCAACTGGAACCTGCTGATCAGCTGCTTCGCCTTCATGCTCGGCGCGATTCAACTCGTCTTCCTCTACAACATGGTCGTCAGCTGGCGCTATGGCCCGCGCGCCGTGGCCAATCCATGGCGCGCGAACTCGATCGAGTGGCAGGTCTCCTCGCCGCCGCCGATCTACAACTTCGATGAGATTCCCCGCGTCGTCGGCGGCCCTTACGAGTTCGGCGTTCCAGGCGCGCGCCACGCGATCATGGCCGGGGAATCGGTGGAGGTCCCACAGCCCGAGCCGACGACGGTTGGCTCCGCATGAGCGCGGCCCCGGAGCCGCGCCCGCTGCTCATCTTTCTCAACGAGGTGGCGGGCGGGCGCAAGCTGCTCGCGGCAGTCCGTGAGCGGGCCGCCGAGGTGCCCTTCGTCGCCGTCGCCGCCCCCCAGAACCAACCGGCCGTCGGCCAGCTGATCGACTCAGGCGAGCTGCGTGACGCCGCCCGGGCGCGGGTCGAGGTGACGATGTCGATCCTCTCCGAGTACGGAATCGAATCGGTCGGCGAGGTGATGGATCCCGAGCCGTCGCTGGCGCTAGACGACGCCGTGCGAGCTCACGAGCCAGGCGAGGTGCTCCTCTCCTGTGCAGCGGGGACGCGCTTTGGCTTCACCCGCAAGGATCTGGTCGTCTGGGCGGAAGGTCACTTTGAACCGGATGTCACGGTTACCCACATCCCGGTGCGGATCGAAGATGACTCGGTCAGCTGGGAGGTCAACCACACCCTCGTCGTCGCCACCAAGACGGTCGCGGCGCCGGACTTGGTCAGCCGGCTCAAAGAGCGTGCCGCTGGGCATCCGCATCGCTACACGATCATCTGCCCGCGTTCGGAGGCCGTCAGCGAAACCGAGATCGTCCGTGATCTAGCCGCCACCTTGGCCGAGCTCTACCGCGCCGATATCGACGCGACGGGCCAGCCGATGAGTCCCGATCCCTTTCACGCGGTCCAGAACGCGATCGCGCACTACCGGATCGACGAGGTGCTGATCTCTACCTTCGCCGGGGAGACCTCGCGCTGGCTCGAGGGTGATCTGATCGGCAGAGTCCGTGAGATCACCGACAAGCAGGTCGAGCATCTGGAGGTAGGCCGCCCAGCGGCCGCCGTCGCCGCCGCTGTTGCCGGGGGAGGGGAGTCCTGATGGAGAGCGCGACCGTTGCCCTCGGTCACCGGCACGAAGAAGAGCACCACGGACCGCCGGAGGCCAACCAGAGCTCCCGCATGGATCGCCAGACGCTGGGGATCTTGCTCTTCATCGTCTCCGAGGTGATGCTGTTCGGCGCTTTCTTTGCCTCTTACTTCTTCCTTCGCGTCGTTGTTCACCCGGCAAGCTGGCCGCCGCACCCGTACGAACTGCCGGTCGCGGTAGCGGGTGTGAACACGGCAATCCTGGTTTCCTCGAGCTTTACGATCCACTACGCCCTGGAGTCGATCCGCCGTGGCAATCGCAAAGGCTTGAAGTTGGGGCTGGTGCTGACCTGGCTGCTTGGCGCGACGTTCCTGTTCATCCAGATCAACGAGTACGTGCACCTCGGTTTCAGCGCCCGTGACCTCGCCTTTGGCTCGATCTTCTACGGCCTCACCGGCCTGCACGGCGCCCACGTCTTCGTCGGCCTGATGCTGCTCAGCTTCGCCACGATCCGCGCTTTCCGCGGCCATTTCGGCCCCGAGGCCAAGGACCATCTCGGCGTCGAGGTGCCGGGCATCTACTGGCACTTCGTCGATGTGATGTGGATCATCGTTTACACAACGGTTTACATCCTCTAAACGGCTTTATAGAGCAGTTCTAAGATCAGGTAGTCACTGGTCCGCCAGTTGGCGCGCCAGTCAGCTCGCTGCCAGCCGCGCGAGCGCCCTCTAAGTTTCTTAGGAGGGCGGCGCATGCGAAGAACACCGCCCTCCTGTCCATCGAGCAATGCATCGAGCGTCCCGCGCGCGGGGGAGCCTTCGTGCTGACGACCGCTCCCGTGAGCTACGACGCTCGATGCGCGGGCGATACTAGGTGGGCAATGAACAAATTGCGGGTTGTTAACCAGGAATCCTGAGCGGTACTCGTCTCAGCGTTTGCGAGGCTTCTTCGCGGCCTTCGGTTTTTGGCTTCGGGCTGAGCCGAAGATCAACAGTGCCGCCGTTGTCGGGATGGGTTCGCCTTCCCCTTTAGCGATCCGGTTGGCGGCTTGGCCCTTGATCTCCTTGTATCGCTTGAGGAAGTCGGCCGCCTCCTCCTCTGCGTCTTCGCGACCTTGGTTATCGAGGACTCCGGGGTCGCGAGCAACGACCCAATCGCCGCGCTTGTCAAACGTGCCGGTTTCGAGCGATGTGCACATGTCCTGCTCAAGTTCGATCAGGACATTGCTGTATGCGGTGCGCTGCCCCGACTTTGGCATCAGCTTCATCTGCCATGAGGGGAGGAAGACTTCACTGACGGCCCTGTAGTAGTGCTCCACAGCCCCTCGGCGCGGCTCGGTCCTGACCATCTCGATCATTTCGTAGTCCTTGAGGACTTTGACGTGGTAGCTGACCTGGCTCAAGCCCTCTTCGAGTTGCTTCGACAGTTCATTGGGACTCGCCATCCGGTCGTTGAGGACGGTTAGAATTCCTATCCGCAGAGGATGGCCGAGCGCCTTCATTAGGCGCTGGTCCACTGCTGGACCCGCCGCCTCCCATGCTCTCTTTGCTCTCTTCTTCTTTCTGGCTTTGGGCTGGCCTCCTTTTTTCGCCGCCATGCGGTCGCTCCTCTCTGTAGACGTTTGGGTACTGAAAGGGATCCAGATAGGTCTGGACAAGTAGATCGGCCTGGAAAGCTAGCCGGTCAGCAATCAAATTGTGCTAATTGCTTTAATCTTTTTCCTTTAATCAAAATAATTCCCGGTAAAGGAAAGGGAGGAAGCTCCATGACAATCAAGCCGTGCCCAACTACCGTTCCGTTGCTTTCGTTGCTCAAGACCCGCTGACGTTGAGGGGCAGGATTTGGCGAGGCTGACGAGGCCAAGTCCTGCCCACAACTCCCTTGAGGAGGTGAGAGGCAAATGACATCAAGCCGTGCCCGCCGATTGTCCGTTGCAAGGCGTTCGATTGTGAGACTAGTTCTCGCCTTGCTGGCGCGATGTTCGTGGGCGCTCGGCGGAGCATTAATCTCGAACGTCGATGACACGGCAAGCCCTCACCTGCGAACACATCAGCGGTCACGAAGACGATCATCACCACGGCGGCCACGGCCATTCGCACGGCCTGGTCGACGACAGCATCAAACGCTCACGGGAGGGATTGCAGGCGGTCGGCCTGTCGTTGGCCATCCTCGCGCTCGCGGCTGGGGCTCAGTTGGCCATCTTCATCGCCAGTGGCAGCATCGCCCTGCTCGCAGACCTGATCCACAACTTCGGTGACGCCAGCACCGCGATCCCGCTTGGCGCCGCCTTCCTGTTGCGCTCGGCGCGGGCGGAGCGTTGGGCGGGGCTATTCGTGGTGGCGACGATCTTCATCTCAGCTTGCGTTGCCGGTGTCGAGGCGATCTCGCGGCTGATCCATCCCCAGACGCCGACCCATCTTTTCGCTTTGGCCGCCGCTGGCCTGATCGGCTTCGGCGGGAACTGGATCGCTGCTCAGATTCGAACCCGCGCCGGCAAACGTCTCGATAGCCCGGCTCTGGTAGCTGACGGCAATCACGCTCGCGCCGATTCCTACGTCAGCCTTGCCGTGGTTGCCACCGCCGCCGTCGTCGCGGTCGGCTTGCCGATAGTGGACCCGCTGATCGGCCTCGCGATCACAGCCGTCATCCTCAAGATCACCCGGGATTCCTGGCGGACGGTCCGCCACGCGCACTCGCATTCCCACTAGCCTCCGCTACCCCAACCATGGCCGCCACCGACGCAAGCGCCGTGGAGCCGATCCTTTCGCCTTCGGCACAGGATCCTCCCGGCTCGATCTTCTTGCGCTTCCTTAAGTTCGGCCTCCTGGCTTGGGGCGGGCCAGCGGCGCAGATCGCGATGATCAAGCGCGAGTGCGTCGATGAAGAAATGTGGATCTCGGAGTGGAGCTTCAAGAAGCTGCTCGCCGTCTACCAGATCCTTCCCGGCCCGGAGGCGCACGAGCTTTGTGTCTACTTCGGCCGGTTGCGCGGTGGCAAGCTCGGCGGCTTCCTCGCTGGTCTCGGCTTCATGCTTCCCGGCTTCATCCTCATGCTCGGCCTCTCGATCCTCTACGTCGAGGCCAACCTTGCCGGTCACCTGCACGGCCTCTTCTACGGGCTGACGGCCGCAGTCGGGGCGCTGGTCGCCCGCGCCCTGGTCCGGCTCAGCAAATCGTTCATCTCAGACGTGCCGCTGGCGATCATCGCGATCGTCGGCTTCGCCCTGACCCTGTGGGCTGGGATCACCTTCGCCTTGATCCTGCTCGGTGGCGGCATCGCCTACGAGCTGTGGACGAATGGGCGCCGCTGGGCCCACCGGACAAACAGCTTCGCGATTACGCCAATGGCGCTCCTCACCGTCGCCACTGGGGCGATTGCGGTCTCGCTGACGGCGACGATCTTCTTCGAGGGGCTGAAGGCGGGCCTGCTCACCTTCGGCGGGGCCTACACCGTGATCCCCTTCCTGCGCGAGGCCGCTGTTGAAAATCACCATTGGCTGACCAGCGGGCAGTTCAACGACGGCCTGGCGATGGGCGGCATCCTGCCAGCGCCGCTGATCATCTTCTCGACCTTCGTCGGCTATATCGCCGGAGGATTCGGCGGTGCCTTGGTGATGACGCTCGGCATCTTCCTCCCCGCCTTCGTCTTTCCGATCTTCCTCCACCGCCAGCTCGTCGCAGTCTCCGAGAACGAGCGCCTTCACCCCTTCCTGCTCGGCGTCGCGGCGGCGGTGATCGGGCTGATCGCGGCGGTTACGGTGACGATTCTCGAAACAAGCGTTACGGACGTGTACACGGCCCTGATTGCGCTCGGTGCCTTCGCGGCGTTGAATCGCTGGCACGGCAAGCTCACCGTCGTCTATGTGATGACGGTCGCCGGGATCGTCGGCGTCATCCTCCAGCACACGCTGGTCTAAAGATGCCGGGGGAGAGGCGCGGCACGGCCGCTGCAAGCCGGCGCATCTCGTGGTCCTTGGTCGGCGGTCTGCGGGTCACACACGAACGAGTGCGCTCACCTTGCCTCCTCTCTGTGTCCCCCGACCTGCTCGGTTTTCAAGGCCGTTTGGGAGTACAACTAGGACATGCACAATCCGCTGAGGTCTGAGGCCGACGCGTTTCGATGGGCGGTGATCATCGGCGGTGGGGCGGTGTCGGTGATCGTCCTGACCCTGCTGACTCGGCCGGTGATCGGCGTTGTCTGGGCGGCGGCCCTGATCGGCTTCGGCGTTGGAGTTGCCTATCGCGGAGCAAGGGGCTCGCTTCCCCGTGACGTCGCCCTCACGCAGGGTGGCGACGGCAAGTACCGCCTACTGGTGGTCGCCAACGAGACCGTCGGTGGCAAACCGCTGCTGGATGAGATCCGCGACCGCTGCCGAGGGCGCGACAGTGAGATTTTGG
Source organism: Solirubrobacterales bacterium (assembly GCA_021154855.1). GTDB lineage: Bacteria > Actinomycetota > Thermoleophilia > Solirubrobacterales > 70-9 > VRUE01. The sequence goes on from JAJKHV010000039.1 coordinate 6,657, forward strand.
TCATCACCCCGGCGCTTGCCTCATCGCGGGCGGCGCACTGGGCTTCGGACGTCGACGAGGCGATCGAGCTAGCACGGCAACGAATGGAGCTGTCGCTGATTGCAATAGGGGAATTGGGCCTGAAGGCCAAGGGGGAAATCGGCGATTCCGATCCGAACATGGCGATCGAGGACGCGCTGCAGGCTTTCCCGGCCGACGAGATCGTGATCTCGACCCACCCGCCGCAGCGCTCACGCTGGCTCGAGCACGGCGTCGTCGACCGTGCTCGTGAGCAGATCGACCTGCCGATCAGCCATGTCGTGGTCGACTTGGCTGCCGACCGTGCGGTTTCGTGACGGATCGGTTTGCGGAGCCGCGCGTTCTCCGCGTCAGGTGAACGTTCTGTCTCTGGTCGACTCAGCTCTGAGTCAAGGCCGGCGCCGGCCTCTCGGCTCGGCTTTGCCTGCCATCCGATATCGACTGGCCGGCTCGCGGCTCCAGGCGCCCAGCGCTGGCCACGGCCCACAGGACCGCCAGCCAGGTGGTGACCGCCAGGGCGACGTGGACCCAAACGATCTCCGAAGGCAGCTTGAGCGCCCACTGCACGCCTCCTACGACGCCCTGTAGGGCGAGCAGGCCGATCACCGCGGTGAGGGGCTGGACGGCACGGTTGTCGCCGCCTGGGCGGCGCAGGAGGAACCAGACGCCAATCGTGGCAAGGCCGAAGACGGTGGCGATGAGCGCGTGGCGCTGCACCACCCATTCGAGCGTCCCGCTGCCCTCGAAATCGAAGCGCCGCACGAGCTGACCGGCATGGGCTCCGGCATGTGGCCCTGAGGCGGTGGCGACGGTGCCGGCCGCGATCGTCAACTGGCCAAGCGGGACCAGGGCGCGGACGGCCCAGACGCCGAGGCGGTCGTTGGAGCGGCGGCGCTCCCAGGGCTCGTAGCGGGCGCACCAGGCAAGCGCGAAGGAGGCGTCGAGGAGCAGCATCGAGAGGATGAAGTGGCTCATCACCAGGCCGGGTGCCAGGTGATGCTTGACCACCTCGCCGCCGAGGATCGCTTGACCGATCACGCCGAGCGGCAGCAGCGCCCCGAACAATGCGAGGTGCCAGCGGAAGGGCCGGCGAAACCAGGCGAGGATGCTTGCTGCGATCACGGCGAAGCCAACAAAGCCGGTCAGGACCCGGTTGCCGAACTCGATCACCGCGTGGGTATCGAGCGGCGGCACCGCCTGGCCGTAGCACTTGGGCCAGTCCGGACAGCCGAGGCCCGAGCCGGTCAGGCGCACGCCGGCGCCGGTCAGCACGATCAGCGAAAGCGCCCCCAGCGCGACCAACGCGACGGTGGCATAGAGCTGCGGTGTGATGCGGAGGCGATCGCGCATAGATAAGGGAGCCTCAGGATGATGTCAGGGGTCGCGCTGCGGCCCCTGGTAAAGGCTCAGCCGCCGGACGGCTTGGCACGGCCTGCCGACCCCTGGGCCGTGCCCTTCTGCGAGCCACCCTTGCCACCCGAGGTCGATTCGAGCAGGTACTGAACCAAGTCTTCCAGTTCTTTCGGCGAGAGCGTCTGTTCGAAGCTGGCCGGCATCACGTTCGGCGGATAGCCTTTGGCGAGTTTCTTGTCCGGGTCAACGATCGATTCGTGGACCATTGCCGCCGTTTGTCCGGGAAGCACTTCGTCGAGGTTGGGCCCTGTCACGCCACCCGATTTGGCCGCCGACAGCGTGTGGCAGCCGCCGCAGCCGTTGTTGGCGAAGACTTGGGCGCCGGGCCCCCCCGGTACTTTCGGCGGCGCCGCGCCGGGGACGCCGGCGTAGAGGCCGACGTATGCGGCGACGTCGTCGCGATCCTCACCGCTGACGAGGTCCGGCGGCATCGAGACCGCGGGGTTCGCCGTGCTTGGGCGCGGGCTCTCGATCTGAGCGGAGACGACTCCTTCGACCGTGTCGCGGTCCTCGCCGACCGCTCGTGCCGAGGCAAAGGCGTCGTCGAGGTTCGGGCCAATCTGGGCGGTCGTGCCGGCCTCCGCCATCTGATGGCAGACGCCGCACTTCTTGATGAAGAGAACGCGGCCGCGGGCGATGTCTGCATTGCTCGTGCCGCAGCCCGAGGCGGGCAGCGCAACGGCCGCGAGCGCGGCGAGGACGAGCAGGGGGCGGATGGAGGTCGGCAGCTTGGACATACGGCGCTTGGGCGGGCCTGAGTCTATATGCCCGGCCCCCACGAAAGCGGTTTGTCCAGGCACGGAGGTTGGGTAGGCTTGAGGCGATTCTCACTAGCTCAAGCGACCGAAGGGTGACGGCAGATGCAGGTACGGGAGGGTATGTCGGAGGTGGTTCTGACCGTCGGCCGCGGCCATACGCTGCGCGAGGCAGCGGCGATGATGGCGGAGAAGGGCATCGGCGCGGCACTTGTCGGCGACGACGAGACACCGGTGCCCGCCATCCTCACCGAGCGGGACGTCCTCGTCTCGGTCGGAGCCGGTGAGGATCCCGACGCGGAGCGCGTCGCCGACCACATGAGCGACAGCGTGATCACCGCCTCGCCGGACTGGAGTCTCGAGCGGGCCGCGGCGGAGATGTCGCGCCGCGGCATCCGCCATCTCGTCGTCTACGACGGCCCTGAGCTGGTCGGCGTGCTTTCGATGCGAGACATCATCCGCGTCTGGACTTCCGACGGAGCTACGTCGGGGATGACCCCGGACTGAGCGTAGGGTCTATCCCTACCGGGATGGGCCTACGGTGCAGGCGAAGAGATCTGTTCGACCGGCAGGACAGCGCCGCGGGCGTGCTGCTTGCGGGGCAGGCCGCGGTAGTCGGCGATTGCAGCTCGCACGATGCTGCGAAAGGCGAAGAGGGCGACGATGCCGCCGATGATCGAGTAGATCCAGCCGCGAACCATGAAGCCCTCGGCGAAGATGCCGCAGACGGTCAGGGCCAGGGCGAATGCGAGGATCGCCGGCGCCCAGGAGGAGCGCGGTCGGTAAACCAGCTCGCCGGGCTCGGGGATGTGGCGGGGCTCAGGGCTCATGAGGCGATGTAGAGCATCGCCGCTATGAAGCAGAGGGCAAAGACAGAGGCGGCGATGCCGGCGGCAAGCAGGCCGGCACCCATGTTCGCTCTTGCGGTCTCGCGGTCCACGCCCGGATTTCTACTAGAAGAACCGGTCGAGCGGCATTGCCACGAAGAGCAATGCGAGGTAGGCGAGCGAGTAGAGATAGGTGCGAAGGGCCCAGCGGCGCTCGGCGCTGCGCAGCAGTCGCACGGCGCAGTAGATGAAGCCGGCGCCGAGGGTCATCGAGGCGATCAGGTACTCGACCCCGAAGCCGCCGGCGCAAAAGGGCAGCTGCGTCACGGCGTAGAGCAGCACGGTGTAGAGAAGGATCTGGCGGCGGGTCTCATCCTCGCCGCGGACAACCGGCAGCATCGGGATACCGGCCTTGGCGTAGTCGTCCTTCATCAGCAGGGAGAGCGCCCAGAAGTGGGGCGGCGTCCAGAAGAAGACGATCGCGAAGAGGTAGAAGGCAGTGCCGCTGAGCCCACCCGTCACCGCGGCCCAGGCCACCAGCGGCGGCACCGCGCCGGCCGCGCCGCCAATCACGATGTTCTGCGGCGTCGCACGCTTGAGCCAGAGGGTGTAGACGAAGACGTAGCCGAAGAGACCGGATATCGAGAGGGCCGCTGCCAGCGGATTTACCGTGAGCGCCAGCAGGGTGAAGGAAGCGCAGCCGAGCAGAGTGCCGAAAGCGACCGCGGCACGCGGCGAGACTCGGCCACTGGCGACCGGACGGTCGGCGGTGCGGCTCATGATCCGGTCGATATCGCGGTCGACCGCATGGTTGATCGCCCCCGCGCCACCGGCCGAGAGGGCACCGCCGAGGCAGGTCAGGAAGACGAGGCTGAGCGAGGGGTCGCCGGCGACGTACATCGTCGTCACCGTCGTCAACAGCAGCAACGACTGCACCGTCGGCTTGGTCATCGAGATGTAGTCCCGCAGCACCGTCAGCGCAACGGGACGTTGCGCGACGACGGCGGTTTCAGCGCCGCTCATGACAACTGCTCGCGCTCCGCTTCTGCGCGCAAAACCAGAGATGCACGCTTAGTCGCTCCGCACTCACTGCGCTCAGGCTACCGGCTGAGTCTCGCGTGCGGCTCGTTCGGCGCGGCGGCTGCGGTTGGCGATCGCTGCGCGGATATCGCGCATTGGACGGTCGCTGCGCACGTCAGGCAGAACGTCGAAGTTGTGCGGCTCCGGCGGCGAAAGCGCGAACCACTCGAGCGAGTCGCCGCCCCACTGGTCGTGGCCGGCCCGTGCGCCGCCGGTGCGGCTGAGCATGCCGTTGGCCAGGGTGAGCAAGATGCCGATCGCAAGCACGAAGGCGCCAACCGTCGCGATCAGGTTCTCCGCATTGACTCCCGTGCCGTCGAAGAACTTGTAAGCGTCGACGACCTGGCCGTGATCGGCGCCGGCGAAAAAAAGCGGCACGAAGGTGAGCAGGGTGCCGGTCACCATCGTCCAAAAGGAGAAGCGCGCCAGCGTCTCGCCCATCGTGCGGCCGGTCATCTTCGGGAACCAGTAATGCAGGGCGGCGAAGCCGCCGAAGATGCTGCCGCCGACAAGGGCGAAGTGGGTGGCCGCCGTCGCGTCCATGGTGTTGTGCAGGCGCCAGGAGACGGCGACCATCGAGTGCACCATCTCGGCCGTGATGCCGATCGAGATCATCGAGATCGCCCCGACGGCGAAGAGCAGCGGGGCGCGCATGTGCAGGGCGCCGCCGACCATCGTCGCGATCAAGTTGAAGAGGATTAGGCCGAAGGGGACGATCAGCGCCAGCGACATGATCATCGCGAAGTACATCCAGCCGATCCCGATCGGCGCGGTCATCATGTTCTGCATCCAGGCGAGCGTGCCGATCACGGCGATCGCCAGCAGCGAGCCGATCACGGCGCCACGGTTGAAGAGCGGCTTGCCGGAGAAAACGGGGACGATTTCCGCGATCGCGCCGAGTGCGGTGATCAGAATCAACATGTAGGCGCCGGTGAAGAAGATCCAGCTCATGTGCTCCCAGAGGAGGGGTGCGCCGCCGGAGCCATCGGCAAAGAAGATGCCGTCGAAATTGCGGTCGATCAGCAGCATCGTGATCGCCGCAAGCATCACCGGCCCGATCATGAGCAACAGCCAGGAGCCGATCGCAGCTGACCAGGCGAAGACCGGCAACCGCCGCCAGGCCATGCCGGGGGCGCGCATCTTGCGCATCGTCGCCACCAAATTGATCGCAATCAGGACGAAGCCGAGCGTGGCAAGGCCGGTCGCCGCAGCCCAGGCGTCGACCCCGTTGTTGGGCAGGAAGGCGAGCTCGGAGAGCGGCGCGAGTGGGTTGACCCCCGCCTCGGACGGGGTGAAGAGGAAGCCCGCGTAGAGGACGGTCGCCCCCGCAATGTAGAGCCAAAGGCCGAGCTGGCCGAGGCGCGGCAGCGCCGTGCCCCTGGCGCCGATCTGCAACGGCGCCAGGTAGTAGAAGAAGCCCAGCGCTAGCGGGATCGCGAAGATGAAGATCGCCGTCGCTCCGTAGAGCGAGAGCATGCGGTTGAAGGTGACCGGGCTGAGCAGTGAGTTCTCTGGGACCGCGAGCTGCAGCCGCATCAGCACGAACTCGACCAGGGCGATGAAGAGGAAGCCCAGCGCGGCGACGATCATGACTCGACCGACGTCCTTGTGGTCGGCGCTGGTCACGAGCTCCACCCAGCGCGGGCGGCGGCGGGAGAAGCCGTCGGCGACGACCTCGGGGCGAGCAGCGCTCATGGCACTTCTCCCTCTTTGATCAGACCCACGACGCGGTCCTGGGCGGCCTGGATTCCGGCCTTCTGTTCGGCGATGAAATCTTTGTATTCCTGCGGCGAGACCACGTCAACCTCGGTTCGCATCGCGGCGTAGGCCTGGCCGGAGAAGGTTGCCGATTGGCCGTCGTAGGCGCCTTCCTCGTCGGCGCGGAAGACCACGTGGTTGGTCTTGCCGGGGACGGCGTCGCGCTTGGCGGCGAGCTGCGGAACGTCCCAGGTGTGAATCACGTCGGTGGAGACCAGGCCCAGTTCGATCGTGGTGTCGACCGGCACGACGAGCTTGTAGTAGGAGAAGGCGGCGTTGGGATAGTCGTAGCGCCACAGCCACTGCTGGCCGGTCGCCTCGATCCGCAGCGGCTCGGAGCGGGCCGAGGCGAGGCCCGCCGACCCGGTCGTGGGAGTCTCGCGGGCCTTCTCGGTGTAGACGAGGCTGACGATGAGGACCGCCATGGCGAAGAGCGAGAGCAGGGCGCCGACCCGGAATTGGGTGCGCCGGCCGCCGCGAACCTGGCGCGGATCGGTGTCTCGCGCGCCCCGATAACGCCGCACGGCGTAGATCAGCGCGCCGTTGATCGCGACGATGGCGATCGCCGCGACGACGAAGCCGATCCAAAGCAGGGTGTCGATCTGGTCGGTGCCAGGAGAGTGGGGCGCCAAAGCGCGGCCATTCTAATCACGCCGGGCGGCGCGCCGCCGCCCCCATGCCCGGCCGCCGACCTATACTCGCCGACCTGATGAAGGCGCGCTCGCGGCCATCCCCGGCGCTTCGCTTGGCAGTGCGGGCCGGAGCAGCCACCGTCGTCGCCGCCGCGGTGGCCGTGCCGCTGTTGCGCAAGCGGCTGCGGGTACCGGCCCCGCTGACCGTCGCCGCCTGCGCGGCCGGACCGCTTGCGATCGCCGTTCTCCACCCCCGCACCCGCAAGCGCGACGTCGCGCTTTACGCGATGCAGATGTGGGCGTTCATCATGGTCCACGAGCTTCCTTACGACGATCCGGAGCGCTTGCAGAGCCGCTTGCGCAGCCGCTACCCAATCGTGATCGACCGGGCGATCGGCCTCGGCCGGCTGCCCAACGTCCGACTTCAGAAGGGGATGGCGCGTCTCAGTCGCGTCGGCACGGTCAACCGCATCCTCACCTGGGCGCACTGGGTCTGGTTCTTCGAGCCTTACCTCGCTCTGACCTGGATCCTGCTGCGCCATCCTGAGCGATTTCCGCGGGCCGCGCGGCAGATGGCGGCCGTCTTCGACTTTGGCTGCATCGGCTATTTCGCCGTGCCGACCGCGCCGCCGTGGTGGGCCTCGGAGCAGGGGCTGACCGGCGAGAAGGTCGAGCGGATCATGATCGGCGTCGGCGAAGACACCTGGCGATCGGCCTGGCCGAAGATGTACGCGGTACTCGGCGGCAACCCCTGGGCCGCGATGCCCTCGCTTCACTTCGCCACCTCGGCGATGGCGGCGATCTCGCTCGCGGAGGCGGGACCGGTCGAGGGCGCGGTGGGCTGCGCCTACTCGCTGACGCTTGGCTTTGCCCTCGTCTATCTGGGCGAGCATTACGTCGCCGACCTGCTCGCCGGGGCTGGCCTGGTGGCGGCCGTGCGGCGCGGAGAGCCCCTGGCCGAGCCGGCCGTTCATGCGGTGACCGACGGCCTGCGGCGCTTGGAGCGCCTCGCCGCCGGGTAGCTTCTCTGAGGTGTCTCCAGAGGATTCGGCGAACGGCGGCCATGCCGCTGAACTGCCGATCTTCACGCGACGGCGATTGATCCAGACCGGGATCGTGGTCTTCGCGCTGTTGGTCGGCATCTACTTTGTCTTCCCCAAGCTCGTTGGCCTCAGCAACGCGCTCGGCAAGCTCGACGACGCCAACCCGATCTGGATAGTCGTCGCGATCGGCTTCAACATCGTCGCCTTCGCCGCCTACATCGCCCTCTTCAAGGCTGTGGTCGGCGGCGATGCGCTGCGTTTGCGCTGGATGGAGACCTACGAGATCAACATGGCCGGGCTGGCCGCGACGCTGCTCTTTTCGGCGGCTGGGGCAGGGGGGATCGTGCTCACCTTCTGGGCCTTGCGCAAGGCCGGCATGCAACGACACGAAGTGGCCCGGCGGATGGTCGCCTTCCTCACCCTGCACTACGCCTTCTATCCGCTCGCGCTGATCCTCTTCGGCGTTCTCTTGCGGACAGGGGTACTGCACGGCAAGGACTCGATCGAGCTGACGATCGTGCCGGCCGGGGTCGCCGGTTTGCTCCTCGCGCTTGGGCTGCTGTTTGCTCTCGTCCCACCTGACCTCGGGCCTCGGGTCGCCCGCTTCGTCCACGGCGATCGCGGCCGGGCGATGGCAAAGAACATCGCCAGGGTCCCAGCGGTCTTCGCCGAGGGATTCCGCTTCGCGATCAGCCTCTTCGCGCATCCGCGCCAAGGCGGCCTGGCGGTGCTCGGCGCAGCGGGGTTCTGGGCGGCCAACATCGGCATTCTCTGGGCCTCCTTCCACGCTTTCGGGGTCCACGTGCCGCTGGCCGTGGTCGTCCAGGGCTTCTTCCTCGGCATGGTCGCCAATCTGATTCCCTTCGCTCCGGCCGGGGTGGGAGCGGTTGACGCCGGGATGATCGGCGCCTTCGTCCTCTTCGGCATTCCCGAGGACACCGTCTTCCCGGCGGTCCTGGTCTACCGCCTGATCGCCTTCTGGATGCCGATTCCGTTCGGCGTCGCCGCCTTCTTCCAGCTCCGCGTCACGGTGCAGCATTGGGAAGAAAGGGGCCTCCCGATCGATCGGCGACCGAGCCCGGAGCGCGGCTTGGAGCCGGCCGCAAACTGATCCATTGTCCCCAACGGGCGCTACTATACAAAGTGAAGTATTGGCAATGCCACTAGACTCGAGGCGGAGATGACAGAGGCTAAGAAGGTCGAGAACGTGATCATCATCGGCGGTGGGCCAGCCGGCTATACGGCGGCGCTCTACACAGCGCGCGCCAACCTCGAGCCGCTTGTATTCGAGGGCTTTCAGTGGGGCGGCCAGCTGCAGAACACGACCGACGTCGAGAACTACCCGGGCTACCCCGAGGGGATCATGGGGCCGGAGATGATGACCCAGTTCCGCGCCCAGGCCGAGCGCTTCGGGACGCGCTTCGTCAGCGATGACGTCGATCGGGTTGAGCTCTCCGACGGTGGCGTGCAGAAGGTCTACCTCGGCGACGAGGAGCACCTGGCCAAAACGGTGATCTTGGCGATGGGAGCGGAGCCGCGACGGCTCGGCATCCCCGGAGAGATCGAGCTGAGCGGCTGCGGCGTCTCCACCTGCGGAGTCTGCGACGGGGCTTTCTTCAAAGACCAGAAAGTGCTCGTGATCGGCGGCGGCGACTCGGCGATGGAGGACTCGA
>JAJKHV010000040.1 GCA_021154855.1 Solirubrobacterales bacterium
GCGGCGACCAGCTCGGCGAGTAGCCCCTCGAGCTGCTCGGACTGCTGCGGGGCGAGCTCGAGGTGGTTGCGCGCCAGCAGCTCCTTGGCGTGGCCGACTGCCAGCTCGGTCTCGATCACGCGGCCGCCCATCGCGCCGAGCACCTTGCGCAGCTCGGCCTGGGCCCAGACCGCGCCGAACATGCCGGTCGAGGCGCCGATCGCCGCCGCCGGCTTGCCGTTGAGTGCGCTCTTGCCGGCGGGGCGGGAGACCCAGTCGAGCGCGTTCTTGAGCTGGCCGGGGATCGAGTGGTTGTACTCGGGGGTAGCGATCAGGATCGCGTCGGCACTCCGCACCGCATCGCGCAGGGCCGTGACCACCTCGGGCGTCGCCTCGGCTTCGACGTCCTCGTCGTAGGGCGGCACCTCGCGCAGGCGGTCGAACTCGACCAGCTCCGCCCCCGCGGGCAGCCGCTCGGCGGCGGCCCGCAGGAGGGCGCTGTTCAGCGAGTCCCGGCGCAGGCTTCCAGATATGCCCAGGACCCGCATCGTTACTCGGCCTCCTTGACCAGCTCCAGCTCGACCGCGATGCTGACCTCGTAGTCGAGAACCTCGCCGCCGCTGGGCAGCTCGGCGTTCCAGTCGAGCCCGAAGCTGCGTCGGTCGACCGCTGCGGCGAGCGAAATCCCGACGCGGGCATTGCCGGCGAGGTCGGCGCCGAGCTGGCCGAACTTGCCGCTGGCCTCGACCTCGCGAACCTCGCCGTGGATCTCGAGCTCGCCGCGCAGACGGACCGAGCCGTCGTCCTCGACGCTCAACTCGCTGGACTCGAAACGAAGCCGGGGGTGGTGCTGTGCGTCGAAGAAGTCCGGAGAGAGCAGGTGGCCCTTCAGCTGCTCGTCCTCGATATCGATGCTGGCGATGTCGACCGTGCCCTCGAGCCGCGGCGCCTCGCCGCCGCTGAGCCGGGCGTCGTAGGTACCGAAGCCACTGCGGAAGGTGGCGACGCCGTTGTGGGTGATCGCAAAGGTGATCGACGAGTGGACCGGGTCGACCGCGTAGGCACCCGCTGGGATCTGCTGGTTGAGGGTCTCCGTGCTCATTGCCTTAGTCCTTCCAATAGTTGTTGCCGTTTCAATGGTTGACGTAGAAACCATCTTAGCAAAAACAGTTGTAGTTACAACTATTGCTTGGACAACATTCATCTGCGATCATCCAGGCGTGGAGCAAGCGACAGCAGGCAAAGCACTGGACGACATCGTCTCCGCTGAGAGGTCGCGGGGCGGAGGCGATCACGCAAGGAGCGCCCACGGCGACGCCTGGGGGGCATTGACTCGCACGCACGCCGCGATCGTGCAGCGCCTCCAGGAGATGCTCTCCGCCGCCGACTTCCCGCCGCTGCCCTGGTACGAGGTGCTCGCCACTGTCGCCGAGGCGCCGCAGGAACAGATGAGGATGGGCGACCTTGCCGAGGCGCTGGTGATCACCCGCGGCGGCCTGACCAAGTTGGTCGACCGCTTGGTCAAGGCCGGACTGCTGGAGCGGACCTTTTGCGAGACGGACCGCCGGGTCAGCTACGCGACGCTGACCCCCGGCGGCCGCGATCTGCTCGCCGAGATGCGCCCCGCAGTGATCGCCGAGCTGGAGGTCGCCTTCTCGGCGAACCTCAGCGTTGCTCAGGCCAACGAGCTGCGCCAGACGCTCGACAGCGTGCGCGGCTCCGCCTGCGCGAGTTGACTGGCGACTTATGCGTCAAATGGACGTATAAGTCGCCAGGCTCAGGCCAGCGCCGCAGCGGCGCGCTCTTTGGCTGCCTCGATCATGGCGAGCAGCTCGATCTCGCGGTCGTCACGGATCAGCTCGACCGGGTCGGGGTCGCCGTTGACTATCCCCTCGAAGAACTCCTTGCGGTCCTGGTAGGTCGGCAGCGTCCCCTTCGCCCAGCCGCGGGCGTCGTTGAGGATCACTGCGATGCGGTGGTACTCTTCGCCGAAGAGCTCGGAGATCTCGCGCTTCATCCGCTTCGCGAGGGCGGGGGAGGCGCCGGCGGTGGAGATCGCAATGGCAAGTGGCCCGCTGCGCACGATCGCCGGCAGGATGAAGTTGCACAGCGGTGGCACGTCGACGATGTTGACCAGCATCGCCCGCCTCTCGGCGTCGTCGTAGACCTTGATGTTGACCTCGGTGTCGTCGGTTGAGGCGATCACCATGAAGACGCCCTCGAGATCGCCGGCCCCCGCGTAGGCACGCTTCTCCCACTCGATCGAGCCCTCGGCGGCGAGCTCCTCCAGCTGCGGATGCGCGACCGGCGCGACCAGGGTCACGTCGGCATCGCAGGCCAGCAGTCCCTCGACCTTCTCCAGTCCTATATCGCCGCCGCCGACCACCACGCAGCGCCGTCCCTTCAGCTTCAGGCAGGCGATGTAGAAGGGCGTCTCCAGCATGTCGCGCACGCAGGACTGGTCGCAGATCCCCTTGCGCAACTGGCAGACGCACTCCTTGCCGGCATAAGCCTGAGCGGGCATGCCCCCAAGCCTAGTGATCATCCAAAGCCGCCCGGGTGCAACGTTTTGTACCCCTACCAGGGGGACAAAGCGTTGCACCCCATTTTGCGACGCTTATATCGAGGCAAGAGTCCGGCGCAAACCCTCTGCGAGAGCCATCTGCGGCACCCAGCCCAGCTCGCGTCCGGCGCGGGCTGGGTCGATCGAGATCCGCTGCACCTCGCCGGTGCGCGGGGGCGCCATCTCGGGCTCGAAGCCCTCGTTTCCGCCAAGCTCGCCTAGAGCACTGACCAGCTCCAGCACGTCGGTCTCGATCCCGGTGCCGATGTTGATCGGTCCGGTTGTCTCTGAATCCGCGGCGCTCAGCATCGCCGCCACCACGTCCCCTACATATATGTAGTCGCGGGTCTGCTTGCCGTCGCCGAAGACGGTCGGGCGCTCGCCCGCCCGCAGCTTGCCGCAGAAGATCGCGATCACGCCCGCCTCGCCAAGCGGGTCCTGGCGCGGGCCGTAGACGTTGCCGAGTCGAAGCGGAATCGTCGAGAGACCGTAGAGCCGTTCGTAGAGCGCCAGGTAGCCCTCGCCGGCGAACTTGCTCTGGCCGTAGGGCGCCTCCGGCGCCAGCGGGGCATCCTCCGCCAGCGGCAGCTCCTGTCCCGCGCCCTCGCCGTAGATCGCCCCTCCGGTCGAGCTGAAGACGATGCGGCGCGAGCCCGCCGCGCGCGCGGCCTCGAGCACGTTGGCGGTGCCGCCGACGTTGATCGATGCGTCGAAGGCCGGGTCGGCAATCGACTTGCGCACGTCGATCTGAGCGGCCAAGTGGAAGATGACCTCGGGCTTCTCGGCGGCGGCCAGCTGCTCCAACGCAGCGCGGTCGCGGATGTCGGCCTCGACCAGCTTGGCGCCGGCCGCCAGGCCGGGCTCGAGGTTTTCCCGCCGGCCGGTCGAGAGGTCGTCGATGACGATCACCTCGTCTCCCTGGGCGAGCAGGACGTCGCTCAGGTTAGAGCCGATGAATCCTGCGCCGCCTGTGACAAGAGCCTTCACTGAGGTCGCGATCCTACGGACATTGCGTCCTCGTTTGGCTGCCGACGGACCTATATATCGAGAGGCCGTGAACCTATATGTGGAGCATGGCCGACTTTTCGGCCGTAAGGGGTCAGCAAGCGCCCCTGCTACCCTCGCCGCCCCATGCGCCTCATCGTCACCGAGAAGAACAACAGCGCCGAGAAGATCGCGACCTTCCTCAGCAAGGGCAGCGCGACCAGCGACAAAACTTTCAAAGTCCCCTTCTACACCTGGACCGACGAGAACGGCGAGGATCAGAGGACGATCGGGCTGAAGGGCCACGTGCTCGGCCCGGCCTTTCCCGAGGGCTACTCGAACTGGCAGAAAACCGACCTGCACGACCTGATCGACGCCGAGCTGATCAAGGAGCCGACCGACAAGAACGTCGTCAAAGCGATTCGCAAAGTCGCCAAAGAAGCCGACGAGCTCGTGATCGCGACCGACTTCGACCGCGAGGGCGAGCTGATCGGCCTCGAGGCGCTCGAGGAGATGCTCGACGCCAACCCGGCCCTCGGCAATCGCGAGGAAACCAAGGCTGGCACGCTGCAGGTCAAGCGCGCCCGTTACTCGGCTCTGACCAAAGAAGAGATCGAGCGCGCCTTCTCGGAGCTCGACGAGCTCTCCTACCCGCTCGCCAACGCCGGCGCCGCCCGCCAGGACATCGACCTGCTCTGGGGCGCGACCCTGACCCGCGCCGTCTCGCTTAGCACCCGCCGCTTCGGCTCCAACTTCCTCTCGGTCGGCCGCGTCCAGAGCCCGACCCTCGGTTTGATCGTCGAGCGCGAGATGGAGCGCCGCGCCCACGTCGCCAAACCTTTCTGGGAACTGTTCGCCAAGTTCGAGCACCCGGACGGCAGCTTCGAGGCCCATCACGAGACCGACAAGTTCTGGGAGAAGGCGGAGGCCGACGCGGCGCTTGCGGGCACCGCGGCCCCCGGCACGGTCAAGTCGGTGACGGCGCGCAAGAACACGCGCAAGCCGCCGACGCCGTACAACACGACCGCCTTCACGACCGACGCCTCCAGCCGCCTCGGCATCACGCCTTCGAGCGCAATGCGGCTCGCCGAGGATCTCTACATGGACGGCTTCATCTCCTATCCGCGTACGGACAACACGGTCTACCCGGTCTCGCTGCCGCTGCGCGAGCTGGTCAGCTCGCTGGTCCGGGTCAAGGAGTTCTCCGCCGCCGCCGGCCTACTGGATGGCGAGCTGAAGCCGACCCGGGGTAAAAAAGAGACGACCGACCACCCGCCGATCTACCCGACCCAGGCGATCCACCCGGGCGCTCTCGGTGACGGCCCCAAGAAGCGCGTCTACGAACTCGTCGTGCGCCGCTTCCTCGCCACCTTCAGCCCACCGATGATCACCGAGTCGACCCGGGCCGACATCGAGGCCGGCTCGCAGACCTACTTCGTGCGCGGCTCGGTCGTCGTCGACCCCGGCTTCGCCGGCATCTACACCTATGCCCGCTCCTCCGACGAGGAGATCCCGGCGCTGCAGGAGGGACAGAGCCTGCCGCTTGACGGCGAGCCTTGGATCGTCGACAAGGAGACCCAGCCGCCGGGCCGCATCTCGCAGGCGAAGCTGGTCGAGATGATGGAGGAGCGCGGCCTCGGCACCAAGGCGACTCGCGCCGACATCATCAAGAAGCTCTTCGACCGCGGCTACGTCTACAGCAACCCCCCGATCCCAACCGAGACCGGGATCGCGATGTACGAGGCCTTCAAGAAATACGTCCCCGCGATGGCGACGCCGGAGATGACCGCCCAGCTCGAGTCCGAGATGGATCAGATCGCCGCCGGCGAGATGACCAAGGACGGCGTCGTCGGCGACAGCCGCGAACTGCTCCACACGACCTGGACCGAAATCGACAAGAGCCGCGAAGACCTCGCCAAAGTCGTCTGGAAGGGGATGGACGAGGACCGCATCCTCGGTCCCTGCAAGGTCTGCGAAGAAGCTGGGCGCAAGAAGGAGGACGGCTCACCCCACATGCTGCGCGTGATCCGGGCGAAGAAGTCGGGCAAGCGTTTTGTCGGCTGCTCCGGTTGGACCCTCGACGATCCCGAGTCCTGCGACCAGACCTTCCCGCTGCCCCAGCGCGGCGACGTCTTCAAACTCGAAGAACGCTGCTCGGTGTGCGGCGAGACGCCGCGGCTGAAAGTCCAACCCTTCCGCGGCCGCCCCTGGAACCTCTGCCTCAACGACGACTGCGAGTCGATGCAGGAGATGAAGAAACGCCGCGCCGAGCGCGAAGCCGCGAAAGCAGCCAAAGAAGCGATGGCAAAGCAGCCGCTGCCCGAGGGCGACGAGGACAAGGCGCCGGCGAAGAAGACGAGGGTGAAGGCGGCCTCCAAAGCCGACACCGCCACGCGCGGCCGCAAACGCGCCAAGGCCGCGGCCAAATAAGGCTTGCCGGTGCGCTTTATCGCCCTGTACGGCGGATAGCGACCAGCGGAGCGGGGGTCGACGTGTTCATTTCTCTCGAGGGCATCGACGGTTCCGGCAAGAGCACGCAGGCGAAGCTGCTCGCCGCGGCTCTCGGCTCTGAGACGCTGCTGATCCGCGAGCCGGGGGGGACCAGCGCCGCGGAGCGGATCCGCGAGCTGCTCGCCGATCCCTCGCTCGAGATCGACCCCTTCGCCGAGCTGCTGCTCTTCTCCGCCGCCCGCGCCGACCTGGTCAGTCGGGTGATCCGGCCGGCCCTCGAGGCGGGCACGCACGTGGTTGCCGATCGCTTCGCTGATTCCAGCGTCGCCTACCAGGGCGGAGCGCGTGAGCTAGGCACCAGCCACGTGCTTTCCCTGACCGACACCGTGATCGACGGCCTCTGGCCCGACGTCACCGTGCTGCTGCGCGTCGATCCAGAGGTCGGTCTGGGTCGCGCCGACGGCAAAGATCGCTTCGAGTCCGAGGGACTCGACCTGCAGCGCGCCGTCGCCGAGGCCTACGAGGAGATCGCCCAGATCGCCTCCGACCGCGTCGTCGTGGTTGACGCCAGCGGAACCGTCGAGGAGGTCCACGAGCGGGTGATCGAGGCGGTTCGGTCGTCCGGATGAGGGACGGGCGTCTAGGCTCAGCCTGGTGACCAACGCCGCCATTGAGCAGAGCACTGAGCATCAGCCGCGGGCGCGGGTTGCGCTGACCGCGGCGCTGGCCTCGCAGCCAAGCCATGCCTACCTGTTTCGTGGGCCACGAGGAGCTGGGAAGAGCTTGGTCGCGCGGGCGTTTGCCGCGGAGATTCTGGCTGTCGGTGCTGCAGACCCCGATGACGCTCGCCGCCGAGCTCTACTGGACCCTTCCCCACATCCGGATCTCGTTTGGCTGCGGCCGCGCGGTGCACAGCACATGGTCGAGGAGGTCCGCGAGCGGGTCATCCGCGCCGCCTCTTACCGGCCTTTCGAAGCTGAGAAGCGCGTGTTCGTGGTCGAGGCGGCAGAGCAGATGCGCGACGAGAGCCAGAACGCGCTGCTCAAGACCCTCGAGGAGCCCCCCGCCTACGTCCACCTGATCCTGCTCACCTCAGAGCCAGCAGCCCTCCTCGAGACGATCGCCTCC
>JAJKHV010000041.1 GCA_021154855.1 Solirubrobacterales bacterium
ACGTTGCCCGACCTGTTCGTGAAGACGAGCGCGGTCGAGTCCTGATCGGACTGCGCGGCGAAGTGCGCGCGCAGTCTGTAGACGAGCGAGTCGGGCAGCCGCACCTCGCGCCTGCCGTACTTCGTCTTCGGCGGCTCGACTCGCCCGCGGACGAGCGCGCGCCGGACGCAGACCTCGGGAGTCGAGCCGTCGATCTGAAAGTGGAGGCGCTGGAGCGCCATGCCCTCGCTGATCCGCAGGCCGGTCGTCGCCAACACCTCGAACAGCAGCTTGTAGCTCTCCGGTGCCATCGCCAGGACCGCCGCAAGCTGCTCTCGGCTGAACACCTTGATCTCGCCTTCGTCTTCGCCCTCCTCGATGTCCTCGCGGTGAGGCAGCGCAAGCCCCTGGGAGGGGTTGTGCCGGATCAGACCCTCGCGGTTCGCCATCGTCAGCGCCGCGCGTAGCGGGATCACGATGTTGGCGATGGTCGAATCGCTGAGACGCTTGCCCTGCTCGTCCTCGTCGGCCAGCCAATCCACGAATCGGGCGAGCTTGAACGTGGTCACGTCGATCAGCTTCAACTTGGACGAGAAGAACAGATGGGCGTAGTTGGCGATAAGCCGCCGGTATTCGTCGCGGGTGTTCTCGCGGAAACCGCGACGACCCTGGCCGCGATAGCGCTCGACCCACTCATCGAGAAAGGCACGAAAGGCGATCGCCGTCGGCTCCTGGAGCTCGCCGCGATCGCGGTCGGTGTCGCTCTCGCGCTTGATCCGACGCGCCGCGCCGTAGGTGCGGGCGCTTCGCTTGCGCTGCTTGCCGGCCACTTCGATTACGGCGACGTAGCCGATGATGTTGCCTTCGCCATCGACGCGCTTGTAGACGCCGGGCGTTTTGGTCTTGACTAGCCGCCGCTTGTCGCCGCAGCCCTGACTATCTGCACGGACAGTCGTATCCTGAGAAACGCTCATGAGCTATCACCTCGTGAGCCGGGGGCGGGCCGTTTCGGCGGCGCCGCCCCATTTGCGTTGTCGGACAAAACGTTAACAGGATGATGCGACCTCTCAGCCTGTCCCCGAGCCTCGCAATCCCAATGGTCATGGGTTATTCGGCGGATCGGGATCACGCTCTCTCCCCCGCCTTCATCACGTAGTCGTCAAGCGTCCGGCGCCGATAGAGAGGCGTGCGCCCGTCGTAGCCGTCCGGCTCCAGCAGGCCGGTGCTGGTCAGTTCGTGGACGCGCCTGCGCGAGACGCTGATGTAGCGGCCGGCGGCCTCGGGGTTCAAGTAGCCGTCGCCCTCAGCCGCGCCTTGGAGGCGGTCGGCGACCTGCTCGGCGACGCTGGCGGCCAGCGCATCCACGAAGCGCTCGTCAGCCCGCAGCATCGGCAGCCCGAACGACGGGGGACGCTCGCCGGCAGCCCGCGACCCGGCCATCAGCGGACCTCCTCCCCCAGCCAGTCGACCGGCTTGCCGGGCTCGGCGGAGGTGCGGCAGATCGGAGCGAACGGCCCGCGATCGGCGAGTTCGCCCAGCAGGCAGATCGAGACCTCGACCTCCGGCGTCTCGGAGAGGTCGGGGTCCTGACGGCACAGCGCGAGCACCGTCCGGCGGCGATCCTCAAGCCGGTCCCTGCGCCGCCCGGCGAGCACGACCAGCACGGTCGGGAAGACCGGGTAGAGCCGCGACCACAGGGTGACCGCCCCGCGCCCCGCCTGAGCCGGGATCGTGCGCCGGTACAGCCGCGCGTAGCGACCGAGGCGCCGGGCTAGATCGGCGGCCGAGCGATTGGCGCGGTCGAGCTCGATGAAGCGGTAGTCGATGCCGGCCGACCCGCCGCGCTCTGCTTGGTAGGTGAGGACCGCGTCCGCGATCAACTGCTCGGAGGTCCGTCTTCCGGGCGGCGGGCCCAGCGAGTGGGCCACCTCGTGGAGCCAGTCGAACGGGCCACACTCGTCGCCGCGCTCGCGCGCGGCCCGGACGAAGGCGAGTCCGACATCGTTGACGGCGATCGTGTGCTCCTGCAGGGGGCCGGCCGCCTGCTCGGGGCCGATCACCTTGTGGCGGGTCTCGGCACGGCTCGGGATCGTCTCCACGACGCGGACGCCCTCGGGGGTCAGGTGCCAGAGCCGCAATCCCCCCGGCAACGGCGTCGATGCGGCGAGCCCGATCGCCCGCAGGCGCGCGGTCAGGTTCTGAGCCCACCGCAGCGAGGCCTGCGGCATGTGCAGCGCGTGAATCTGGCGGGTCGAGAGCAGCCGATGCTGATTGAGGCTTTCGAGCACCGTCACCGCAGTCGGCCCGAGTCGCGGCAGGCTTCGCTCGGCGGCGCTCACTGCGACGCTCTGGTGTCGAGGGTCTGCCGGCCGCCGGTGTGCTGCCCGCCCTTGCTCTGCCGGCTGAGCAGGTGCCCGAGGATTTCCGCCGGATGGCGGTCGAGGCGGGCAAGCGTTTCGGCAACGGAACTGCGCCCGATGCCCTGGTCGATCGCGGAGTCGAGCAGCCCCAGGGCCTCGGGGTGGCAGGCATCGGGAAACAGCTCCTCGACCGGGGCGCCCGCCAGCCGGAACGGCCGGCTGATCTCACCGTCGAGGGTGACGGAGGCGAGGCTGTGGAAACGGGGTAGCTGCCCGATCGTCTCGGGCGCCACCTCGCCGCCGAGCTCGCGGGCGAGCAGCCCGGAGCCTTTCGCGTTCAGTGCCGTCGTCACCAGGTGGGAGCGGTTGGTGGTGACCGCGTCGCGGGTCGCGGCGGTCAGCCGCTCGGGGTTCTGGTTCAGCAGCAGCGCCCGCACCCCGAACTTCGCGACCTGCTCCAGCAGCGCCGCCAGCGTCCCCGAGGATGCCCCGTCGTATATCTGGACCTCGTCCAGCCAGGCGTAGAACTCGCGGCGCCGCTCGGGCGGAACATCGGCCCTGGACTTCGCGCCGTGCAGTGCGTCGAAGACGAAGAAGTTGGCGATCAGCCGGTCGCGGCCCGAGCCCGAGCCGGGGCAGACGAGGACAATCTGCCCCCGGTCCATCGCCGCGCGAATGTCATAGGTCGCGAGGGGGTTGCCGAGCAGGGCAGCCGAGGTCGGCGCCGCCCGCAGGCGGTCGATCAGGTTCGTGACCGGGGTGATCGCCTCGGGCGCGAGGCGCGGGAAGCGTTCCTCAAAGAACTGGCGCACCGGCGGCGAGACATGTGGCAGCACTGCCGCCCGCCACTCGTCGTCGCTCAGCAGGACGGGGATTTCGAAGATCGTCGGGGCCAGCTCGGCAGGAAGCTGACGGGCGAGGTCGACCAGCGCCTGCGCCGCCTGCGTGGTCAGGTTGAGCGCGCGGGCGTTGACCTCGTCCCAGCGCAGAGCCGAGGCGAAGGCATCGACCACGGCATCGACCTGGCCGGTGGCCCGCCTCGGCGAGCGGCCGGCGACGGCGAACAGGTTCCAGGCCGGCTGGCGGTCGGGGTCGGCGAGATTGACTTCCACGACCCGCTCGCGCAGCCCTTCCTCGGTCAGGTAGCCCTTGATCCGTTCGAGCGCGTCGAGGTGAGGATCGAGAAACAGGCAGCCGTGACCCGAGCGGGCGATGTGCAGGAACTGGCCGATCGCCGTCTCCGTCTTCCCGAACCGGCTGCGGCCGGCCATGTAGAAGAAAAAGGTGTCGCGCAGGGGGACGCCGACCATCCGCTCCCCCGTCTCGGTCTCGACCTTGCCGAGCGGCAGTAGCCCCGCCTGGCCGTCGAAGGTCGGCAGCTCTCGCGGCGGCGGCGGCACCGCCCCACCGGAGCGCAGGACATTCGCCGCCGAGCATCGCTTGCTCGGCGGCTTCATCAGGCCGGCGATCTCGCTCGTCATCACGACCCGCCGCCGCGCCGGGCGGAACAGGCCGGTGGCGAAGCGCCGGTCGAACTGGCGGCGGCGTCCGGGCAGGTCCGATCCGAGGAAGGCGACGCCGGGGATGCGCAGGCCCGAGACGCGCAGGTGGTTCTCCCCCGCGAAGGCGTCAAAGGCGGCGAGCAGTCCGGCGAGCTGCGCCTTCGCCCGGCCGGGCACCGGGGAGGCGACCCGGATCAGGATCTGCATCTCGAAAAACGGCTCGGCGGTGCCGAGCTTTCGGGCCAGCGCCTGGCGGCCCACCCACCGCTCCACAAGCTCGGCCGGAGGCGCGCCGCCGCGACGGCGACCGCCGCCCCCCAGGAGGCCGGCGAGCTCGTCTCCCGGCGACGGTGAGGGCTGGTGGTGCCGGGCGCGGCGAAGCAGGCGCCGCCGCAGCCGGCGTCGCTTCCCCGGCGTGACCGGCAGCAGGTCGACGCAGATCGTCGCCGCGTCGCCGCCGGCCGGGTCGAGGGTGTCGATCGCGCGAGCCAGCCCCGCGAGCGGATCGGGGTCGAGGCCGGCCGCGCGCAGCGGCTCGCTGCTCGCCCTCGCTAGGACCAGCTCGGCGCGGACGACCTCCGCCGCCTCGGGCTCGGCGGGCGGCTCGGGGACGGCCCGAAGCTCGACGCCCTCATAGGCGGCCATCGCCGCGCGCAGAGCGCCCCGCGCCCGCTCGGGCACCTCGACCGCGTAGCGGAGCTTCCCGGCGGGGTCGGCGTCGAGCCTCAGCCGGACCGCGCTCGCCGGGGCGTCGAGCAGGCCGCGAAGCGCTCGCCGTGATCGGCTAAGGCCGGAGGCGAAGTGGACGACGGAATCAGGTGAGGGATCGAAGGAGTCGGCGGGGACCGCGAGCATCGCCACGCGGTGATCGAGAGCCCGGCGAGTGACAACGAGCCGCGCGACGAGCACCACACAGGCGAAGATCAGCAGAGCCCCGGCGAGGCTGATGGCAGCGGGGTGTCCCGCAAGCTCGCGGAGCGCTACCAGCCATTGACGGAGGCTGGCGGCGACGAACAGAGCGGCAATAGCTACCGCGAGGAGAGCGAGCGGGACTGCGTCCCGCCGGTTCGACTCACTCACGTTCGGACCCCCTGCGGGGCTATAGAAGTCAGCGAGTCGCGCTCGGCCCGATGCCAGTCCGCAAGCGGCCTTGAGCGCCGGCCCTCCGGTCGCGGAACGAAGTGCAGGACGAAGCGCAGAGCGAAGTACAGAACGAAGCGCAGAGCGAACCCGATTGCGCTCACCGTCCGGGCTCCTTCCGGCCGAGGCTGTGACGGGCGGCGGCCGCGACGACGAGCCGGGCAACCGGCGGGCAGACAGCGTTGCCGATCTGAAGGAAGCAGCGCGTCCGCGACCCCTGCCACGGGTAGTCCGGGCGGAAGCCCTGCAGGGCCGCGGCCTCCTCGGTGCTGACCCGAACCGCGTTCTTGAACTGCGAGGGCCACTTGTCTCCGGGCCGCCAGTTCGGGTCGCGGTCCCGCGCTGAGGGAGGGGAGATTCGCGGCGTCGAGAGCACGGTCGTCGCCGGCCTCTTCGTCGTCCACTCCGGCGGGCGGTCAGCCATCGCGCTCGTCCCCTTTCGGGCAGCGCTCGACCGTCCACGACCCCGAGGCCGAGTCGATCGTTCGGGCCGGGCACCTCGCCGGGCGACTGAGGCCCTGGGGGCGGCTACCGCTGGCGGTCTGGTTATTGGTGAAGGTGATGGCGTCCCGCGCCCAGTCGAGGGCGTCGGCCATGCTTACCCACGGCAGCAAGCCCTCCTCCCCCTCGCGGATCTCGTCGGGGCGGCGCGGGTTGTAGGAGCGATGGGTCGGCAGGGGCAGCTGCGCCGGCCCGTCGAGCGAGGCGACCAGGTAGGCCCGCTTGCGGGTCTGCGGCACGCCGAACTGCTCCGCGCTCAGCACCCCGGCGGTCGCGTCGTAGCCGTGGCTCGCGAGCAGGCCGGCGAACAGTGACCAAAGCTCGAGGACGCCCGGCACCTGCTCCAGCGCGACCCAACGAGGTCGCAGCGCCACCGCCCAGCGAAGCGGCTCGACGGTGAGCAGCGAGCGCGGATCGCGACAGGCGGCAAGGTGCTCGGCGCGGGTGTCGTGCCCGGCGGCGAGCTCGTGGGCGCAGGCGATCACCCGCTCCTTGTCGAACCGGCCGAGCCCCTTGCCGGCGGTTGAGTACGCCTGGCAGGGTGGCGAGCCGATCAGTCCCCAGACCGGCGCGAACTCCTGCGGGTCGAGGGCGGCAATATCCGATTCGACCCGCTCGTGCCCGGCCGCCCGCGCCGTCGCACAGGCCCAGCGATCTACCTCGATTCCGACCGCGCTGTAGCCGAGCTCGCGCAGGCCCTCGTCCCAGCCGCCGGCCCCGGCGAAGAGGTCGATGATCCGACCCGGCTGCATCAGCTCACCGCCTCCCCTCGCGCGGCGCGCTCGTATTCGACGATGCGGCACCCGATCCACTCCGCGATCTGCGGGACGAGGGCGTTGCCGAGGGCGGCAAGGCGGTCCACCCGATGGGGAACCCCATCAGCCACTCGACCCACGGCGGGTTCAGCGCTCCACCAACCCGGACGTGAAGATCCTTCGGCCGGTGGGTCTTCTCCCAGTCGGTCGGAGCCGCGTGCTTCGCGTCCTGAGCCTTCGGCGTCGGGAAGCTCGCCTCCCGCGCCACGGCGGTCCTCAGGTTGTCGCCGCCCTGTCGGCTGGCCGAGTTCCCCGGCCCTCCCTTGCTGTCGCTGCGCGTCGGGGTCGGCCAGGTCCGCCGCTCGGCTTCGTTGACCGCCCGCCCGAGCTCGTTGCCGCTCGGCCCCGGATTCCGTCGCTGCCCCGGCTTCGGCATCCCGTGCGGGGTAGGCCACGATCCAGACCCGCTTTCGCAGGTGTGGTGCCCCGAACTCTCTAGCCGACAGGCACGCCCACTCCGCGTCATACCGTGCTTCGGCCAGGTCGCCGAGAACTCGTCCGATCGGGCCTCGGTCCCATCGCTTGCCCCTCCCGGTGAGGAGGGCCGGGACGTTCTCCACGACGACGTAGCCGGGTCGAAGCTCGCGAACGATCCGGGCGAACTCGGACCAAAGACCCGAGCGGGCGCCGTCGATCCCGGCTCCTCTGCCGGCGCTGCTGAGGTCCTGGCAGGGGAAGCCGCCGCAGATGAGATCGACGGGGTCGAGCTCACGGGCGCCGACCTCGCGCACGTCCTCGAATCGGACGGCGTCCGGGAAGTGCCGGGCGAGGACTGCCCGGCAGTAGGCGTCCTGCTCGACTTGCCAGGAGACCTGCATCCCCGCCCGCTCGAAGCCGAGCTCGAATCCCCCGATGCCGGAAAAGAGG
>JAJKHV010000042.1 GCA_021154855.1 Solirubrobacterales bacterium
CGGCGGGCGCAGGGCGCCACGCAGCGGGCCGGTCGGGTCGAAGCGGGTTGTCATCGTCAGAGTCTGTCCGAAATCCAGCCTGCGCGAGGGATTTTGGCCAGCCTCGTCGTCACTCGCCGCCGTCGGCGACGGCGCTGACCGTGTGCCCGAGCTCCCGCACGAGGGCCATTGCACGGGCCGCCTGATCGTCGCCGGAGACCCAGAGCGAGACGGCGCCAGAGGTCATGTCGGGGGTCGGGTAGAGCGCCATGTCCTCGATGTTGACCCCGGCCTCGCCGAGGGCAAGGGCGAGCTCGGCGATCGTGCCGGGGCGATTGGCCACGACGACGCGCAGCTCGCGAAGCGGCCCGCCGCTGAGCTCGGCCTCGAGCAGGCGGCGGCGGTCGGCGGCGGCGCCTGCATGCCACTCGGCGACCGCGTCGCGCTCGCCCGCGCGGATCAACTCGGCGGCGTCGCGCAGGCGCATCGCAACCGCGTCGACCGCCTCGGCCACTGCCTCGCGATTGCTCGCGAAGATGTCGCCCCAGATCGC
This sequence comes from Solirubrobacterales bacterium, assembly GCA_021154855.1. GTDB lineage: Bacteria > Actinomycetota > Thermoleophilia > Solirubrobacterales > 70-9 > VRUE01. The sequence goes on from JAJKHV010000042.1 coordinate 533, forward strand.
CGGGTTGGCGCCGGCGACGCGGGTCGTGTCGCGAAAGCTCGGCCCGACCTCGGGCATCCGCTCGGAGTCGCGGGTCAGCTCCTCGGCGGCCTGGCCGACGAGGACGTTGGCGACGACGTGGGGCAGGTGGCTGACCGTCGCCATCAGGCGGTCGTGGGCCTCGGGGTCGATCGCCTGGACCCGCGCGCCCAGCCCGGCGATGGTCCGCTGCAGACGGTCGTAGAGCAGGCCGCTGGAGCGCTCCGATTTCGGCGTCAGGTACCAGCGGGCCCCCTCGAAGAGGTCCTCGCGGGCATTCTCGACGCCGGAGGTCTCCGCCCCTGCGAGCGGGTGACCACCGATGAAGCGCTCGTCGGCGCCGAGCGCGGCAACGATGTCGCGCTTGGTCGAGCCGACGTCGCTGACGACGGTATCCGGGCCGCAGGACTCGAGGACCGCCGCGGTCAAGTCGGCAAGGCCGGCGACGGGGGCGGCGCAGAAGACGACCTCTGCGCCCTCGCAGGCCTCGCCAACCGAGGCGGCGGCGATATCGATCGCTCCCGCTTCGATCGCCCGCGCGAGGGTCGTGGGGCCGGGATCGAAGCCGATCACCTCGGCCCCAAGGCGGCGCCGGGCGGCGAGCCCGATCGAGCCGCCGATCAGGCCGACGCCGAGAACCGCGAGCCTCATTCGCCGCGCCGCGCCCGCACCGCGTCGCCGAGCTGTCCCAGCACCGAGACCGTCGTATCCCAGTCCAGACAGGCATCGGTGATCGACTGGCCGTAGACCAGATCGGAGCGCTGGCCCAGGTCCTGGCGCCCCTCAACCAGGAAGGACTCCAGCATCACGCCGACGATTGCCGCGTTGCCGTCAGCAACCTGGTCGGCGATCTGACCGGCGGCAAGCATCTGCCTGGCGGGGTCCTTGCCGCTGTTGTCATGCGAGGCGTCGACCACGAGCCGCTCCGGCAAGCCGGCGCCGCGCAGTCGGGCGAGCGCCTCGCCGATGCCGTCGGCGTCGTGGTTGGGCGCGCCCCTGCCGCCGCGCAGGATCACGTGGCCGTCGGGGTTGCCGGTCGTGTAGAGGATTGCCGGCGCTCCGTTGTCGTCGATCCCGGCGAAGGCGTGCGGGGCCGCGGCGGCGCGAACCGCATCGACCGCGACCTGGACGTCGCCGTCGGTGCGGTTCTTGAAGCCGACCGGCATCGAGAGGCCGGAGCCGAGCTGGCGGTGGGTCTGGCTCTCGGTCGTGCGGGCGCCGATCGCGCCCCAGGCAACGGCATCGGCGATGTACTGGGGGGTGATCGGGTCGAGGAACTCAGTCCCGACCGCGAGGCCGAGGTCGAGAACCTCGAGCAGCAACTGCCGGGCCATGCGCAGGCCGGTGTTGACGTCGCCGGAGTCATCGAGGTGCGGGTCGTTGATCAGGCCCTTCCAGCCGGTCGTCGTGCGTGGCTTCTCGAAGTAGACCCGCATCGCGATCAGCAGGTCGCGGCTCAGGTCGCGTGAGAGTTCGGCCAGCCGGCCCGCGTAGTCGAGCGCCGCGGCCGGGTCGTGAACGCTGCAGGGCCCGACCACCACCAGCACCCGGTCGTCGGTTCCATCCAGCACGTTGCCGACTTCGCCGCGACCGCAGACCACGGCTTTGCCCCGCTCCTCGCCGAGCGGCAGTTCCTCGAGCAGCTTCGCCGGCGAAACCAGCTCCTCGATCCGTTCGATCCGCTGGTCCCGAACCCGGTCCCGCGTCTCGCCCTGCATCCCGATCATCATTTTGCCTTCACCGTCCTCCACGTTTACAAGCCTACTTCCGGTTTCCTCGTCGCAGCGCCCGCAGCGAAACGAGGCGAGTCAGTCCGACGCCCGGCCAGTTGCTTATCGATTGCGGCAGGAGCCGCGAGGCCGGACGCCTAGCTAAATCGCCAGAAATAGGAGAAGCGGACAGGGACGAGGGCAGCGCCAGCGGCGCGGGGGACGCTCGTCGTGTCAGTGGATTGCTTCACCTTCCCTGACTTTGTAGCAGGCAGAAGGGCGTTAGTCGAGGATTTCGCCGAGGCCGGCGAGGAAGCGGCGGTTCTCCTCGGCAGTGCCATAGGAGACGCGGATGTGGCCGGGATCGCCGAGCGGAGTACCCGGTCGCACCGCGATCTGGCGCTCGGCCAGGCCGGCGACGACGGCGGCCTCCTCGGCCTCGCCGAGGTCGATCCAGGAGAAGTTGGCGTGGGTGTCGGAGGTGGCCATGCCGAGCTCGCTCAGTCCGTCCTCGACCCGGATCCGCTCGACGATCGTGCTCTCGACCCGTCGCGTGACGTCGTCCTGATGCAGGATCGCCTCGGCGCCCGCCGCCTGGGCGAGGGCGTTGACGCTGAAGGGCTGGCGCACAGCGTCGATCGCGGCGCGGAACTTGGGCGAGCCGAGGGCGTAGCCGACGCGCAGCCCGGCCAGGCCGTAGATCTTGCTGAAGGTGCGCAGGACGACGAGGTTGGCCAGATCGGCGAGCAGGTCGACGGTCGCGTCGGGATCGTCGTGGGTCTGGAACTCGACGTAGGCCTCGTCGAGGATCACTGTTACGTGCCCGGGCAGACGCTCGCAGAAGGCGGCGACCTCGGTGGCGGGAATGTGGGTCCCGGTCGGGTTGTTGGGATTGCAGACGAGGACGAGCTGGGTCGCCGCGGTGACCTCGGCCGCCATCGCGTCGAGGTCGTGGACGTCACCCTCGCCCAGCGGCACCCGGACCTCGCGCGCCCCGGTCAGCGCCGGGAGGTACGGATACATCGAGAAGGCCGGCCACGAGTAGAGGATCTCGGCGCCCGGCTCGCAGAGCGCCTCGGCGGCGGCGAGCAGAATCTCGCAGGAGCCATTGCCGACGGCGACCCGGGCGGGCTCGGTCTCGTAGCGCTCGGCGATGCGGCGCCGAAGCAGGGTGGCGTCGGGGTCGGGGTAGCGGTTCATCGCGCCGGCGGCGGCGGCGATTGCCTCGACCACCTTTGGGTACGGCGGAAAGGGCGACTCGTTGGATGCGAGCTGGGCGATGCCACCCGAGGCGATTGCCTCAGGTGCCTGCCCGGTGGGCACGCCAGCCTGGTAGCCCGGCATGCGGGCAAGCTTCTCAGCGAAGGTGACGCTCATCTCAAGGAGTTTGCCCGATACCTGGTAGCGGCGCCCAGACCAAGCGGGGCAAGGACGCAGGGAGGCCGAATAGCAGCGCTATTTGGCCGACTGAGGACGCCGCAGCGCGCAGCGTCCGCCGCTGCCAGGCGTGCACACGCCGCTACTGGGCGGCGTGGAGGTCAGCGCGCAACTCTTGCGTCGCTCCTAAATAGACGTGGGCGGGCTTGTGACCTATCGGCGCGTAGTAGTGGACCATCGCCCGGATCACCTGCGGCATCGCGCCGGGGACGTCGATCTCGCGGGCGCAGATCAGCGGCACCGCGTCGAGCCCGAGTCGGCGCGCGGCGACGGCCGGGAACTCGGCGTCGAGGTCACCGGTGGTCGTGAAGAGGCAGCTGACCATCGCCTCGGCACTGAGGGTGTTGCGGTCGAGCAGCTCCCGCATCAACATCTCCGTCGCCCCGACGATCGCCTCCGCCTCATTGGCCTCGGCCTGGACGGCGCCACGGACCGCGAACAGTCGCTCCTCGCTCATTGCTCTGAATCTTCCCAGAGCCGAGCGATCTCAACCTCGCTGAGCCGCCGCGCCTGCCCTTGGGCGAGCGAACCCAGCTCGATCGAGCCGAAGCGCACGCGGCGCAGCGAGACGACGCGATTGCCGACCGCTTCGGCCATCCGACGCACCTGCCGGTTGCGTCCCTCGCGCAGAACCAGCTCGATCTCCCGCTCTCCCAACCGCCGCAGCTCAGCCGGCGCAGTCATCCCATCCTCGAGCTCGACCCCGCTTGCGAGTTTGCGCAGGTCGGCGTCAGATGGCGGCCGGCGCAATTCGGCCCTGTAGGCCTTGGCGACCCCGTAACGGGGATGAGTCAAGCGATTGGCGAGCGCCCCGTCATTCGTCAGCAGCAGCAACCCGGTCGAATCCACGTCAAGCCGCCCAACCGGATAGAGCCGCGCCCCCGAATCGACCAGCCCAACCACGGCCGGACGGCTACCAGGCTCCCGCGCCGTAGAGACCACCCCCGCAGGCTTGTTGACCGCCCAAACCTCCAGCGCCTCAGTCCCAACCAAGCTCCCATCGACTCGGACTTCATCGGCATCGCTTACATCGCGCGCCGGATCGATGACCACCTTGCCACCCACCGTGACCCGACCCTTACCGATGATCACCTCAGCTTTGCGCCGAGAAGCAACTCCCCCATGAGCGAGGAACTTGGCGAGCCTCACGGCGATGGAGGGGCCGGGGAGGGCCCCGACGGAGCCTCCCCGCTGTTGCTCCGGCGGGACCCTCCCCGGCCCCTTCCGGACCCGTTGCTCCGACGGGGCCTCCGCCTCACGGCTCGGATCTCTGTTCCCCGGCCTTGAGCAGGCGCTCACGCAGCTCACGCTCGTCCTCAGGAGTGGGATCGAACTTCGACGGATCCGGCAGCTGCTCCAGTCCGGAGAGCCCAAAGAGGCGCTCGAACAGCTCAGTCGTCTTGAAGATGGCTGCGCCGAACTGGGAGCGGCCAGACTCCTCGATGAGTCCCCGCTCCGCGAGCGTCTGCACCGCGGACTCGGAGGTGACGCCGCGGATGCGCGCCACCTCGGGTCGGGTGACCGGCTGCAGGTAGGCGACGATGGCGAGCGTCTCAGCTTGAGCTTGTGTCAGCGGTGGAGTGCGCGGCTTGGCGAGCAGGCGTCGGGCCGCGGCCTCGCTGGCAGGGTCGCTGGCGAGCGAGAAGCCGCCGGCGACCTCGCGAAGGACGACGCCGCGCTTGCCCTCGGCAAGGTCGTCACGCAAAAGCCCGATCGCCTCCTCGACCTGGCCCTCGGTCGCCTCGGTCGCCTCGGCCAGGTCGCGGGCGCTGACCGGCTGCGGCGAGAGGAAGAGCAGCGCTTCGACCGTGCGGGAGAGGTCGCTCACGCCGGCATCTCCCGCTTGCGGATCTCGATCGGCCCGAACGGTTCGGACTGCTCCCAGGTGGCCTCGCCTTTGCGGTAGAGGTCGAGCAGGGCGAAGAGCGTCACCGCCTGGGTCAGCCGGTCCTCGCCGCCGAACTGCTCGTCGAAGTCGATGCTGGAGCGACCGCGGAGGGCGTCGCGCAAGGCGCGCAGGCGCTTTTCCAGCGAGACGGTCGGGCGGATGTGGTCCAGGTTCAGCTCCGGCGGGACGGCCAGCAGGTCGCCGAGGGCGGCGCCGAGACGCTCCGGGTCATAGACGGCGGTTGCGGCGTCGAGCGCGACCTTGCGCAGGTCGGGTGGCAGCGGCGCCGAGCGATACAGGTAGCCGCGCGCCGCCTCGAAGCGGCGCTCCAGCGTCGCTGCCGCATCGCGGTAGCGACGGTACTCGAGCAGCCGCGCAACCAGCTCCTCGACCGCCTCCTCGGGGCTGACGTCCTCCAGCGCCTCCTCTTCCCCGGGCAGCAGCAAGCGCGACTTCAGCTCCAGCAGCGAGGCGATCAGGACGAGGAACTCGGTGGCGACGTCGAGCTCCAGCTCCTCCTCGCGCTCGAGGTGCTCGACGTAGGCGACGACGATCTCGCCCAGCTCGACCTCGAGCAGGCTGACCTCCTCGCGCAGGACGACCGCCATCAGCAGGTCGAACGGCCCGGCGAAGACGTCGAGGTCGAGGTCCAGCTCGGCGACGGTCATGAATGCCGGTTCCGCTTCGCTCCCGGCGTGGGGAACCGGATATGGACACTTGGTCGCTCCGCGATCACAGGGAGACCGTAACGACCCGGCGGGATGGCGACTAGGCCGGCCCGAAGCCCATGCGGCCGCGGACCTCGGCGAGGGTGCCGGCGGCGATCGCGCGGGCCTTCTCGGCCCCGCCGGCGAGGATCGCCTCGAGCGCGGCCTGGTCGGGCCGCAGCTCCGCGTAGCGCTCGCGAACAGGCCCGAGCAGCTCGATCACGGACTCCGCCACCGCCGGCTTGAAGTCGCCGTAGCCGGCGCCCTCGAACTCGCGCTCCACCTCGGCCGGATCGATGCCACGGGCGACTGCATGGATGTCGATCAGATTCGTGATCCCTGGCTTGTCGTCGCCGCGGCGCACCTCGCGCCCCGAGTCGGTGACGGCGCTGCCGAACTTCTTGCGGATCGCGCCGGGCTCGTCGAGAACCAGGACCGTCCCGGCTTCCGTCCCGCCCGTGGTCGACATCTTCCGCTCCGGCTCCTGCAGGTCCATGATCCGCGCGCCAACCTCAGGAATGCGGTACTCCGGCACGATCAGGGTCTCCCCGAAGCGCTCGTTGAAGCGGCGAGCGATCTCCCGCATCAGCTCGACGTGCTGGCGCTGGTCGTCGCCGACGGGCACCTCGGTCGCCCTGTAGGCGAGCACGTCGGAGGCCATCAGCACCGGATAGAAGAAGAGGGCGGCGGAGACCAGCTCGCGCTGCTTCGCCGACTTGTCCTTGAACTGGGTCATGCGATTGAGGTCGCCGTGCGAGGTAACGGCGGAGAGCAGCCAGGTCAGCTCGGTGTGCTCGCGCACGTCGGACTGGCGAAAGAGGATGCAGCGTTCCGGGTCGAGGCCGGCCGCGAGCAGGATCGCCGTCGTGTCGTAGAGCCGCTCGCGCAGCTCGACGGGGTCGTAGGCGACCGAGATCGCGTGCAGGTCGACGATGCAGAAGATCGCCGGCTCACCGCGGTCCTGGCCCTCGACGTACTGGCGAATCGCGCCGATGAAGTTGCCCAGGTGCTTGCGGCCGGTGGGTTGGATACCCGAGAAGACGATGGGGGCGCTCATCTCCCGGAGCCTAGTAAGGCGCCGTGGACGAGACCCCTCTCGCCCGTGTGGGGGACAGAGGAGGGACGCCCCTCTCGCCCGTCCAAGTGCCGGCCTAATGAGGCCGGCACTTTGAGTATCCGCCCGGTCGAGAGGGGTCTCGTCCACGGCGCTAAATGGATCCGGAGGACGCGGCTTCCGAGCGGAGCTCGGGCACCGCGCAATCTGCGTCTGCTCCGTGGCCGCACTCGCCGGCTTGGGCCGAGCCCCTGTTGGGAAGAGCTTCTATTTTGCGGCGCGGGTTCTCGATGCCGAAGCCGGAGACGGCGCCGCCGGCGATCATCAGCAGGCCAGCTATGCCAATGCCCATGTGGAAAGCGGAGGTCGAGGCGTCGGCTGAGGCGGTGCTCACTCGAACAGCCTGAGCGGGTGGCAGCTTGCCGGTCTTCGGAACCGCCAGGGGCTGCGCCTTGGCGTCGGAGACGATCTGCTCCCCCCGCGGGCCAAGCGGCTGGCTGCCGAGGTTGCCGTCGAGTGTCGAGCCGAAGTAGGCCGAGATCACGGCGCCGAGCACGGCGATGGCGAGCAGGCCGGCGACGCGGGAGATGCCGTTGTTGACGCCCGAGGCGATGCCGACGTGGCGTTCCTCGACCGAGTCGAGCACCGTCGCCGTGAGCGGCGCGACGGTGGCGGAGAGGCCGAGGCCGAAGACGAGGATCGCCGGCAGCACGTCCGTTGCGTAGTCGGCGTTGGAGCCGACCCGCAGGAAGAGCAGCAGGCCGAGGCCGCCGACGATTGGGCCGAGCGTCATCGGCAACCGGGGGCCGGTCCCGGAAGCCAGTTTGCCCCAGCGCGGCGAGAGGAAGAAGAGGATCAGCGAGATCGGCGTCGTCGCCAGGCCCGCCTCCAGCGGCGAGTATCCGGCCACCTGCTGGAGGAAGAGGCCGACGAAGAAGAGGCCGCCGATCAAGCCGGCGTAGGTCGAGAGAGTGGTCAGGTTGGCGACCGCGAAGTTACGAATTCGGAACAGGCCGAGGTCGAGCATCGGGTGGCGAGCTCGCATCTCATGGACGACGAAGAGAACGAAGCAGGCGATGCCGGCGAGGAAGGGAACCCAGACCAGCGGGTCGCCCCAGCCGCGCGTCGGCTGCTCGATCAGCGCAAAGACGGGACCGCCGAGACCCGCAGCCGAGAGCGCGATCCCCGACCAGTCGATGCCGCGGAAGGCGTCGGGATCGCTGCTCTCCTTCACCGAGTGCAGGGTCAGCGCCACGGTGACCGCGATCAGCGGCAGGTTGACCCAGAAGATCGCCCGCCAGGAAGTCAGCCCGATCAGCGCCCCTCCCCCGGCCGGGCCGATCACGGTGGCGATCCCGGTCCAGGCGGTCCATGTCCCCACCGCCTTGCCGCGCTCGGCACCCTCGAAGGTCGCGGCGACGATCGCCAGCGAGCCCGGCACCAGCAGCGCCCCGGCAACCCCCTGCAGGGCGCGGGCGGCGATCAGGAACTCGACCGTGGGGGCGACCGCGCAGAGCAGCGAGGTCGCGCCAAAGGCGATCAGGCCGTAGACGAACATCCGCCGCCGGCCGAACTGATCGCCAAGCGAGCCGCCGACGAGAAGCAGCGCGACCAGGGTGAGCATGTAGGCCTCGACCACCCACTGCTGGCCGGCCAGTCCCGCCTCGAGCCCATCGGCGATCGCCGGCAGCGCCACGTTGACCACGGTCGAGTCGAGGAAGACGACCGTCGAACCAAGGATCGTCGCGACCAGTGTCAGTCGCTGCTGGCGGCTCACCGGATCGAGTCTACGCAGCGCCCTCACTTCGATTGGCGGTCTGTAGCCCGGACCTCTGCGGGCACCTCATCCGTACTCCTTGCGTAACCGGAGAAGGAGAGATCGTGAAGAGATTGCTGCTGGTCGTGTCGCTCGTCGTGCTGAGCCATGGCATCGCCGCCTTGCCAGCTCAGGCGAAGGGAATCGAGATGGGCGCGGCGGGGCAGGGAGTCACGGTCTCCGGCTCGCCCTACCGCTATGTCTCGATCACTCCCAATGCCAGACCCCGGGGCACAATCGTTGCCCGCCTCGACCGGCGTGGCGGAAGTCTCGGCCGCTGGTGGTACCTGCAAGGGAGCTACAGCGTGCCGGCCGTTGCCTACGACGGAACTGGCGGCGGACTTTCGGCGGACGGAAGGACGCTCGTCTTGAACGGGTTCATCCCCGAATACCCACCGAAGAGGGCGCGCCTCGCGCTGCTCGACACCGAACTCGTTCTGCGCCACCCGCGCAGGCCAGGCCAGCGCCGCCCTGCTCACGCGATCTCCTACGTGAACCTGAATGGCCACTTCGCCTTCGACGCGATCTCGCCGGATGGCTCGACGATCTACCTGATCCATTACCTCTCAAAGGCCACCGGGCCGTCCTACCTCACCCACTACGAGGTGAGGGCCTATGACGTCAAGGGCGGCCGGCTTCTCCCCGAACCGATCGTCGACCCAGACGAGCCGGAGGAACGCATGGAGGGGCTGCCGATCAGCCGCGCGGTGAGCCCAGACGGACGTTGGGCATACACGCTCTACGACGGCAACGGCAAGGAGCCCTTTATCCACGCCCTCGATACCGTCGCGGGACGGGCAGTCTGCATCGACCTTCCCCAGCTCGGCGATCTGCGCAGGCGCTTCTACTTCCTGCTGCAGTTGCAGACGGGCGCGGGCGGGCGCAAGCTCATCGTCCTGAGCCGCAGGCTGGGCCCCAAGCCTGCTCGGACGCTCCTGAACGTGGACACGCGGAGCTTCGAGGTCGGCCGGCCCGCGCCCGTGGCAACGGCCTCGAGCGGGGTCGGCCCATGGCCCCCGATCGTTGCCCTGAGCGCCGCGGCGCTGTTGCTGCTGGCTTGGATCGGCAGGCGGCACCGCCAAGGGCGTCCGGCAAGGCAGACGGCGGGACGATGAGGCGGCGAGCCCTGCTCGTGGCGGCAATCGCGGCGAGCTGTGGGCTCGTCCTGGTCGCGGTGGGACGGTCTCTTTCGAACGCAAGCGGAGGAGCGGCGCCCATGGCCTTCAGTAGGAAGTCCACTGGTCGAGAGCCAAAAGGCGGTTTCCTCGCGTTCACCCGGACTCCGCGCCGCCCCGGCAACTTGCTCGCGCGCCGGGGCCTAGCCGGCAGATCGGTCGGCGGACGGCCGATCGGCCTTCTGCAGCGCGGCGATCCGTCGATCGAGGGCGAGCTGCTCGTGTTCGGATGCATCCACGGCGACGAGTGCACCGCCAGTGGGCTCCAGCCACTCAGCAACGGCTGCCCCGATCCCGCCTCCGAGATCTTCCTGGTTCCAAACCTCAACCCCGATGGGTTCGCCGCCACCACCCGTCTCAATGGCCGCGGTGTCGACCTCAACCGCAACTTCCCCTCCGGCTGGCGAGCGATCGGCAGACGCGGCGATCCCCAGTACTCAGGCCCGCAACCGTTCTCGGAGCCGGAAACGCGGCTCGCGGCTCGAATCGTTCGCACGCTCAAACCGAGGGTGACGATCTGGTTCCATCAGCACTCCCAACCGCAACCCTTGGTCCGAGCCTGGGGGCAAAGCGCCCCCAGCGCCCACGCGTTCGCCCGCCTCGCCCACCTCCCGTTCCGCCGGTTGCCATGGCCCGATGGGACCGCCCCGAACTGGCAGAACCACCGCTTTCCCGGCACCAGCTCCTTCGTCGTCGAGCTGCCGCCCGGTCATCTCGAAACCGACCTCAAAGACCGGCTCGAGCGGGGCCTCGTGCGTCTGGCCCGAAAAGTGGGCGAAGATTGAGATGTCCCACGGAAGAGGTGAGGGTTGGCAGCTGAGAGCGGCGCACTTGCGCCGGACAAGGTGCGGCAGCCGCCGCCACGAGAGGAACGACGGCTCATCCGGGAGGCGCAGCGCGGCTCCGCGGATGCGCTTGCCGAGCTCTACGCGGCGCACTGGCCAGCCGCCCACCGCGCCGCCTATCTCGTCGTTCACGACGCCGGAGCCGCCGAGGACATCGCCCAGGATGCCTTCCTGGCCGCCGTCGACCGCCTCGATCGCTTCGACCGCCGCCGGCCTTTCGGGCCCTGGCTGCACCGGATCGTCATCAACCGGGCGATCGACTGGGGGCGCCGCGAAGCGCTGCGGCGCAGTGCAGGCGACCCAGAGAAGCACTCCGGAGCCGCCGCACCCCCGGAGGCGATCGGTGGAGAGCTGATGCCCGCCCTCGCACAGCTCCCGCCGGACCAGCGCGCCGTCGTCGTCCTTCGCCACCTGCTCGAGTACACGCCCGGCGAGATCGGGCGGATGCTCGAGCTGCCGCGCGGCACCGTCAACTCGCGCCTGCGCCGGGGCCTCGACCAGCTGCGTGACCTGATTGAGGTGGAGGGATGAGCGAGGACCGGCTGCGCGACCTGCTCCGCGAGGAGCCGCTACCGGGCGCCGCCGAGGCCGAAGGTCGCGGGCTCGCTCTGGTCAGGCAGGCCTACGCGGAACGGCGGACCACCGGCGGGCCGGTGCTGCCGCGCCTTGCTGTGGCGCTGGCCGCCGCAACCCTGCTCGCCGCCCTACTACTCAGCCCGGCCGGCGCCTCCGTACGAGACTGGATCGACGACGTCTTCACCGCCGGTATCCGCCATGCGGAGCCGGCGCTGACCGAGGTCCCCGGCGGCGGCAGCCTGCTCGTCCAGTCACAGCGCGGCCCCTGGGCGGTGCAGGCGGATGGCTCACGGCGCCTGCTCGGCGATTATCGGGAGGCAACGTGGTCACCGCACGGCCTCTTCGTCGCCGCCGCGGCGGGGAGGACGCTGAGCGCGATCGAGCCCGACGGGACGCCCCGCTGGTCGATCTCGGCGAACCGTCGGGTCCACGATCCGCGCTGGTCGCCTTCTGGCTTTCGCATCGCCTACCGGGCAGGAAACTCGCTGCGGGTCGTGAGGGCCGATGGGACCAGGGACGCCCAGGTCGGAATGGCGAACGCCGCAGTGCCACCCGCCTGGTTCCCCCCCGGCCTCCACCTGCTGGCCTACGTCAACGGCCAGCGGCAGACCGTGATCGCCGAAACCGACACTGGGCGGGCGATGGACGCCGCCGGCGCCTCGCCCGGAGTCGTCGGACTGAGCTGGAGCGCGAACGGCCACAGGCTCATTGAAATCTCCAGGCGTGACCTCTGGCTTCGGGACGTTCGAATCGGCAAGCTTGCCAGCAGCCTCAGGCTGGGCGCTGGGCGGCGAGTTCGCCTTCCGGCCGCGGCCGTGGTCCGCGCTGCGGCCTTCTCACCGCGAGGGCGCACGATCGCGGTCCTGCTCGACCGCTCGCAAGGGCCCGGCCCACCGCGCAGCGAAGCCCTGCTGATCGTCCCGGCCGGCGGTCCGCCGCACCGCCTCTTCAGCGTCTCCGGCCATCTCACCGAACTTGCCTGGTCGCCGGACGGCCGCCGCCTCCTGCTCGCCTGGCCCGCCGCGGACCAGTGGCTGTTCGTCCCAACCGAAGGTGGCGCCCGCCTGCGGGCGATCGGCGACATCGCCGCCGTCTTCGCGCCTGGCCACGCCAGGCGGGCGACCTACCCGCGGGTCGAGGGCTGGTGCTGCCCATCGCCCTCGAATGCGGGCGCCTGACAAGCGGGGCAAGGATGAAAGAGCGCCGTGTGCTCCGCACACAAGCGCCGAGGACGCGGCCCCGCCCGCCTCAGGCGCCCGGCTCGCGCAGCTGCTGGGCGGGGGTGAAGAAGTTGCGGTAGGCGAGGCCCGTCGCGACCAGCCCGGCGATCGCGACGCTGCCGAGCAGGGCGTAGAGCAGGATCAGCTGCAGCCGGACGGCATCGGTGGGGTTGGCGCCGGCGAGCAGCATGCCGACCATCGTCCCCGGGAAGAAGATCACGCCGGTGGTCTTGGTTGAGTCGATGAGCGCGATCATCCCCGAGCGCAGAGCGCGGCGGACGGTTGGGGCAGCGGCCTCCTGCGCGGTTGCGCCAAGCGCCAACGTCGCCTCGATCTTGCCGCGCGATTCCGCCATCTCGTCGCCGAGCCGGTTGAGCGCCACCGCTGAGGCGGTCATCGCGTTGCCGATCACCATGCCGCCGACCGGAACGAGGTAGCGGGCGGTCGGTTCGAAGACCCCGAGGGCGACGACCAGGCCGAGCGTCGTGACGCCGGCGACCGCCAGGGCGATCAGCAACGGCCAGAAGGCGCCTGGGACCTTTTTCGCCCGCGCGCGGGCGGTAAGGGCGCCAAAGAGGACCATCACGGCCAGCAGGCCAAAGACGAGCCAGAGCGTGTCGGCTTCGAAGATCAGCTTGATCGCGTAGCCGATCGCGGTCAGCTGGATGAACGAGCGCACCGTGGCGATGCCGATGTCGCGCTCGAGGTCGGCTCGCTGCCAGAAGGAGATCGCGGCGGCGAGCACGACCAGGGCCAATGAGGCGGCAACCTGGCCCGGGGAGAGGTGAATCGAGGTGCTCATAGAGCGCCTCCGGGTTCGCGACCAAATCGCCACGGACTGGAAGCGGCGATCACCGTGTCGATTTGATCGCTCACAGCACTTCCTCGACCGGAGCGGCTTCGATCGCCCTGCCCTCTTCGAGCCGGACCACCCAGTCGCTCAGCCGACGCGCCTGCTCGGGGTCATGGCTGACCAGGACTATCGAGATCTCGAGCTCGCGGCGCAGCTCGGCGAGGGTCGCCTCGATCGCGTCGCGAGCGGCGTGGTCGAGCGCGGAGGTCGGCTCGTCGAGGAGCAACACCTTGGGTTGCTGCGCCAGGGCGCGCGCCAACATCGCCCGCTGCTGCTCGCCGACCGAGAGCTTGGCGACATCGCGCCCGGCGAAATCGGGATCGAGGCCAGCCAAGCCGAGACAACGGGCGCTGTCCAGCTGCTTGTCGGCGAGGTCCGCCGCGTAGCGCAGGTTCGACTCGACCGTGCCCTCGAGCAGCGCCGGCAGCTGCGGCACCAGCGAGACCTCGCGTCGCAGAACCAAGGGGTCGTACTCGGTGAGCAAACGGTCGCGGTAGGAGATCGTCCCGGCGTCGGGATCGGCGAGCCGGTTGAAGAGCCGCAGCAACGTCGACTTACCGGCGCCCGAGGGCCCGACGATCGCCGTCGCGCCCGCCGGTACCTCGGCGCTGACTGAGTCGAGGACGCGGCGGTTGCCGCGGGCCAGACTCACCTCGCTCAGCTCGAACAGCACAGCGTCATCGTGACCGATTCAGGCGTGCCTGAGCTAAGCCCCTCCATTGGTGGTCGAACTCCGACACCCCCTTGCGCGCAAGATGGCTCCCGTCGCGGGGCCGAGACTGGCCGCAGTGGTGATCGGGTGGAAGAATCGGGGTAGGTGATCTGCTGATGGCAAGAGCAATCTGGAGCGGTTCGATCAGCTTCGGGCTTCTGAACGTGCCCGTGAAGCTCTACAGCGCGGTCGCCCGCCGCGGCATCGCCTTGCGCGAGATCCGCGACTCCGACAGCGCCCGCATCCGCCACCGCCGGGTCGCCGAAGGGACCGACGAAGAGGTCCCCTACGAGAACATCATCAAGGCCTTCGAGATCTCCAAAGACCGCTACGTGCCGCTGAGCAAGGACGAGCTCGCCTCGCTCGACCCGAAAAAGACACGGGCGATCGAGGTCCAGGACTTCGTCGACCTAGAGGAGATCGATCCGATCTACTTCGACAGCCCTTACTACCTGGGCCCCGCCGATGGCGCCGAGCGCGCCTACTCATTGCTGGCCCAGGCGATGGAAGCGTCGGGCAAGGTGGCGATCGCCCGCTTCGTCTTCCGCAACAAGGAGCATCTGGCGGCGATCCGTCCCGGCGACGGCGTCCTGACCCTGACGACGATGCGCTTTGCCGACGAGGTGGTACCGCCGTCAGACCTCGACGACGCGCTGCCTTCCGAGAAGCCCAAAGTGCCCAAACGCGAGGTGCAGATGGCCGAGCAGCTGATCGACTCGCTGACCAGCAGCTTCGACCCGAGCGCCTACCGCGACGAGTACCGCGAGGAGCTGCTGGCGATGATCGAACGCAAGGCCGCCGGCGAGGAGGTGGTCGCCGCGCCCGAAGGCGAGGAGCGCGAGGCGACCAAGGCACCGGACCTGATGGCGGCGCTGGAGCAGAGCATCGCCGAGGTACAGGGCAAGCGCGACGGCAAACCCGCCACCAAGAAGCCGGCGAAAAAGCGAGCGGCCAAAGCAAAAAAAGCCACGGCGAAAAAACGCCCGGCCTCGAGCACCAAATCCTCCCCTAAGAGCCGATCCCGGTAGGGGTGGAGCGTTTTGTACTTTTTGGGCGTCCACGTCGCGGCGCCAGCAGGTCCGTCGCCATCCAAAAAGTTAAGCGGAACCCCTGCCGGGATC
>JAJKHV010000043.1 GCA_021154855.1 Solirubrobacterales bacterium
CGCCGAGGAAGATCAGCTCGTCGACGCCGTCGAGCTGGGGCTCCAGCCGCTCGAGGAAGAATTCCTCCCGCAACAGGTCCCGGCCCGTCCAGGCGCCGAAGTGGGTGTCGGAGATGACAAGCGCCCGCATCCTGGGCGCGAGACTACTGGCGCGGCAGAACCCGCATCTCCAGGCCGCCCCGATGGGAAAGCGTCGGCATCTGGCGGACCGTCATCACCCGCCCCGGCATCGCGTCGAGCCGCAGCCGCTGCAGCAGCATCGTCGCCACCAGCTTCACCTCTATCTGGCCGAAGCGCTTGCCGATGCAGATCCGCCGGCCGCCGCCGAAGGGGACGTAGGCGCCGCGCGGCAGCGCCGCCTTGCGCTCGCGGCTGAAGCGCTCGGGGATGAAGGCCTCCGGATCGGGGAAAACCTCCGGCAGGCGGTGGCTGGCCCATGAGCAGTAGTTGACGTAGGCGCCGCGGGAGATCGAGTGGCCGATGAACTCGAAGTCGCGAACGGCGCGCCGAGGGCCGATCCAGGCCGGCGGGTAGAGGCGCAGCACCTCGTCGAGAACCATCTCGAGATAGGGCATCTCTCGCTCCAGCCGATCGATGTCGGGAGCGTCGTCGCCTAGCACCTGGTCCTGCTCCTCGCATAGCTTGGCGAGCACGTCAGGGTGGCGCGCCAGCTCGTGCATCATGAAGGTCAAGGTCGAGGTGGAGGTGTCATGACCAGCGAACATCAGTGTCATCACCTGGTCGCGAACCTCCTTGTCGGCGAAGCCCTCCCCCGCCTCGTCGCGAACCCCGATCAGGAGGCTGAGGATGTCCATCTTGTCCGGGTCAGGCCGAGCACGCCGCTGGGCTATCTCGCCGTAGACGATCTCGTCGAGAACGGCGCGCGAGCGGGTCATCTTCGAGAAGGGAGAGCCAGGGCCGCGCAGCAAGCGCAGATGGAAGTCGGTCCCGTAGAAGCCCAGCGCCCGCTCGAAGTGCTCCGCCGCGGCCGCTCCCTTGCCGGCCTCATCGGGGTCGAGGCCAAGCAGGGCGCGCATCGCGATTCGCATCGCGACTCCCCGCATCCACGCGTAGACGTCGACCACCTGGCCCGGGCGCAGGCGTTCGATCGCGGGCGTCGCCTCGGCGGTCATCGCCGCCACCGACGCCGAGACCTGCTCACGGTGGAAGGCAGGCATCATGATCTCCCGCGCGCGGTCGTGGTAGGCGTCGTCGATGGTCAGCAGGCCGTCGCCGAGCAAGGGAATCAGGTCACCGAAGCTCGACTCGCGCCAGTGGAAGTTCTCGGGGTGGGCGACGGTGATGAAGTGGTTCGCCTCCGGCCCGAGCGCGAAGATCACCGGATGGTGAAGCAGGCGGGCGCTGAAGATCGGCCCGTACTCTTCATATAGGGAGAGCAGGAGCGGCAGTGGATCACGCGCTGCCTGCAGGGTGCGGCCGAAGCTGAAGCTCTGCGGCCCGGGCGGATAGGCGCCGCGGGCGCGTACCTTGACCTCGGCCCGCGCGTCGTCGAGCACCCGCACCACGGGGTTGTCGCTGAGCTGCTTTGGCGGCGACACGCGCCGCGACGAGGTCTCCGTCGGCATCTCTCGCATGGTAGTTGGCTGCCTGGCCAAACTGCCGAAACGGCGAGCTAAGCGTTCGCGGCGAGCTGGCCGCAGGCCGCGTCGATGTCGCGGCCACGGGTGAGGCGCACCGTGGCAGTGAGGCGGTGCTCAGCCAGAATCGCCCGGAAGCGCTCGATCTGCTCCGGCGGTGAGCCGTCGTAGGCGCCGGTCGGGTTGTAGGGAATGAGGTTGACCTTGTAGACGCGTGAGTCGAGCAGGGCGGCAAGCTCGCGGGCGTGCTCGGGACGGTCGTTGACGCCGTCCAGCATCACGTACTCGACGAAGATCTTGCGGCGGCGACGGGCGCGGTAGCGCTCACAGGCAGCGAGAACCTCGGCCAGTGGGTAGCGATCATTGACCGGCATCAGCTGCGAGCGCAGGCCGTCGTTGGGAGCGTGCAGGGAGAGCGCCAGGCTGACCGGCATCTCGGTTTCGGCGAGGCGATCGATGCCCGGGACCCAACCGACCGTTGAGATCGCCGTGCGGCGGTGGGTGACGCCGAGCTCAGGCAGTCGCTCGCAGGCGGCGAGGACCGAGTCCAGGTTCATCGTCGGCTCCCCCATGCCCATGAAGACGACGTGGTCGATCGCTTCAGCGCGGCGGAAGTGCAGCGCTTGATCGAGGATCTCATCGGCGCTGAGGTTACGAGCGAACTTCATCTTGCCGGTGGCGCAGAAGGAGCAGGTCAGTGGACAACCCGACTGCGAGGAGAGGCAAACCGAGCGACGGCCATCGCGAAAACGCATCAACACCGCCTCGATCGGCCGCCCGTCCGCGGTGTGGAAGAGCGACTTGACGGTGCCGTCGTCGGAGTGCGCCTCGGTTTGGAGCGCGAGCGTCGAGAGCGGCACCGCCGCCGCGAGCCGCTCGCGCAGCGCCGCCGGCAGGTTCGTCATCTCCTCGTAGGAATGCGCCCCGCGCGCCACCCACTCCCAGACCTGGGAGGCGCGGTAGGCGGGCTGGCCGGCGTCGGCGAGCGTGCTCTCGAGCAGGGCGCGATCCATCGGCCGAGTGTACGGGCGGCGTGGCGCCGGTCGGGACGAGTAGATTCGAAGCGGATGAGCGGCCAAGCCGAAGGAGCCGAGCGATTCGAGGCCCTGCACAAAGGCCCGGAGCCGCTGCTGATCCCCAATCCCTGGGATGCGGGCTCGGCGAAGCTGCTCGCGTCGCTCGGTTTCGAAGCGCTGGCCACGACGAGTGGCGGTTCGGCGGCGACGCTGGGCCGGCTGGACGGGACGATGGCGCTCGAGGAGGCGATCGCAAGTGCGGCGGCGATCGTCGAGGCAACCGAGTTGCCGGTCTCGGCCGATTTGGAGAACGGCTTTGCCGACGATCCCGCCGGCGTCGCCGAGACGATCGGGCTGGCGCTGGAGGCCGGCCTTGCCGGGGCATCGATCGAGGACTACACGCGGCGTGATCAGAAGATCTACGAGATCGACTTCGCCAGCGAGCGGATCGCCGCAGCGGCCGAGGCCGCCCACGGCGGGCCAAGGCGCCTGGTCCTAACGGGTCGCGCCGAGAACCACCTGTATGGCATCACCGACCTCGCCGACACGATCACCCGCCTGCAGGCCTATCAGGAGGCGGGGGCCGATGTCCTCTACGCGCCTGGGCTCAGCCGGCTCGAGGAGATCAGCCAGGTCGTCAAGTCCGTCGATCGTCCGGTCAACGTCCTTGGCCGCCCCGGTGCTCCCTCCGTGGCCGAGCTGGCAGCGGTCGGGGTCCGGCGGGTGTCGGTTGGCGGTGCCTTCGCCTACGCGGCACTGGGCGCAGCGGTCGAAGCGGCGCGGGAGCTGCTCGACGAAGGGACCTATGGCTACTTCGAGCGGGCCGGGATCGGTTTGCAAGCCGCGCGCACAGCCTTCGCGGCAGCACCTGAAGGACCGACGGCCGAACAGCCCAGTCGCTAGAGAGACCAGCCCGACGCTCGAGTGAGGGCGCGGCGACGAGCGCTCAGCTGTGGATCTTCTCGCCACGCTCCAGCATCGCGATGAACTTTCGCAACCGTCGCTCCCTCGTCTCGGGCTTCTTCGCCTCCTGCAGGCGGTAGAGGATCGCGTAGCGGTTGGCGCTGTCGAGGGTGGCGAAGAACACGCGGGCCGCCTCGTTTCGGTCGAGTTCGTATTGCAGGTCCTCGGGAACCTCGGCCGTGCGCTGTCCCTCATAGGCCGCCTCCCAACGGCCGTCGGCTTTGGCCGCTTCGACCTCGACCAAGCCAGCCGGGCGCATCGCTCCGGCCGAGATCAACGTTGCCGCCTTCTCGCGGTTGATCAGCGACCACTTGCCGCGGGGGCGCCGGGGCGTGAAGCGCTGCAAAAAGAATCGCTCGTCGAAGCCGCGCTTCTGGCTGTCGATCCAGCCGAAGCAGAGCGCCAGCTCAAGCGCCTGGGAGTAGTCGATGCTCTCGACGCCGGAGCCCTTCTTGGCGATCTTCAGCCACAGACCGCTCGAGCCGGCGTGGTTCTCATCGAGCCAGGCCTCAAAGGCGGACGGCGAAGCAAAGAGGAGGATCGGCAGGTCGTCGGCCATCGCCGAATCAGCCGCGATCGAGGCGGCTAGAGGCCCACCGCGCCGGCGAGCAGGTCAACCTGATCAGGATCGCCGGAGGAGGGGAAGAAGATCAGCTCGTCGCAACCGGCCGCTTCATAGGCCGCAATGAACCGCTTGACGGTCTCGTCATCCTTGGCGGCGCCAGTCACGAGGAACTCAGCGATCTCCTCGCCGAGCCAGGCGTAGTAGTCGGTGAGATAGGCACGAGCCTCTTCCTCGGCGCGATCGCCCAGCGAGAAGTAGGCGAGCGCCATTGTCCGGGGCGTTCCGTCGCGGCCGGCCTGCGCCCAGGCCGCCCTGGCCTTGCCGACACCCTCGCCGAACTGGTCGGGCCCGGAGCCAGCGGCGATCCAGCCGTCGGCGAAGCGCGCGGCGCGGGCAAAGGAGGCATCGGCGTGACCGCCGACGATCAGGCTCGGCGCCCCCTCGATCGAGGGCCCAACCTCGCCGCCTGACCAGACTTCCTTGATCTTCCCCAACATCGCGTCGAGCCGGCGGCCACGGCCGGCGAGCTCCACCCCGCTCGCCTCGTAGTCGTCGTCGCGGCCGCCGAGGCCGATGCCGAGCGTGAAGCGACCGGCGGAGAGAGCATGCAGACTGAGTGCCTGCTTGGCAAGCTCGGTGGCGTTGACGCGAAGAGGTCCCAGCAGAACAGATGTGCAGAGCCCGATCCGCTCGGTGACCGCCGCGGCGGCGGCGAGCGCCGTCAGCGGCTCGTAGTTGTCATAGACGATGCGATCGATTGTCCCCAGGCTTGAAAATCCACGGGCGTCGGCCCGCCGCGCCCACTCGACCAGACGCGGCCCGGTGGTACCGGGCACGGCATTGGGCAATCCAATCGCGACGTCCATCTCCTGCCTCCTCAATCTTCAAGCATCTTTTCGAAAGTCAGTCGTCGATTCTCTACCCGCACGAGCCTGTCACGAGACTTGATCCCACTCCGTTGGAACACCCTCGCCTTCGCCGCAGGTCCTGAGCGATCGAAGGCGAGACGGTGTCTAAGGAGGGAACGGATCCTCAACGCTGATCCCGTCGAAACGGCGGAAGTCGCGGTCCCGCGTGTAGATCGTGCCGACCCCATGCTGGCGCATCAAAGCGGCGATATGGGCGTCGGGAACCTGCCGTCCACGCGTCATCGCAGGCGCAGTCGATTTGTAGACCTGCAGAAATCCAGGGCCCTCTCCGGGCGCCCGCACATGCGGGCGAGCAAGTAGTCCCACAACCGAGCCGACTGCTTCCTCGGGCGTCAACGGCCGTTCGCTTATTGCCGGGTGCGTCGCCACGCGGATGAATCCCATCAGCGCAGGCCAAAAGACATAGAGGAGGTCGGGTCCGCGGGCAAGCCGCTCGATCAGCTCGTTGGCGACGCCGCCAACATCGGTGCCTGTGTCGGTCGCGTAGACCAAAACGTTGGTCTCGACGGTGACGCTCAAAGGCCCCGCTCGCCGAGCTCTTCGGCATCGAGGATGCGCCAAACCGCATCCTTGTCCTCGAGGTCAACCTTGAGACCGAGATCCTTTCGCGCCCAATTCAGGGGCGGCTGCTCGGTGGGGGCCTCGTCATGCAAGCCGATCGCGAGTAGCTCCGAGGCCACATGTCCCATGCTCTTGCCTTCCGCTGCGGCACGACGGCGCAAATCGGCAAGCACCGTGCCGTCGAGATCGAAGGTGGTGCGGGGCATGATGCGTGATGCTAGATGCCCTGTCATCAGATGTCAAAGAAGAGTTTGATCATCAGTCTGACGCTAGGCTGTTGCGACGCAACTGTGGTGCGCAAAGTGGTACGGCTCGCGCACGCCTCTCTGCCGGGTTACAGTCCCCCAGATGAGCGAGCGCAACGGGATCGAGGCTCTGGCCGAGGCGATTGGGCGCTACAACGACGCCTGGAACTCTCAGGACCTCGATGCGATCGTGGCGATGCATGCGCCCGACATGGTCTTCGCCAACCACACCGCCGGGGAGACGGCAAGTGGCGAGGAGGTACGGGGACACATCGCCCGGATCTTCGAGTCCTGGCCCGACATGAGGTTCGAGACCCGCCGTCTCTATGTCCGCGAGGGCGTCGTCACCCAGGAGTGGACGGCCACCGCCACCCACTCGAACACGCTGCGCCGCGGAGAGCTCGAGGCGCCGCCTTCGGGAGAGACGGTCAGCTGGGACGGGGTCGACGTGATCCCCTTTGAGAACGGCTTGATCAAGCGCAAGGACGTCTACTCGGACTCCGTCTCGATCCTGCGCCAGGTTGGTCTGCTCGATTAGGCTGGCCATCCATTCGGACCAAACTTCGAGAAGGAGCGTTTGCCATGGCAGGTCATGCGGTGAAGAAGATCGACGAGATGGAGGCGGTCTATGGCGGCGCCTTCAAGCGCGCGCGTGCCGAGCTCGGGGTTGAATCGTTCGGCATGCAGATCATCGACATGCCACCGAACTTCGACGGCTATCCCGAGCACGACCACGAGCAGGACGGCCAAGAGGAGGTCTACGTGACCCTTCGTGGCGGCGGTGAGATCGAGATCGAGGGCGAGCGCTCTCCGCTCGACGAAGACCACATCGCCCGCGTCGGCCCCGGCGTCAAGCGAAAGGTCTGGCCGGGCTCGGACGGTGTCCGGCTGCTGATCATCGGCGGCGTGGCCGGTGGCGCTTACGACGCGCCGGACATCTCGAAGCTGGGTCAGCCGGACCCGATGGCAGCGGCCTGAGCATCCCTCGTCAGTCACCGTCCCGGCGGGGCTCGTGCCCGGGACAGACGGTGACCGGAACCCGCGGATAGCGGAGATAGCGCGGGTCGGTTCGCGAGCGCAGGCAAAGCGAGAAGACCGACCCGCGCGTATTCGGCACGAGCTGCTGGTGCGAGCAGCTGTCACAGAGGCCGGCTCGCTGGACTCGATAGCCAGGTTCCACGCCGAAGAACGCTAGCGATCGCGGGCTCGGCGACGCTAGCGTCAGTGATGGCGATGAAACGGGAGCATCTACGGACGTCAGCGGCGCCGGAAATTGCGGGCCTTGCGGGCAACCGACGCCGCCTCGCCTGTAGCTAGCTTTGTCGTATGAACGGCGCCGCCACGCTCTTCGACACCGACGCCCCGGGACACTCGGCCACGGTCGAGGTGCTCGGCGTGATCTTCTGCGCCGAGGACGATGGCTACGCCGTGCTCGAGGTCCAAGACGCCGAGTCTGGCGAGGGCTTTGCCCTGGTTGGGCCGGTCGCCCATCTCGGCGTCGGCGATCGGGCCGAAGTCAGCGGCGAGTGGCAGACGCATGCCCGCTACGGTCGCCAGCTTCGCGCCCAGGGAGCCCTGCCGCTCGACCCGGCGGATCGGGAGGGGCGAATTGCCTACCTGACGTCGTTGCGCCACATCGGCCCGGCCCGCGCCGAACGCCTCGTCGAGGAGCACGGCGAGGAAGTCCTGGGGACGATCGCCGCCGACCCGCATGGGGTCTTCGCCTCACTGCGCGGGGTGAGCGCCGAGCAAGCCGCCGATGCAGCCGAATCCTGGCACGCGAGCCGCGCCGTCCGCGACCTGCACGTACAGCTCGCGCCACACGGACTGGCACACCTGGCGGCACCGATCCACACGCGCTTTGGCGACAGCTCGATGGCGATACTCCACGAGGACCCCTACCGGCTGACCGAGGTTGCCGGAGTCGGCTTCGCGCGGGCCGACAAGATCGCGCTGGCGGCCGACGTGCCACCGGAGTCGAGCCGACGTGCCCAGGCGGCTGCCGTCTACGCCCTCGGTGAGGCCGAGCAGCAGGGCAATAGCTACCTGCCGCTGAGCGAGCTGACCCAGCGCACAGCGAAGCTGCTCGGCCTCAACCCGGACCCGGAAGTGCTGAGCGAGGCGCGCGGACTGATCCTCGACCAGGACCGTGTCTACCGCGAGCTCACCCAACTCAGCGAGCTGGCGGTGGCGCAGATGCTGGCCGTCCGCGCCGTGGCCCCTCCCCAGCTCGAGCACGACCCGGGCGAGACGCCGCCGCAGGACGCCGAGGGTACCGAGCTGACCGACGAGCAGTGGTCGGCGGTCCGCGGGGCCTTCGGCTCGCGGATATCCGTCCTCACCGGTGGCCCCGGCGTCGGCAAGACCGCCTGCACGCGCGCCGTCGTCGAGGAGGCCGAAGGCGCCGGCCTGCGGATCGCCCTCTGCGCGCCGACCGGCCGCGCCGCCCGACGCCTCGAGGAGGCGACCGGGCACACGGCCCAGACGATCCACCGGATGCTCGAGTGGATGCCGGGGCGCGAGCCGACCTTCAAGCCCGGTCACCCGCTGCCGGCGGATCTGATCGTCGTCGACGAGTCCTCAATGCTGAATCTGCGCCTGATCGAGATGCTGCTCGGTGGCCTTGCCGAGTCGACCCACGTCGTCTTCGTCGGCGACGCCGATCAGCTGCCTCCGATCGGCGCCGGAAAGCCGTTCGAGGACTTGATCGCGTCCGGAATTGCGCCGGTCGTCCGCCTCACCCAGATCTTCCGCCAGGCGGCGCGCTCGATGATCACCACCGCGGCCCACGAGATCAACCAAGGACGCACTCCACACCTCAATCCTGAGGACGATCAGGACCACGACTTCTTCTTCATCGACCGGCTCCATCCTGAGCGGGCGCTGGAGACCGTGGTCGAGGTTGTCGCCGAGCGGGCGCCTAAGCGCTTCGACGTCGATCCGATCCGTGAGGTGCAGGTGCTGGCACCGATGTACCGCGGGGCGGTCGGGATCGATGCCCTCAACGAGTGCCTGCAGGCGCGCCTCAACCCCGACGGCAAGCGGGCGCTCGGCGAGCGCTTCCGGGTCGGCGACCGCCTGATCCAGACGCGCAACTCACACGAGCTGGGTTTGATGAACGGCTCGATCGTCTTCCTTCGCGCCGACGACCCCGACGAGGAGGAGATCCTCGTCGACACCGACGAGGGGGAGTCGCTGACGATTCCCTATGGAGAGACGGCGACGCTGCGTCTCGCCTACGCGATCTCGGTCCACAAGGCGCAGGGCTGCGAGGTCCCGGTCGTGGTCGGTGTCTGCCACCGCTCTCACTCGCGAATGCTGACCCGCCCCCTGCTCTACACGGCGATCACTCGCGCCCGCAATAGCTGCGTGCTGATCGGCGACCTCGGCGCCCTCGCCGCGGCGGTCGGCCGCGACGACAGCGGCGGGCGCCACTCGGGCCTGGCCGAGCGGTTGCGGGCCTAGCGGCCCAGGCCATACTCCCGCGGATGGAGGAGCGCTCGGCGTCGAGGCCGTCGATGGCTGCAGTGGCGATCACCCTTGCCGGGATCGGGCTCCTTGCAGCCCTCGTCTTCGCCGTCCCGGCGCTCCACGATGCCGCCCTTGCCGCGATCCACGGCGACACAGCGGAGGTGCGCAACCAGCTCAATAGCCTCGGGATCGCCGGCCCGCTGCTGA
>JAJKHV010000044.1 GCA_021154855.1 Solirubrobacterales bacterium
CGCAAGGCGATCGGCGAGCTGCTGGTCTGCCCGTATTGCCTCGGGCTCTGGGTCGTCGCGGGCTTCTCGCTCGGCCTGCTCTTCGCGCCCCGCCTGACCCGTTTCCTCGCCGCCGTCTTCTCGGCGCTGACGATCTCGGACTTCCTCCAGATCGCTTACAAGGCGGCCGAGGAAAAGGGCCTCGGCTAGGAGCTTCGGATGCCACGGCCCCTGGAGGAAGCCGTTGTCGCGGTCACCGGCGCGTCCAGCGGCATCGGCCATGCCGCGGCGCTTCGCTTCGCCCGGCGGGGCTCGTCGCTGGCGCTCTGCGCCCGCTCCCAGCCGGCCTTGGAGAGCGTCGCGCGCGAGTGCGAAGCGACCGGTGCGGTCGTGCTGACGCGCTCGCTCGACGTCGCCGACGAGGACGCGGTCGAGGCCTTCGCCGCCGCGACGGTCGAGCGCTTCGGCCGTCTCGACGTCTGGGTCAACAATGCCGGCGTGATCGCCTACGGCGAGTTCCTCGAGATTCCCTCCAGCGTCTTCAGGAGGGTGGTGGAGACAAATCTGATCGGCCAAATCAACGGTGCCCGGGCGGCGCTGCGCCGCTTCCGTCTGCAGGGCTCCGGCGTGCTGATCAACATGTCCTCCGTCTGGGGCCAGGTCACGACGCCGCAAGTGACGCCCTACGTCGCCAGCAAGTACGCCGTTCGCGCCTTCTCGGAATGCATTCGCAGCGAGCTGCCGCAGGGGGCTGACATCCACGTCACGACTGTGATCCCGGAGGCAGTCGACACGCCGATCTTCGCCCACGCGGCCAACTACACCGGACACCGGATCCGCCCGGTCCCACCGGTCCTCTCAGCGGAGGAAGTCGCGGAAGGGATCGAGGCCTGCGCCGAATCGCCCAAGCGCGAAGTCAAGTACGGCTGGGCGGGGCGCCTGCTGGAGATCCTCTATGTGCTGGCGCCGCGCGCCTACCGGAGGTTCGCGCACGGCGCCTTCGTGCGCGGGACGCTTGGCCAACCGGGCGTCGCCACCACGCCGGGCAATGTCTTCGAGAGCAGCCCAGACCACTCGATCGAGGGCAGCTGGCGGCGTCGTCATCGGCCAACCCTTCGACGCGCCTTTCTCGACGCGGTGACCGGGGCTCTTAAGGGATAACGAGGCGGGGCGTCAAGCGCCCGCCGCGAAAAAGGGTCTGGGCTTAGAGCGGTCGGGAAGTCCTGCTCATGCGCCGGATAGCTGATCAGACGGGCTGCTGAGGGTCAGGTGGTCCTTTGGTCCTTTGGCTCGTCGCGGGGCTCGAGCTGGATCTCGCGCTCGGCCCGGGGACGGCCTTCTTCGATCTCGACGCTGCGCTCGCGCTCGGCGTTGAGCTGGTGGCCGAAGAGGATCGCCAGGTTGCTGATCCAGAACCAGACCAGCACGGCGACCAGGCCGCCGAGCGTGCCGTAGGTCTTGTCGTAGGAGCCGAAGTTGGCGACGTAGAAGGCAAATGCCGCCGAGGCGATCGCCCAGACGACGATCGCGACCAGGCTTCCCACCGTGACCCATTTGAAGCCGCGCAGCTTCACGTTGGGCGAGGCGTAGTAGAGGACGTTGACCATGACGATGAAGATCACCGCCATCACCGGCCACTTGGCGACGTTCCAGACGCTGACCGCCGTGTCGCTGAGCCCGATCGGCCCTGCCACGGCGTCGACCAGGGGCCCGGTGAAGACCAGGCCGAGGGCGAGCAGCGTCATCATCACGATCATCCCCAGCGTGACCAGCACCTGCAGTGGGCGCAGCTTCCAGAAGGGCCGGCCCTCCGGCGTCTCGTAGATGATGTTGGAGGCCCGCATGAAGGCGCCGACGTAGCCGGAGGCCGACCACAGAGCCACCGCGAGCCCGGCGACGAAGGCGAAGCCGGCGGCGCTCTGATTCGAGGCGATCGATTTGATTGGGCCGGAGAAGGTTTCGGCGGCGGATCCCGGTCCAATCGAGGTGATGATTTCGGTCAGCGTCGAGGTCGTGCTCTTCGGGTCGCCGACCAGGCCGATCAAGGAGACCATCGCGATCAAGGCTGGGAAGAGGGCAAGCAGGCCGTAGTAGGTGAGGGCGGCGGCCCAGTCTGTGAGGTTGTCCTCCATGAACTCCGTCGCTGTTCGCTTCAGCGTGCCGACCATGCTCGGCCGGGCATCGCTGCCCTCCGGCCGGTAGTCGCGACGGGCGCCGTTCTCGCGCCCGCCATCTCCGTTGCTCGTCTCCACGGCTGATCTGTCGCGTGACCTATCGGTGCGCTCGGTCTCGCTCATCGCCAGAGCAGCCTTCCGAGCAGCAGGTCGGAGAGGAAGGCGCCTGCGAGGGCAAACTGGGCCGGGTTCTGCTCGACCATCTGCTGCGCCTGCTGGACCCCTTGGCCAACCGATTCCGGGGCGGCTTCCTTGGCTCTCTCGCTGACCTCGGCTGCCTTCGCCTTTGCTTCCTCGGCCCTGGCGCTTGCCTTGTCCTTTATCTCGTCGGCCTTTGCCTGCGCCTGCTTCCTGACGTCGGTCTTTTCGGCGACGGCCGCGACTGTCTCGCCAAGTTCGTCACGTGTCCGCTCGATCTCCTCGCGGATCTGCTCCGGTTCCCGGGTCCCACCGTCTCCCACCGCTTCCCTTCCGCTTTGCGCTGCGCTCATCCTCTTCCCTCCTTTGCCTTTGTCTGCCTGTGGAGGACCGCCAAGACGCTCCCTTGCTTCATCGAGTTGGGTTCTTCCTGATCTGCCCGGGGTAGAGAAATTCAATCCGCCCGATCTCCGAAGCTCAATCAAATGGCACGCCGAAGCGCAACGGGATGTTTCAGATCAGGCCTGTCCGATGAGCGTCGAGGGCCGGTCCTCTGAGCTGCGCCGTGCCGATGCGGCGCGCAACGACGAGCGCATTCTCGAAGCGGCAAAGCGCCTGCTCGAGCACTCCTCCTCGGCGACGCTCTCCGACATAGCCGCAGCGGCCGGAGTTTCACGCTCGAGCGTCTACCGGCGCTTCAAGGATCGCGATCAGCTCGTCGCCGAGCTCGATGCTCGGCCTGAGGACGGGTCCGTGCGGCCGGCCCGTGATCCGCTGCCCGCCGGCCGGTTGGGACGGCGGCGCTCGCTCGCCCTCGACGCGATCCACGTCTTCGACGTCGTCTCTCCGGCGCTTCTGCCCGAGCAACTGGTTGCCGAGGCGCAGCGGATCGCCGGGGTGCCGGTCGCTCTCTACGTCCTCGACATCGATGGCAGCCACCTGCTGCACATGGCCGGACCGCAGCGCCTGCGGGAGAAGCTGGAGGCGCCGTTCGCGATCGGCCCCGAGCTCGATGCCCACGGCATAGGCACCCTGCGCGAGAACCTCGGCGCCGGCGCCGGTGTCGAGCTCTACGCGCTCTGGCTGCGCGGCCGGGCGACGGGCGTCTTCATCGTCTTTGGCCGCTCCCGCGAACCTCTGACCGAGATGGCCCGCCAGGCCGCGGCAGCTGTGACCCTGGCCGATCGCTATACCGATGTCTTTGCCCGGGCACAGCGCCGCAAGCAACCGCGGGCCGCGGCGGAGATCCAACAGAGCCTCCTGCCCCCGCGGATCATGCGCGTCACCGGTGCGGAAGTCGCCGGCAACGTGCTGCCGACCTACGAGGTCGCCGGCGACTGGTTCGACGTGGTCGAGAACGGCGACGGAATTTGGATAACCCTCGCCGACGGCCTCGGCAGCAGCACCCGAGCAGCCGCCGCCGGCGCCGTTGCGCTCGGTGCCCTGCGGGCGAGCCGGCGCAGCGGCGCTTCGATCGTCGAGTCGCTGCTCGTCATGCACCAGACGCTTCGCGAGCTGCCCGGTCCGCGTGCCGAGATGTCGGCGGTCGTCGCTCACTGGGATCCGGACAGCGGCGAGCTGGCGCTGGCCAACTGCGGTCACGATGCGCCGATCATCCTGCGCGAGAACGGCGATGCTGAGGCCATGCCGTTGACTCCCAGCCTCGGTCTCGGTGGCCGTTCGACGCCGAAGCCGGCCGAAGCCACGAACCGGCTCCTGGTCGGCGATCGCCTCGTCCTCTTTTCCGACGGCGTGGTCGGAGCGAAGGAGGGACAGGCCGGGCTTGGTGAGAAAGGCGTCATCGAGGCGACGCTTCGCCAGCAGGGCGCCTCGGCGGCAGACACGGTCCGCGAGGTGCACCGAATGGTGCGCGAGCGGACGCAAGGAGAGCTTTCCGACGACGCAACGGTGGTCTGCCTCTCGGTTGGCTAGCGCTCAGACGGTGCGTTCGGCCAGGTAGTCGAGCAGCCCACTCATCCCCGCTTCGTCGTGGACGCGGCGCTGGTCGTCGGCGCCATTGCCCTCGCGCAGGATCCGCTCGACCTCTTCGAGGGCGACCTCGCTACCCAACTCCCGAGCGTAGGGGCGGACCGACTCGAGGACCCTGACGCCGACCTCGCGGGCGGGCTCGGGGACGTCTCGATCGAAGAGGATGTTCGCCTCGAGCCCGTGGCTGGCGGCTTGGAAGTAAGACTCCTCGAGTGTCTCGCGATAGACGTCCGGCGCGCTCGGGCGGTCGAGCTCCTTCGCCGCGATCGCCTGGATTAGGGCGGCGATCGCGCTGGATGTAGCGGCGGCAGTCTGCACGTCGACGGCTCTCACCTCGACCGTGCCGAGTTCCGGGTGGGGGCGAACGTCCCACCAGATATAGGTGTAGTCGCTGACGCCGGCAGCAGCGATCAGCTGGTCGGCGACCTCGCAGAACTCCTCGTAGTCGCGGAACTGGCGCGGCAATTGGAAGCGTGGATAGCTGCGCACGACTGAGCTCCGCGAGCTGGCGTTGCCCGAGTCGATCCCCTCGCGGAAGGGTGAGTTGGCGCTCAGTGCCTGCAGCACCGGGAGGTAGAGGCGAAAGGCATTGGCAACCCGCACGGCCGTCTCCGGGTCCGGCATGCCGATGTGAACGTGAAGGCCGCAGGGCGGCGTCCGCAAGATGTCCCCGAAGTCACGACGGACCACCTCATACCTCGGCTTGGCGACGAGCTTGGCTTCTCCCTCCTCGGCGGACGGGTGCAACCCGCAGGCGAGCAGCTCGAAGCCAGCCTCGTGGATCGCCAGCCGAGTCCGGTCGAGGTCGGCGAGGACCTCGTCGGCGTCGTGGCAGATGCCCGTCTTCAGCTCGATCTGGTCGGCGAAGATCTCAGAGGAGATCCGTTCGGCAAACGGTTCGGCGACGCTGTCGAGGATCAGCTCGCTGACGGCGATCAGCTGGCGCTGCCCGTCGACGACGAGCAGCTCCTCCTCGACACCGAGGGAGAACGCGGGAGAGGAGCCGAAGCGGTGGTTCTCCAGCGCGGAGCGGCCGCCGGTTTCGGTCGAGGGATGGTCGTTGGAGCTCACGCCGTCCCCCTACCCGGATCGTCGTTCGCGAAGCCTGGCAAGAGGCCTGCGCAGGGGTTTCTCGCTATCTCGGCTCGGGTATGCGACGCCGGACAGGCGAACGAGACAAGGAGTCCACATGGCCGATCTGAATGAGCGCGACGCGAAGCTGGTCCAGTACCTGAGCGAGGCCTACGGCAAGGAGAAGGAGCTCGAAGCTGCCCTCGGGGCCCACATCGCGATGACCACGAAGGCGACCTACAAGAAACGGCTCCAAGAGCACCTGCGCGAGACGAAATCGCATGCCAGACAAGTCGAGCGCCGGATCAAAAAACTTGGTGGCGGAGGCCAGGGGGCGCAGTCGCTGATCGGCAAGGCCCAGGCGGCGGCGAAGGGGCCGCTGCACATGATTCGCGGCACCGGCGAGCAGGAGAAGATGCTGAAGAACGCCAAGACCGAGTACTTCAACGAGCACGAGGAGATCGCCACCTACCTGGCGATCGAGAGGCTGGCGGAAAAAGTCGGCGACCGCGAAACGGCGAAAATGGTGAAAGGAATCCGCCGCGAGGAGGAACGCATGGCGAAATTCCTCGCCCGGGAGATCACGTCCTTGACCGGCGCCGTCGTCAACGAGGAGGTGCCGAGGGCCCTGCGTGGGGCGAGCGCGAGCTCATCGGGGCGATCGTCTTCGAGGTCGACCGCAAAATCGAGGTCGGCGGCGAAATCGAAACCGGCTGCTAAAGCCAAACGTGCTCGAAAGCCAGCTGCCGCCCGGGGCTGATCAGGCCCATCGACGCGCGCGGGGCGCGCCGTCGCTCGGTTGGGCTGCCGGGGTTGAAGATCTGAAAGCCATCCTCCTCCTCGTGCAGGGGAAGGTGGCTGTGGCCGAAGACGACGGCCTTGGCCTCGGGGAAACGGCGGCGCAGACGGGCGAGCCGGCCTTTGGCGGGTCCGGCATCGTGAACCATCGCCACGGCCAGATCGCCGAGCTCGATCTCGAGCACCGCCGGCAGCGAGTGTCGAAGCGCCTCCTCGTCGACGTTGCCATGGACGGCGTGCACGACCGGGCATAGCGACTCGAGCTGTTCGAGCACCGACGCAGCCGAGAAGTCGCCGGCGTGGAGCACTGCATCGGCGGCTCGGACCAGCTCGACGCAACGCGCGGGAAGTCGCCGCGAGCCCTTTGGCATATGGGTGTCGGCGAGGACAGCGATCAAGCGGGCGCCTTCGTCCGGATCCGCAGGACTTCCTACATCGCCAGGCCGACCAGCAGGGAGGCGACCAGTGCTATCGGCGTGCCGAAGAGGCTGAGCCGTGCGAAGAAGCGGTTCCAGATGCCCTGGTAGCCGGTGCTCTGGAAGAGGAAGAGGCCGACGACGTGAGCGAGGTTGATCAGGGCGATCCCGAGGGCGATCAGGATCCGGGCCGCGCAGGGCCAGTCGAGGCGGCCTTCCTCGAAGTCACTGTGGCCGTTGGCGTCGCCGACGCACTTGGCCGCGAGGATGCCGAGCAGCAGGGTGCCGATCACGGCGACGAGGATGCCCGCTATGTCGCGGCGCGAGAACGGCGGCAGGTTGGCCGAGGGACGCCAACCGCTGCGACGGCCTGCGCCGCGCCTCGTCTTCTGGACTTCGAGGACGTGAGGGGCTTTCGCCTGGTCGACGACCAGCTCGGTGACCGGTACGTCGAGGTCGCGTTCGGCCTGCTCGAGCAGGCCCCGCTCGGCGAAGGCGCCGTCCTCGTCGCGGTGGGCGACGACCAGCACCTGCCCTGGCTCAAACTTCTGGATCTCATCGCTGATCGCCTGTATGGGGTCGGAATCGCCGACCTCTCCAGCCGCTTTGAAGCCGGCGTTGCGCAGCTCGCTCAAAGTCAGCTCGAGCCGCTCTTCGGCGGGCGGGATCGCATCATCGACATCGCCCAGCACGTATTTGACGCCGGAGTCGGCCAGGGCCGGGCAGACCACGAAGATCTCCTCGATGGCGTCGCCGAGCCGGTCCACCAGGGCGTCGCGCAGCTCTTTGCCCACAACCGCCTCGTTGACGACGACGAGGGCGCGCTGGGTCTTGGAATCGATGCTTCTCAAAACGCTCCTTTCGGTCGGTTCCGGCTGCTGACGCGGGCCGCCGGGCGCGCCGTTCGCTCTATGGGCTGATTGCGTTCCTTGGGCGCGTCGCAATCGCATCCGGCGCTGGTCGGTCCTACCCGGTGTCTTTCACCCTTGAACCGGGTAGCTCGATTGGCATGAACAGGACGCCAGACAAGCCAGCAGGCACGGAGCAGCATCCGCCTGATGTGAACCCGGCCCGGCAGGGCCCGCAGGAAGACAAGCCCCGGCGTGACGAGCAGAGCGAAAAGCGTCCTCCGGGAACCGGCGAACCGCGGCCGGAGGCAAGCCCCGGAGAGCCGGGTGTCAGCGGCCCCAAGCAGGGAAAGATCTGAGCCTGATCGCCCGGCCGCGTGGGCGGCCGGGCGATTCTGGCTGTCCCTTCGTCAGGCGTGCGCGGTGCCTGAACGGCCGCTGCGGGTGTAGGTCCGCGCTTCCTCCGGATCCCAGCGCGTGCCCAACGAGGTGAGCAGCTCGAGCAGCGCGAAGATGATCAGGAAGCGGGTCGGGCCGCCCTCATCGCCGAAGCCGAAGATGAACGGCGAAAGCAGGAGAAACGCACCGAGTACGAGGTCGGTCATGAAATGCATCCTCAGCGGGATGAGTTTCACCAGTGACATTCGCCAGTCGGTCATCGCACCCGCGGCCAGCATGACCACGCCGACCACGATGCAGATCGTCGTCGCGTCGTCAACATCGCTGAAGCCGAAGATCCACGGGGCCGCGATCAACACGATTGCCATCAGCGGCTCGAGCGCGGCATGGACATTGAGTGGAACGGGGCCACGACGCATGTGATTCCTCCTCTGTCGTAGGACTATGGACACCAGTTCAGTACCCATCGAATTTCGGTGTAGTCACTCCGGCGATCGGGCCGATGCCTCAACGGAACGCAATTGGAGTGCGAAAGAGGTGTTGGTGTTCCACTTAGGCAAAGGGTGCCCCGTAGCGCGCTACCCTCGCCTTGGACGCGGGGGAACGTGCAGCCTGCGCGTTTCATCGATGCAAGGAGGCACGCGCGTCGGGCGAGCACCCGACCGTGCGGACTTCTCCCAATATGACTACAAAGGGAGGGTTGGGTGTCTCACCTTCAGTGTCCAAGTTGTGGGCTGCGAGTCGCGGCGAATAGGGCGCCTTCCAACTGCCCGCGGTGCCTCGTCCGCGGGCGTGGCCGCTTCGAGATGATCGCCACCTCGATCTACGCGCCGTCCGTGGATGCAAGCGAGCGACCGGTTCCGGCGGAACGCCGCCATGCCGTTTTCAAACTCGGTGAAAGCGGGAACCAGTCCGTGTACTGAGATCTGAAAGGAGAGCAGATGATCGGAGCACTGATACTTGGGCTGTTCGCCGGCGCAGTCGGCAGGGCGATCGTTCCCAACGATGCCTTCGAGGGGATGCATGGGCCTCGCTCGTGGCTCGTCTCGGTCGTGCTCGGCCTTGCCGGCGCCGCCTTGGGCTGGGCGATCTTCACCGCCGGGCTGGGAATCGGCGATACCGACATGTTCGACTGGGGCGGCGTCCTCAGCGCCCTGATCGGCGTGGTGATCGTGCTCCTGCTCGTCGGTTTCGTCAGCCGCCGGATGGGCGAGCACCGGGGTTCCACTGTGCGTCGAGCCTAAATCGCTGTGGTCGGAGTCGTGGGCCTCGTCTGGCTCTGAGCGCCCACGGCAAACCGGCCACGGCCGAGATCAGGGCGCGACGAGCGGTGTCGTCGTGGCCGGCGGCGCGCAGCAGCCCGGCCGTATCGCGCAGGGCGCGCCCCGCCGGCATGCGCAGCCACGAGGTCCAGAGCTGGTTGCGCAGCAGCAGTGAGCTGCGCTCTCCGCGGCTTGCCGGGTGGGGCGCGTGGATCGCGACGGTGTCCGGGGCGTAGCAGAGCTCCCAGCCGGCGGCATCCATGTCGATCGCCAGCAGTGCCTCCTCGGCCCCGATCAGGAAGCGCTCGCAGAAGCCGCCGGCGGAGAGGAAGGCCTCACGACGGACGACGACACCGCAGGCCAGGAAACCGCTGACCCGGGGTCCTGGCAATCCTGGCGGCGCGGGACCCTCCATCAGCGCCGATATCCGGTCGAGGCGGCGGTCGGCGCCGACCAGGATCCGCGCGGCGAGCAGGCCGATGGCGGGGTGGCGGTGGAACGTGGCGGCGGCCCGAGCCAGCGCGCCGGGCTCCCACCAGGAGTCGTCGTCGCTGAAGGCGACGAAGGGGGTGCGGAGCCTTTCAAGGCCGAGATTGCGGGCGCCGACGCCGCGGTTGCGCTCCAGCTCCAGCAGCTCGACCGCTGGGAACCTGGCCGCTACCGCCTCGGCGGTGCCGTCGCTGGAGGCGTTGTCGACGACGACTATCGGCGGCCGCTCCGGCAGCGCTTCGATTGCCGCCAGGCTGCGCAGCAGCGAGTCCCGGCGGTCGCGGGTGGCGATCACGACGCCGACCTCGGCCCGCTGACCGGCGCCTGTCTCGGCCGGAGCGCTCACGCCGTCACCGTCGCTCGCAGCTCCTCCAGGCAGGCGATCACCGCCTCGGCATCGATCGCCAGCAGGCCGGGGTCGGCAACGTCGGCGTGCGGGTCACCGGTTCGTCCCGCCCAGAGGACCCGGTGCTGGCGATGCTCGGCCGGCGGCCCCCAGAGCTGTGGCGGGGTCGGCCCGAAGAGCAGCACCGACGGAACGGCGAGGGCGGTCGCCAGGTGGGCCACGCCGGTATCGCCGCAGACGAGGACATCGGCGGCGGCGACGAAGCAGGCGAGGCCGAACAGGTCGAGCTTGCCGGCGAGGACACACCCGGGATCGAGCCCCGCCGCTCGGGCGATCCCCCGCGCCAGCTCCGCCTCGGCGCGCGAGCCGCTGAGCAGGACGGTGCGGCCGGCCTCGCGCTCGGCCCGGGCGAGCGCAACCCAGCGCCTCGCTGGCCAGCGCCGTGCGGCGCTGGCGGCGCCGGGGTGCAGGAGGGTCGCCCCCTCCGCCCAGTCCGGCGGCGGCGCAGACGGGCGGCGGATCGCCAGCTCCTCGCGCTCGGCGAGGACGGCGCTCTCGCGCAGCATCCGGCACCAGCGCTCGACCTCGTGCTCGTCGGCGCGCCAGCGCGGCATCGCCGCCGAGTCGGCGACCGCCGGATGGCGGAAGGCGAGCAGCCGTCTGGGCTTCGTGGCAAGCAGCAGCCGGTGGCTCTCGGGGCCGCGGCCGTGGAGGTTGACGGCGATATCGGGCTTGGGCAGCCCGGCGGGGTCGGCTTCGAGGCCGCCGGCTTCAACCAGACCGTCGAGGCAAGGCCGTCCGTCTTCGACGACCAGCGCCAGCAGCGGTGCCAGCCAGCGTGGCGCCAACAGCAGGCGCTCGTGCTCGGGAAAGGCGCGGGCGAGCGCCCGCAGCGCCGGCACCGCCGTGAGCAGGTCGCCGAGGCCGAGCGCGCGGAGGACGGTCAGCCGCGGCCGCCCAGGCATCTCA
>JAJKHV010000045.1 GCA_021154855.1 Solirubrobacterales bacterium
CGTCTCCCTCGGGCCGGCCTTCACCGGTGCGCTGGCTCTTCGGCGCGGAGGGCTGGCCGTACCTGTTTACGCCGCTGATCCCGCTCGCGATCGTGCTCGAGCTCGCGCACACGAGCGACGTCGCGATTTTCCTGACATCGGCGCTCGGGGTGATCCCTCCGGCGGCGCTGATGGGGCGCGCCACCGAGGAGTTGGCGGCTCGCTCCGGGCCCGGTATCGGCGGCCTGCTCAACGTCACCTTCGGCAACGCGCCGGAGCTGATCATCGCCCTCTTCGCCCTTGGTCAGGGGCTGCACGAGGTGGTCAAGGCCTCGATCATCGGCTCGATCATCGGCAACATCCTGCTGGTGCTCGGCGCGGCGATGCTCGCCGGTGGCATCGGCCGCGAGAAGCAGACCTTCAGCCGCACGACCGCCAGCGTCCAGACCTCGATGCTGCTGCTTGCCGCGGCTGCGCTGATCATGCCGGCGATCTTCGAGCTGGTCGAGGGCAAGGGCCTGCCGCTCCCCGGCGCCGAGCTGGTCAACTACGGCTCGACGGTCGAGCACCTCTCCCTGGCGGTGGCGGTGGTGCTGATCCTCTCCTACGTCGCCGGGCTTTTCTTCTCGCTCAAGACGCACCGCGACATCTTCAATCCCGAGTACGGTGACGAGGGAACTTGGGGCTGGTCGACTCGCAGGTCGGTTCTGGCCCTTGCGCTCGCCGGAGTGCTGGTCGGGGTGATGTCTGAGGTGCTGGTCGGCTCGATCAGCGAGGCCTCTCAATCGGTCGGCCTGTCGGAGTTCTTCATTGGCGTCATCGTCGTCGCCATCGTCGGCAATGCCGCCGAGCACTGGGTGGCCGTGCTGGTCGCGATGAAAAACAAAATGGACCTGGCGGTCAATATCGCGATCGGGTCGAGCACCCAGGTCGCGCTCTTCGTCGCCCCGATCCTGGTGCTCGCCTCCTTCTTCATCGGTCCTCACCCGCTTGCCCTCGTCTTCAACGGCTTCGAGCTCGGCGCGATCCTGATCGCGATCCTGATCGCCAACTACGTAACCCAAGACGGCGAGTCGACCTGGTTCGAGGGCGTCCAGCTTCTCGCCGTTTACCTGGTCTTCGGGATCGCCTTTTACTACGCCTGAGTGCGCTAGGCAGCGGGCAGCTCGGCGAGAGCCTCGAGCACGATGTCGTCGTGCTGTTTCGGCGAGACCTTGGGGAAGGCTTTGACGATCTTGCCGTCGGCGCCGATGATGAAGGTGGCCCGCTGCACGCCCATGTACTTCTTGCCGTACATCGACTTCTCGACCCAGGTGCCGTAGGCCTCTGCGACGGCGTGGTCAGCGTCGGCTAGCAGGGTGAAGTCGAGGTCGAATTTCCCGACGAACTTCGCCACCGCCTCGACCGGGTCAGGAGAGATGCCGATCACGCGAGCGCCGGCGGCCCTGTAATCGGCGCGGCGGTCGCGGACGCCGCAGGCCTGCGTTGTGCATCCGGGAGTGTCGGCTCGCGGGTAGAAGTAAAGAACCGTCCTCTTGCCCTTCAGGTCGGCCAGGCTGACCTCTTTGCCGTCCTGGTCGGGCAGGGCGAAGTCGGGCGCGGCTGCCCCAGCTTCCAGCACTACTCGCTGTCCTCGCGGCCAGGGTCCTGGCCGCTCTCGTCCTCGTCGAGCTCGTCGTCTCCCTGCTCCAGCGCCGTCTCTGAGACCGAGCCTGTCGAGCCGGGGTGGTAGCTGGCCTGAAAGTGCTCGAGCACGCGGTCGCGGCTGTCTTCGTCGACCGGCACCTCGTCGGAGATGCGGACCCAATCGGCGCCCTCGTAGGCCTCCATGTTGAAGACCTCCTGGTCGAGCGAGGTCGAGTCGTCGACCACGACCAGCACCTCGGTCTGCGGGTTGAAATAGGTCCCAGGCTGCATCAGCAGATCCTCGACCTCGTAAAGGTTGTCCTCGGCGGCGCCGGCCATCAGTGGCCCAATCCTATGAAATCCGCCACCTGCCGCTCCACCTCGGCATCGACGTCAAGCGGCTCCCTGCCGCCGCGCATGCGCCTTTCGTTGCGTGCGATCACCAGCTCGCGGACCTCGGCGCGTAGCTTCTCGTCGAGCTCCCCCTTGCCAGGGCTCGCGCCGGGCCGATTGCCGATCAGCAGGACCATCTCGGCCTCGACGTCGAGCGGCGGTTCGCCGCGCTGTAAGCGCCGGTAGGACTTGGCCTCCAGCATTTGGCGAGCCTCTGCGGCCTGGGCCGCCTTGTCGATCGGTTGGGCAGGCTGCGAGAGGCGAGGGGGCGGCATCGAGTGCATCACTCCGAAGCGTCCCTTGCCGATCTCCTCCCAGGCAGGCCCGGAGCGGATGAAGCTGAAGGCGGCGATCGGCAGAACGAAGAGCGCGATCGCGGCCAACACGTAGCCGCTCTGAAGGCTGGTCAATGCCACGGGCCAAGCCATCGCCCAAGGGTAGGGGTCTCGTTTCGCCGCCGCTATCCGGTAGCCTTTGCCCTGGTTGACTGACCAGTCAATCGGTGGTCGTCGCCCTGCTGCGCGGCCGCGTGAAAAGTCTTACGCACCGACAAAGAAGGAGCCTCGACCAGTGGTTGACTTCACCCTCACCGACGAGCAGAAGGACCTACGCGAGCTCGCGCACAACTTCGCGGAGAAAGAGATCCGCAGGGTTGCCTGGGAGTACGACAAGGACGGCACCTGGCCTCAGGACATCATCGACCAGGCCTGGGAAGTCGGCTTGATGAATACCCACATCCCCGAGCAGTACGGCGGGCCCGGCCTCGATTACCTCTCCGGCTGCCTGATCGAGGAGGAGATGGGTTGGGGCTGCTCTGGCATCGGCACCTCGCTGATGGCCAACGGTCTCGCCTCCGCCCCGGTGACCCTCGGCGGCTCGGAGGAGACCAAGAAGAAGTACCTCGGCATGCTGACCGAAGACAAGAAGCTCGCCTCCTTCTGCCTGACCGAGCCGGACGCCGGCTCTGACGTCTCCGGCATGAAGACCCGCGCGGTCAAGCAGGGCGACAAGTACATCCTCAACGGCTCCAAGTGCTTCATCACCAACGGCACCTACGCCGACTGGTTCACGGTCTACGCCAAGACTGATCCAGAGGCCGGGCACCGCGGGATCACCGCCTTCGTCGTCGACGCCGACTCCGCCGGAGTCACGGTCGACAAGAAGGAGGACAAGATGGGCCAGCGGGCCTCCAACACCGCGACGATCTCCTTAAACGACGTCGAGGTCCCGGGCGAGAACATGCTCGGTGAGGAAAACAAGGGCTTCAAGCTGGCGATGATGACTCTCGACCGCACTCGCCCCGGCGTTTCGGCGATGGCGGTCGGCATCGGCCGTGCCGCTTTCGAATACGCCGCCGAGTACTCCAAGGAAAGGGTCCAGTTCGGCGTGCCGATCGCGATGCACCAGGCGATCCAGTTCATGATCGCTGACATGTCGACCAAGGTCGACGCCGGTCGCCTGCTGGTCTGGAACTCCGCCGTCCTGCTCGATCAGGGCAAGCGCAACACGCTGATCTCCTCAGAGGCCAAGCGCTTTGCCGCTGACTCGGCGATGGAGATCACCGTCGACGCGGTTCAGGTTTACGGCGGCTACGGCTTCATCAAGGAGTACCCGGTCGAGAAGCTGATGCGCGACGCCAAGATCATGCAGCTCTACGAGGGGACCAGCCAGATTCAGCGACTGGTCATCGCCCGCGAGGTGCTGCTGCCGCGCAACATCGACGAGACCACGCCGGAGGCCGAAGCGAAGGCCAAGGCCTCCGAGGGCAGCCAGTCCGAGCAGGCGCCCGCAACGGTCTAACCGGCCTTTGAGGTAGATCGGTCTTAAGAGCCGCCGGGCCCTGCACCCGGCGGCTCTTTTTTTGTGCGCCCGCGGCGACTAGGGTGGACTGGTCCAAGTCGATCGAGGGGGTCTCGGTGATTGAGAAGACGGGGAGCGAGGCGGGGGTCGATCAGCGGCTGGTTGATTTGGCCTCTGATTCAGTGTGCGTCAAGGCGCTGGTGGCGCTGAATGAACGAACGGCAAATGCCGCCGAGCTCGCTGCGGAACTGGGAGTCGATCCCGCCACGATGACCGGTCATCTCAAGAAAATGCGTGACCAAGGACTGATCGAGACGGTCGGCGATTCGCTGCCCTCGGCAACGCTCGAGGCCGGCTATCGGGCTCTGGTACGGGCTCTTTGGAGCAATCGGGAGTGGGCTGCCCTCGGTTCCGAGGAGCGTCGACATCTTTCGGCCTCGGTCGTTCAGATGATCGTCGCCGATGCCGAGGAGGCCCTGGATGCTGGAACCCTTTGCAGGCGCGCCGATTCACACGCCAGCCGCACCGTTTCAGTCGTGGATGAGCGCGGATGGGAGGAGTTGACGCGGATTCAGACGCAGGCCATGGAGGCGTCTTTCGCGGTCCAGGCGGCGAGCGCCGAACGCCTGGCTGAGACCGGGGAAGACAGCATCACGGTGATGTCGGCGATGCTCTGCTTCGAAATGCCGGCGCCGAAGTTGGGCTCGAGCTAGCGGCCTCGGCCAGCCGTCCGGGCGG
Organism: Solirubrobacterales bacterium; assembly: GCA_021154855.1. GTDB lineage: Bacteria > Actinomycetota > Thermoleophilia > Solirubrobacterales > 70-9 > VRUE01. Next base: position 4,537 of record JAJKHV010000045.1, read on the forward strand.
CCTTCTGGCGTTTCAGCTTGTCGAGCTCGACCTTGCGCAGGCGGACCGACTCGGGCGTGATTTCGACGCACTCGTCCTCGCGCAGGAACTCGACCGCGGCTTCCAGCGAGAGGCGTTTGGGCGGAGCCATGCGCTCGAGCACGTCAGCGGCGGCAGCCCGCATGTTGGTCTGCTGCTTTTCCTTGGTCGCATTGACATCCATGTCCTCAGCGCGGGCGTTCTCGCCGATGATCATTCCCTCGTAGACCTCCTCGCCGGGGCCGACGAAGAGCGTGCCACGGTCCTGAATGCCGATCAGGGCATAGGCGGCGGTCTTGCCCCGGCGGTCGGCGACGATCGAGCCGGTGGGGCGGAGGCGCAGCTCTCCAGCCCAGCGCTCCCAGCTTTCGAAGACATGGTGCATGACGCCCGTACCGCGGGTCTCGGTGAGAAACTCGGTGCGGAAGCCGATCAGGCCCCGCGCCGGCACCAGGTATTCCATCCGCACCCAGCCGGTGTCGTGGTTCGCCATCTGCTCCAGGCGCCCCTTGCGCCCCGCCAGGAGCTGCGTGATCGTGCCGACGTGTTCCTCGGGCGCGTCGATCGAGAGTCGCTCGACCGGCTCGTGCAGCTTGCCGTCGATCTCCTGGGTCAGAACGCGGGGCTGTCCGGCGGTCAGCTCGAAACCTTCGCGGCGCATCAGCTCCAGAAGAATCACCAGTTGCAGCTCGCCGCGTCCCTGCACCTCCCAGGCGTCGGGACGCTCGGTGTCATTGACCCGGATCGAGACGTTTCCAACCAGCTCAGCGTCGAGCCGGTCGCGAACCTGGCGAGCGGTCAGCTTGCCTCCCTCGGTGCCGGCAAGCGGCGAAGTGTTGATGCCGAGCACTATCGAGAGCGACGGCTCGTCGACGGTGATGACCGGCAGCGGCCGGGGATCAGCGGGATCGGCGAGGGTCTCGCCGATCGTCACCTCTTCCATCCCGGCGACGGCGATGATCTCGCCCGGGCCGGCTTCCTCCGCGGCGACCCGTTCCAGGGCCTCGGTGATGTAGAGCTCGGAGACGGTGGCCCGCTCGACCGAGCCGTCGGCGCGACACCAGGCGATCTGCTGGCCGGCGCGGATCGTGCCGTTGTGGACCCGGCAGAGGGCGAGGCGGCCGACGTAGGGGGATGCGTCGAGGTTGGTCACATGGGCTTGCAGCGGGTGATCGGGGTCGTACTGGGGTGCCGGGATCTTCTCCAGCATCAGGTCCATCAGCGGCGAGAGGTCAGTTCCCTCGACGCCTTCCTGCAAGGCGGCCCAGCCGGCCTTGGCGTTGGTGTAGACGATCGGGAAGTCGATCTGCTCCGAGTCGGCGTCGAGGTCGAGGAAGAGCTCGTAGACCTCGTCGACGACCTCGCCGATGCGGGCGTCGGGCCGGTCGACCTTGTTGACGACGAGGATCACCGGCAGCTTGGCCTCGAGCGCCTTGCGCAGCACGAAGCGTGTTTGCGGGAGAGGGCCCTCTGAGGCGTCGACGAGGAGCAGGACGCCGTCGACCATGGTCAGCCCGCGCTCGACCTCGCCGCCGAAGTCGGCGTGGCCGGGGGTGTCGACGATGTTGAACTTGACGCCGTCGCGGGTCACCGCCGTGTTCTTGGCGAGGATCGTGATCCCCTTCTCCTTCTCGAGGTCCATCGAGTCCATCAC
>JAJKHV010000046.1 GCA_021154855.1 Solirubrobacterales bacterium
CCGCAGTTGGTCTGGAAGAGGCTCTGGCCCGATTTGAGGCTGGCCGGCACGTCCTGGGCGCCCATTGCTGCGTCGCCGTCCGAGCGGAAGGCAAGCCAGGGAATCAGGACGGCGAGGAATAGGACCAGCAGGCCGAAGACGATGAAGGTCTTTTTGCTCATTTGCGCCCGGCACGGTACCAGGGACACATTCGGCGGAGCTCGCACTCACCGCAGCGCGGTTTTGGCCGACAGATCTGGCGGCCGTGCTGGATCAGGTTCATGTGGAACTCATATGCATCCTCGGGGTCGACGATCGCCAGCATCTCGTCGTGGGCGCGTTCGAAGGAGGCTTTTTCAGGGAAGAGCCCGAGCCGGCCCCCGACCCGGTGGACGTGGACGTCGACCGGGATCTCGGGAATGCCCCAGGTGAACATCAGCACGCAGGCCGCCGTTTTCCGGCCCACACCCGGCAGCGAGAGCAGAAAGCCAAGCGACTCTGCCGGCGGCGCGGTCTCGGTCCAGTCGAGATCAGGATGCTCGCCGAGCTGCTCGAGAATCGCCTGGATCCTCGGTGCCTTCTGCTTGGCAAGGCCACCAGGCCGGATCGCCTCCTCGAGTTCGTCGACCCGCGCGTCGCGAACTTCCTCCCAGGTCGGGAAACGCTTGCGCAAGGCGGCAAAGGCCCGGTCGCGGTTGCGGTCGTTGGTGTGCTGCGAGAGCACCGTCTTGACCAGCTCGGCGATTGGATGCCGGTGCGGCTCGTTGACGGGCTGCCCGTACATCTCACGCAGCCGGTCGCGAACGGCGCGGACGCGGCGTTTGGTTGGACGTTTCCAGGGCATCGGCAGGACGGTATCGGCGCGCGGGCCCTGTCATGAGTGAGGGGGCCTGCGGGCAGTTCACGCCCGGTCCTTGACCCGCTCAGGCCTTGCCAGCCGCACGAGATACCGTCATGGCAGACGCCATAGAGTTCGGACCGATGCCGCGTGCAATCGGGGAGGCGGAGCTCGAGGTGGATGGGGTCCGCGTCTTCTACCGCCGCGTCCCGGGCGAGGGGACGCCGACCGTTTACTGCCACGGCAACCCGACCCACGGCGAGGACTGGTTGCCGTTCCTCGAGCGCGGCGGCCCCGCGATCGCAATGGACATGCCCGGCTGGGGTCGCTCCGACCGCCCCGATCCGGCCGCCTTCGACTACTCGATGTACGGGCTTTCGGCCTTTCTCGAGAAGTGTCTCGAGGAGCTGGGGGTGAGCAAGCGCAAGCTGGTCGTCCATGACTGGGGCGGCCTCGCTCTGATTGGCGCTCAGCAGCGGCCCGAACTGGTCGAGAAGCTCGTCGTGATCAACGCCGTCCCTTTGCTTCCCGGCTACCGCTGGCACTGGGTAGCGCAGATCTGGCGCCGCCGCGGCCTTGGCGAGCTCGCCAACGCGACCACCACCAGGACCTCGATGGCCCTGATCATGCGCCAGGCCAAGGGCGACCGGCGGGCCATGCCCAAGCAGTTCGTCGACACGACCTGGCGCTACTGGGACAGAGGCACCCAACGAGCAACCCTCGCCCTCTACCGCCACGCTGATCCCGATCGCCTCGCCACAGCCGGCAAGGACCTGAAAAAGCTCACCTGCCGCTCGCTGATCCTCTGGGGCGACCGCGACCCCTACCTCCCAACCCGCTTCGCCCAAGCTTTCGCCACGTCCCTTCCAGATGCTGATCTCGAGGTCATAAAAGGAGCGGGTCACTGGCCCTGGATCGACCACCCCCAGGTCATCGATGAGGTTTTGAGGTTCATCGCATAGTGGACCGGCTGGCGGCTGGCTCCCGCCCAGCCCTTCCCGCACCGTTAAGGGCCGGATTACAATCGTTTGTCCCGTGTCTCGTGCCCTCGCCCGCATCGGATCCAAGCTGCCCCAAGGCTGGGGCGACGCAGGCCGTCAGCTTGGCATTCTCGTCTTGGTGGACATCGCCTACGAGCTGGTCCGCGGCATCGCCGACGGCCAGCGCTCGGAGGCGATCGCAAACGGCCAGCAGGTGATCGACTTCGAGCGCTCGACTCACGCCCTTTTCGAGCCCAGCGTGCAGGCTTTCTTCCTGTCGGCACGTTGGGTGATCGACCTCGCCAACCAGCTCTACCTCAATGCGCAGTTCTCGATCGCGCTCGGCTTTCTGGTCTGGCTCTACCTCTTCCGCAACGAGTCCTACTACTTCGTCCGCAACATGTTCGTGGTCTCTATGGGTTTTGCCCTGATCGGCTACACGCTCTACCCGACCGCGCCGCCGCGGATGTTCCCCGAACACGGCTTCGTCGACACGATCACCGACTTCTCCAATGTCAACCACGATTCCTCGTTGGCAAAAGTCTTCATCAACCCCTACGCAGCCGTGCCGAGCATGCATTGCGCCTTCGCGGCGATGATCGGCTGCACCGGCATGAGGGTCTGCCGCCACTGGTGGTCAAAAGCCTGGTGGGCGGCGTGGCCACTGCTGATCGCCTGGGTCGTGATCGTTACCGGCAACCACTATTGGGTCGACGTCGCTTTGGGCTGGATGGTCGCCGCAATGTCAGCTGTAGTGGCTCAGCGGCTACTGGCCCGAGCCCGCCCCGACGCTTGGTCGTGGCGGTCGGGTTCGCCGCAGGAGGCAGAGGCGTAAGGACGATCCGGATAGGGGTGGAGCGTCCTGTCCCCATCGTTTAGCCTCACGCGAATGGATTCACCGGCCCCCACGCGGGTCCCAAGCACTCGCCGCAATGGCCAGGAGCTTCGCGCCTACGCTCGCGACCGCCTGATCGAGTCGCGGTTGACACCGAACGCCATTTCAGTCGCCGGCCTGATTGGCAACTTGGTCGCCGCCGCCCTGGTCACTCAACGCCTTTTCTTTCTCGCCGGCGTCGCCTTCGTCGCCGGTTCGGTGATGGACACGCTCGACGGTCGCTACTCCCGTATGTCGGGCAAGGGAACGCTCTTCGGCGCCTTCCTCGACTCGACCCTGGACCGGATCGAGGAGGGGATCGTGCTCGCTGCAGTCGCCGGCTACTTCGCCGCCACCGGTCAGGATTTCGCCGCGGCGATGTGCGTCGTGGCGGTGCTCGGCTCGCTGATGGTCTCCTATACGCGTGCCCGAGCCGAGGCGCTGGGGGTCGAGTGCAAGGTTGGCTTGGCGACGCGTCCTGTGCGGGTAGTCATACTCTCGGTCGGCTTGATCTTCGCCAAGGGCGCCGGGCTTGGCGATTTCGAGCTTCTGGCTCCCGCGGTCTACCTGATCGCGGTGCTGACCATCATCACCACGATCCAGCGCGTATGGCATGTCCGAAACGAGCTTTCAAGCGAGGCGGCTTCCCCGCCCGACCTGTAACCAGTCCGGGAGCGAGGTGTCCCTTGCCACCTAGCCCGATCGAGGAAGGACTTCGAACCACATGAGCGATAGCAACGGAGTATCTGGTAGCAACGGCGCCGCACGCGCGGACGAGAAAGTCCGCGTCGCGATAGTCGGTACCGGCAACTGCGCCAACTCCTTCATCCAGGGCGTCCAGTACTACAAGGACGCCGATCCCTCCGAGGAAGTTCCCGGCCTGATGCACGTCGACCTCGGCGGCTACCACGTTGGCGACGTCGAGTTCGTCGCCGCCTTCGACATCGATTCCGAGAAGGTCGGCAAGGACCTCTCCGAGGCGATCTGGTCGGGGCAGAACGACACGATCAAATTCGCCGAGGTGCCCAACCTAGGCATCAAGGTCGAGCGCGGGATGACCCTCGACGGCCTCGGCAAGTACCTCAAGGAGAAGATCACCAAGGCGCCTGGGGAAACCGCTGACGTCGTCGGCATCCTCAAAGAGACCAAGGCCGATGTGCTGGTCTGTTACCTGCCGGTCGGCTCCGAGGATGCGACCAAGTGGTACGTCGAGCAGGCGCTCAAGGCCGGCGTCGGCTTCGTCAACTGCCTGCCCGTCTTCATCGCCCGAGAGGACTACTGGGACAAGCGCTTCAAAGAGGCCGGGCTGCCGATCATCGGCGACGACATCAAGTCCCAGGTCGGGGCGACGATCGTTCATCGCCAGCTCGCCCGCCTCTTTCACGACCGCGGCGTCCGCGTCGAGCGCACTTCGCAGCTCAACGTCGGCGGCAACATGGACTTCTACAACATGCTCGAGCGCGAGCGGCTCGACTCGAAGAAGATCTCCAAGACCAACGCCGTCACCTCGATCATGGGCCACGATCTACCCGCTGAGGACGTCCACGTTGGCCCTTCCGACTACGTTGCCTGGCTGACCGATCGAAAGTGGGCGCACATCCGACTCGAGGGCAAAGCCTTCGGGGACGTGCCGCTCAACGTCGAGCTCAAGCTCGAGGTCTGGGACTCGCCCAACTCGGCCGGCGTCGTGATCGACGCGGTGAGACTCATCAAGCTGGCGCTCAACAATGGCATCACCGGCCAGCTCGACGGTCCCTCCAGCTACTTGATGAAGTCCCCGCACAGCCAGCGTCCCGACGACGAGGCCCGCGAGCAGACGGAGGAGTTCATTGCGGCCAACGCGCGTGGCAAGGCCGGTACTCCCAAGGTTGAGAAGTCAGCAACAGAGGTCGAGGCGTAGAGGGACGCCGGGGATAGGTTTCCGGGCCGGCCTTCGGTCGGGAGTTCCCGGAAACCCATCCCCGGCGTCCCGTTCGTCCGATCCCTGCCGAGATGGGTCCTTATGCTGCGGCCGTGTCGGAAAAGCTTTCGATAGTTCAGGTCACGCCGTATAGGCGTGGGACCGGGAACCCGGTCAACCTCTACATCGAGCGGGTTGCGACGGAGTTCGAGCGGCGCGGTCACAGCGTGCGGGTCGCCGGCGTTGGCGATCAGGTCAAAAAATTGCTGCGGGCGTCGAGCGCGGACATCGTCCACGTCCACGATCCGTTCGCGCCGCGGGTGTCCTCGACCGCCTTGCGCCATTCCTCAGCGCTCAACGTCGCCACGTTTCACGCGCCGCAGGAGCGGGTGCTTTCAACCCTGGTGGCGCGGCCGCTGGTCGAGATTTTCTTCGGCCGGCTGGATGCCCGCACGGTGGCCTCGGCACAGACGGGAAAGCTGCTGGAGCGCTACTTCCCAGCTTCATATGAGCTGGTGGCGCCGGGGGGAGCTGACCGTGAGTGGTCCCAGGTTGCCGACGAGCTGGAGGCGATCTACCGGCGTCTGGTCGCACGGCGCCACGATCCCAGCGGCAACGAAGAGGTGCGCCGGCGGATCGCCAGGCGGCCGCTGATCGAGGTCGATCTTCACATGCACACCGACCACTCGCCCGACTGCGTGACGCCGGTCGAGGTACTGCTGGAAACCGCCCGCGATCGCGGCCTCGGCGCGATCGCGATCACCGATCACAATGAGGTGTCCGGGGCCCTGGAAGCGCGCCGGATCGCCGAGGAGATGGACGACCTCGAGGTGATCGTCGCCGAGGAGGTGAAGACGGCTGAACAGGGCGAGGTGATTGGGCTTTTCCTCGAGGAGAAGATCCCGAAGGGGATGACGATGGCCGAGACGATCGCCGCGATCCGCGAGCAGGGCGGTCTCGTCTATGTCCCCCACCCCTTCGATCGCTTCCACTCGGTGCCCGACTACGAGCATCTGA
>JAJKHV010000047.1 GCA_021154855.1 Solirubrobacterales bacterium
GTGCGGATGGGTGAGGACGGCTGGGCGGTCTACTCCCAGGACGGCTCGCTGGCCGCGCACTTCGAGTTCACCGTCGCCGTCACAGCCGAGGGCCCGCGCATCTTGACCCCCTGGCACGAAGAGGATTAGCAGCCGGTACTTCCCGGGTATGCTGGGACAGCGGTGGGGGCGCCGCAAACGAACAGGAGGAATCCTTGCTTCGCTCGTTCTTTCGCCTTGCCGTCCCTTGGCTGTTCGCCTTCTTGCTCTTCGTCCCGCTGGGCCGGGCGGCGTCGCAGCCTTACGGCGCCAACGACGCCGGTGGCTTTCGCAATGTGCTGCCTCCGGGCGAGAACGGCCTCGACACGCTGAGCCAAATTTTCGCGTTCCGCGGCCTGGGGACGGTCCCCCCTCACTTCGCTGACCAGCAGCCGCTCTACGAAAACCTCGTTTACGGAGCGCCCGAGCTCAGTGACGAAAAAGTTTCCAGTTACTTCAAGGACGCGACGTTTGGCGTGGCGCCTGGCGAAGTCGTCTCGACGATCGAACCGCGGGCCGGCACGACGATTGTCAGGGACTCCGCCTACGGGGTGCCGCATATCTATGGCGATACCCGCGCCGACACGATGTTCGGCGCCGGCTATGCAGGGGCCGCCGACCGGCTCTTCCTGATGGATGTGCTGCGCCATACCGGCCGCGCCGAACTGGCCTCCTTCCTCGGCGGCGCCAACGCCGAGGCCGACGCCTCGCAGTGGGGCTTTGTGCCGTACAGCGAAGCCGATCTGCAGAAACAGCTCGATGCCATGCCACGGCAGTACGGGTCGGTGGGTTTGCAGGCCGACGAAGACGTGCAGAGCTACGTCGATGGGATCAATGCCTACATCGCCGCGGCAAGTGCTAATCCGGCGCTGAAGCCGGGCGAGTACGCGCTACTGAACAAGCCGATCGAACCGTGGAAGCCGACCGACGTCGTCGCGATCGCCTCACTGATCGGCGGCATCTTTGGCCGGGGCGGCGGCAGTGAGCTGAATTCGGCCCTGACCATGCAGGCGTTCCGGGAGCGCTTCGGAGCCAAAGCGGGCCGCAAAGCATGGCTTGGCTTCCGCTCCAAGAATGATCCAGAAGCTCCGACGACGATCTCGCGACCCTTCCCATACGAGACCCGCAGCGCCTTCGCGAAGCGCGGTCTGGCACTGCCTCACCCTGGATCGGTTCGTGAGTCTCCGGTCGCGACAGCCTCGAGTGGAAGCGCCGGCGGAGCCGGTGGCTTCGGCGCCGCAATCGAGCGTGGCCTGCGTGAAGGGGGTCACGCCTCCAACTGGGAGCTGGTCTCGGCCAAGCACTCTGCAAGCGGCCATCCGATCGCCGTGATGGGACCGCAGGTCGGCTACTTCATTCCCCAGATCCTGATGGAGGAGGACCTGCATGGGCCCGGAATCGACGCGCGTGGCGCCGCCTTCGCTGGGGTGAACCTCTATGTCGAGCTCGGCCATGGTCGCGATTACGCCTGGAGTGCGACGACGGCTACGTCTGACAATGTCGACACTTTCGCCGAGGTCCTCTGCCGCGACAAGTTCCACTACGTCTATCGCGGCAAGTGCAAGCCGATGGAACAGCTGGTCAGGACTGAGAGCTGGGCGCCGAACGCGATCGATCCGACCGAAGCGGGGGCGCAGACACTGACCTCCTACCGCACAGTGCACGGGATCGTCTTCGCTCGCGGCAAGGTGCACGGGCGGAGCGTCGCCTTCGCGCATGAGCGCAGCACGTACTTCCACGAGCCCGACTCGGTGATCGGCTTCGGTCAGCTCAACGAACCGGGCCTCGTCACCGGGCCCGCTGGATTCAAGAAAGCCATCTCTCACATCAACTTCCTCTTCAACTGGGCCTATACCGACTCCGAACACATCGCCTACGCGCTGTCGGGAGCGATGCCACAGCGGCAGGGCACATCACCCGACTTCCCCGTGCTCGGCACAGGGAAGTACGACTGGAAGGGTTTCAAGCCGGCCACCCAGACCGCCGACTTCCTGCCCTTCTCAAAGCACCCGCAAGCGGTCGACCCACCCTTCCTCGTCTCCTGGAACAACAAGCAGGCCCCCGGATGGGGCGCCGCCGACGACCAGTACGACTACGGCGCCGTACATCGCGTCCAGATGATCTCCGACAAGGTTCGGGCCGGCACCCGTGGCAAACGCCGAATGACGATCGCCCTGCTGGTTCAGGTGATGGCTGAACCGGCGACCCAGGACCTGCGTGGCTACCGCCTGCTGCCGACGATCTTCAAGGCGGTGGGCAAGCCGAAGCAGGCGGCGTTGCGCAAAGCGCTGGCGATCCTTCGCGCCTGGCACGAGGCCGGCGCTCACCGCCGCGATCTCAACCGCGATGGCGTGGACGAGGAAACTCCGGCGATCGAGCTGATGGATGCCTGGTGGCCGAAGCTGGTCGCGGCAGAGTTCAAACCAGCGCTGGGAACGAAGGCGTTCGGGCGGTTGCAGGGAATGCTCGCCATCGGCGACCACACCGGCGGCTCGCCCGACGCACCGGATTTCTTCGACGGCTGGTGGGGTTACACATCGAAGGACCTTCGCGACCTCTTCGGCCCCCGGCCGAAGGCCCCCTACGGCCGCATCTACTGCGGCCAGGGCTCGAAGCAACGCTGTCGCCGCGCCCTGCAACGCAGTCTCGTCCAGGCCCTGAAGGTCACTCCGGCGGCAATGTACGGGGGCGGCAACGGCAAGTGCGCGACCAATCCACAGCCCTCCTGCTTCGACCAAAACCGCCCCCAGCTCACCTCAGGCATAGACCTGGGCCCATTCCCCTTCCAAAACAGGCCGACGTTCCAACAGGTGGTGACGTTGACCCAGAAGCTGCCGCGGTAGGGGTGGTGGGAGGGCCGTGATGGCCCCTTCCAAAACGCGCGGCAGGGGCCGCGCTTGAGTGTTTTGGAAGGGGCCATCACGGCCCTTTACAAGCGTCCGTCCCGCCCAATCTTCAGAACCGAGGCCCTCCCGGTCTAGCCGCCCAGCTTTCAGGCCCGCGGCGGCTCCGTGCGCGCCGGGGAGCCGGGGTCGGTGGAGATGGCACTCCGCACGCGAAGCTTCTCCGTCTTTCGGGAGCGCGTCGAGAGAAGGGCCGTGGTGCCCTCTCCAAAACACTCAAGCGCGGCTCCTGCCGCGCGTTTTGGAGAGGGTGCCCCGGCCCTTCGTACGTCCGCGCCCCAAAGCACGCCCCCTGCTATCTTTCTGCGTCGGCCCAAGTGGCCCGGAAATTGTGCCCACCTGCCCATCTCCTGGGGCGAGTGGGAGTCCTGTAGTCGATACGAGACCCGGAGCGATGAAGGTTAGAGCTTCTGTAAAGCCGATGTGCGAAAAGTGCAAGATCATCCGCCGCCACGGTGCGGTCTTGGTGATCTGCCAGAACCCCCGCCACAAGCAGCGTCAGGGCTAGGGCGATGGCACGTATCGCAGGCGTCAACGTTCCGGTCGGCAAGCGCGTCGAAATCGGGCTCACCTACATCTTCGGCATTGGGCGCTCCACGGCGCAGAAAATCCTCGTAGAGGCCAAAGTCGACCCGAACACGATGGTCAAGGACCTCACCGAGGACGAGGTGATGCGTCTGCGCGAGGCGGTCGATCAGCGCGAGGTCGAGGGCGACCTTCGACGCGAGCGTTCGCAGGACGTCAAACGACTTATGGAGATTGGCTCCTACCGGGGCCTGCGCCACCGTCGCGGACTACCCGTCCGCGGCCAGCGGACCAAGACCAACGCGCGGGGCCGCAAGGGCCCCCGCCGGATGAGCGTTGCCGGCAAGCGCAAGGCGCCGACGGCGAAATAGGGGAAAACGTGGCTGCTGCGAAAAAACCCGCCAAAGGGCGCTCCCGGCGTCGCGTCAAGAAGAACGTCACCTACGGGCAGGCGCACATCAAGACTTCCTTCAACAACACGATTGTCACCCTGACCGACACCGAGGGCAACGTGATCGCCTGGGAGTCGGCCGGCTCGGCCGGGTTCAAAGGCTCGCGCAAGTCGACGCCGTTCGCCGCGCAGGTGACCGCCGACGCCGCCGCCAAGAAGGGGATGGAACACGGCCTGGAGAAGGTGGAGGTCTTTGCCAAGGGGGCAGGCTCCGGGCGCGAGACGGCGATCCGCTCGCTGCAGGCGGCCGGTCTAGACGTCACCACGGTCAAGGACGTTTCCCCCCAGGCCCACAACGGCTGTCGTCCGAAGAAGCGGAGGCGCGTCTGATGGCCCGCGATACCGGCGCACAGTGCAAGCAGTGCCGTCGCGAGGGCCAGAAGCTCTTCCTCAAGGGCGAGCGCTGCTTCACCGACAAGTGTGGGGTCGAGCGCCGCTCCTATCCGCCCGGTGAGCATGGCCGTGGCCGCATGCGCCAGTCGGAGTACCGACTGCAGCTGCGCGAGAAGCAGAAGACCCGCCGCTACTACCAGGTCCTGGAGAAGCAGTTTCGCGCTTACTACGACCGGGCCTCCCGCCAGGAGGGCGTCACCGGCGAGAACCTGCTGCGCCTGCTCGAGTCACGTTTCGACAATGTGCTGGTACGGCTCGGCTTTGCCGCCTCGCGGCGTCAGGCCCGTCAGTTGATTCGTCATGGCCACTGGCTGATCAATGGTCGCCGGGTCGATATTCCCTCCTACCAAGTGCGTCCCGAGGACGTGATCTCGATCAAGTCGAGCTCGTCCGCCGGCGACACGATTCGCAAGGCAACGGAGCTCGTCTCCACCGTGCCGGCCTGGCTGCAGGCCGACCACGACTCCCTTACCGCCAAGGTCCTGCGCTACCCCGAGCGCGCGGAGATCTCGGCACCGGTGCAGGAGCAGCTGATCGTCGAGCTGTACTCCAAGTAACCGGACTCTGTTTCTGAACACGCATACGCAAGGAACACATGACCACTGATTTTCAGGTCCCTCGCATCACCTCTGAGAAGCTGGACGATCGCCGCGGCACCTTCACCGTCGAGCCGCTCGACAAGGGCTTTGGCTACACCTTTGGCAACAGTCTGCGACGAGTTCTGCTCTCTTCGCTGGGAGGCGCCGCCGTTACCAGCGTCCGCATCGAGGGCGTAGCCCACGAGTTCTCCACCGTGCCGGGTGTGAAGGAGGACGTCACCGACATCGTCCTCAATCTCAAGGATTTGGTCGTCCGCATGCACACCGACGCCGACGAGGTCGAGGCGCCGCTGGTTGCCACCGGCCCCGGCGAGGTGAAGGCAAAGGACATCGACCTGCCCTCCGGTGTCGAGATCCTCAACCCAGAGGCGCCGATTGCGACGCTCGAGAAGAAAACGAAGCTCGAGATCTACTTGACGATCGGCCGCGGCCGCGGCTACTCGCCGGCCGATGAGAACAAGTCCGACGAGCAGCCGATCGGCGTGATCCCGATCGACTCGATCTTCTCGCCGATCCGCCGTGCTTCCTACGCGGTGGCAACCGCCCGGGTCGGCCAGCGCACCGACTTCGACAAGCTGACCCTCGACCTCGAAACCGATGGCTCGATCGAGCCGGGGGCGGCGCTGCGCGAGGCCTCCGAGATCCTGATCAAGAGCCTGGCGATTTTCACCGACGCAGACCGGGTCGAGGAGCTGACCGCGCGTGAGCCGATCGCAACCCGCGCTCCGGACGTCTTGCCCGGCCCTGCCGGCGACGGCGTTGCGAGCAACAACGGACTCGACGAGATCCTGATCGAGGAGCTCGAGCTCGGTGTCCGTTCCTACAACTGCCTGAAGCGGGCGGGGGTGCAGACGGTCGGTGACCTGGTCCGCAAGACGCGTTCGGAGCTGAACGCAATTCCCAACTTCGGCTCAAAGTCGATCGAGGAAGTAATCGAGACCCTGCACGCACGCGGCCTCGATCTTCATGGAGACTGAGCGGGGAGCTGAAGCAGAGCGATGCGCCACCGCAAGAAGCGAAACAAGCTGAGCCGCGACGCGGCCCATCGCGAGGCACTGCTCTCGAACCTCTCCAAGCAGCTCATCGAGCATGAGCGGATCAAGACCAGTCAGGCCAAGGCCAAGGCGGTCAAGCCCGAGGTCGAGCAGCTGATTACGCTTGCCAAGCGGGGCGGTCTGCACGCTCGGCGACAGGCCTTGGCTACGTTGCACAACGACAAGTTCATCGTGCACAAGCTGTTTGAGGAGGTCGCGCCTCGCTACGTTGAGCGGCCCGGTGGCTACACCCGGATCGTCAAGCTTGGACCTCGGCGCTCAGATAGCACCGAGATGGTCTATCTCGAGTTGGTCTAGGGCTTGAAGGGGCGGGGCATCACCCGCCCTGACAAATGACGGGCTAACTAGCCCGTCATTTTGAGTATCCGCCAGTTCGGGTGATGCCCCGCCCCTTCACCGGCGGCAACGGCTCTCGATAGTCAGCTTTTGTCGTACGCGACGGATTCGAGGTACAGGCCGTGGGGTGGAGCTGTTTCGCCTGCTTCCGAGCGGCGCGCGCCCTTTAGTAGAGCTTCGAAGGCTGAGAGGGTTCCACGGCCTGAGGAGACGTCGAGCATTGTTCCTACCAGGACTCGGACCATGTTTCGCATGAAGGCGTCGGCGGTCACCTGGAAGCTGAGGATGTCGCCCTCCTGGCTCCACCCGGCAGTGAGGATCGTGCGGTGGAAATGGACGTGGTCGGTCTGGGTTGGGGTGAAAGCCGTGAAGTCGTGCTTGCCTGGGAGAAGCCTGGCGCAGGCGTCCAGAGCTTCACGGTCCACTCTGTGGGGCCACCACAGGGAGCGGCCCTGCTCGAAGGGACTCGATGAGCTCCGGGTGAGCAGCCGGTAGCGGTAGGTGCGCGAAAGGGCATCACGACGGGCATCGAAACCGTCCTGGACTGCCGTTGCGGCTGTGATCGCTATGTCCCGAGGGCCGAGACCATTGGCCCGCCGAGCCAAATCGCGTGGTATCTCGGCAGCGGTTGCAAAGCTCGCCACCTGTCTCCGGGCGTGCACGCCCGTGTCGGTGCGCCCCGCAACGGTCAGTGCCACCGGTTCGCGTAGCACCGTCTCCAGGGCTGCCTCCAGCTCAGCTTGCACAGTCCGCAGCCCAGCCTGTTTGGCCCAGCCCTTAAAGCCGGCCCCGTCGTATTCAAGCTCGATACACACGCTCGTCATCGCCGAGCAGTATGCAGCGATCGCGCGCCAGGGGCAGGGCGCCCCCGAACTGGCGGATACTCAAATCGCCGATCTTATAAGACCGGCGATTGTCAGGGCGGGGGTGCCCCGCCCCTGGCGCCCACCAACGCCAGCAGACCTGCCTCGTCGAGGATCGTCGTCTCGAACTTCTCGGCCTTCGCCAGCTTCGACCCCGGGTTCTCCCCGGCGACGACGTAGTCGGTTTTTTTCGACACCGAGTTGACGACCTTGCCCCCGGCGGATTTGATCAGGGCCGCTGCCTCCTCCCGGGTCAGCTCTGGGAGAGTGCCGGTGAGGACCAGCGTCTTGCCTTCCAAAGGCCCTCCGCTGGCGCGGCGTTCGGAGGGGTCCTGCTCGAGGCGCAGCCCCTTCGTGCGCAGCTTCTCGACCAGCTCCCAGGTACGTTCGTCCCCCAGCGACTCGGCGATCTGCACCGCCATGATCGGCCCGACTCCCTCGACCTCCTCGATCAGCTCTGGGTCCGCGGTGTGCAGGGCGTCGATTGAGCCGAAGTGGTCGGCCAGCGCTTCGGCGGTGACGTAACCGACGCCGGGCAGGCCAA
>JAJKHV010000048.1 GCA_021154855.1 Solirubrobacterales bacterium
CCACTCGGCGAGACGGCGGAAGCTGGGCAGCCGGTCATCGGCGGCCAGCCGGCCCGTAGCGATCAACGCTCGCAGCCGCCAAGCCAGCTGGACCCCGACCGGCAACTCCGCCTCATGGTCGATGGAGAAAGGTGTCGCCTCGCGATCTCTCGTGCGCTGTGCCATCAGGTCACACAGTACCCGCCACGGCTGTTCCGGTCAACTAGGACAGCTAGAGATTGCCCAGCCGCGCCGCCAGATCTCCTCTCGACATACCCCCCTCACGCAGAACGGTCCACTCGCCATCTCCCTCGAAGGCGGTGAGGTCGATGACTGTAGAGGGAAGACCGGCCAGCGCGCCGCCATCGATCGCCAGGTCGACCGCGGCGATGATCTGGCTGGGTACATCGGCGAAGCGTGCGGGCGCGGGCTCGCCGCTGCGGTTGGCCGACGTCTGAAAGAGCGGGCACATCGCGCCGGCCAGCGGTCCGGCGATCAGGCGCACCCCAAGCCGCTCGCGGTCCTCGCGACATGCGAGCGGGTAGCGTCGCTCAGGGTTGTCGACCACGAGGGTCACCGGGCCAGGCAGAAGTGCAGCTGCTGCCGCTCGGGTCCGCTCGCCGAGGCTCTCGACCAGCTCACGCATCGCCAGCGGCGAGAAGTAGAGGACGGCAGACGGCTTGCCGTCGTCGCGCCCCTTGATCCGATGGATGCGGGCGATTGCCTCTGAGTTCAGCGGGTCGCAGGCAAGGCCGTAGAGGCCGTCGGCGGGGAAGACGGCAACGCCACCGCCGGCGATGCAGCACTCCAGGCTGCTGCGAGCGCGCTCCGGTCCGTCTTGCCCGATCGAAATCGCCTCGCTCACGGCCGCCCGATCACGACCCGCTCGATCCCCGCCAGGTCCGCGCGCACCTCGATCTCACCGAAACCGGCCTCAGCCAGGATCTCGCCAACCGGCGCCGCCTGCCCCTCGCCCACCTCGAGCGCGATGATCCGATCCGCTGACTTCGCCTTTTTTCGCCCATAGGACGACAAAAGGCGAACTCGGTCGGAGAGAAGCCCGCGAATTGCGTCCAGGCCGTCGGGGCCGGCCAGCAACGCCTCGCGCGGCTCCCACTCCCTCACCTCCGGCTGCAACGAAGACCAGTCGGCCTCAGCCACATAGGGCAGATTGGCGAGGATCAGGTCGAAGTCCTCATCGGGGGGCAGTGAGCCTTCGAGAAAGCGGACGCGTTCGGCGAGGCCGAGCCGCTCGGCGTTAGCGCGAGCGACTTCGAGCGCCGCTGCCGAGGTGTCAGCAGCTATCACCGCGCAGTCCGGCAGCTCGGCGGCGACCGCCAGCGCGATCGCGCCGGAGCCGGTGCCCAAATCAAGCACGCCGGCCGGCTGCAGCTCCAGCGCCAGCTCGACCAGCAGCTCGGTCTCCGGCCTCGGGATCAGCACCCGCGGGTCGACGGCGAGCTCGAGATGGCGGAACCCCTTGCGGCCGGTGATGTAGGCGACCGGCTCCCGCCGCAGGCGCCGCCGCACCATCTCACCGAACCGCCGCGCAGCCGGGGGCAAGATCTCCACCTCCGGGTGTGCCGCGAGATACGCCCGATCCAAACCGGTTGCCTCAGCCAAGAGCAGTTCCGCGTCGAAACGTGGGTCGCTGATCCCAGCCGCCCGCAAAGCGTCTACAGCGGCATCCAATGCCTGTCTTGTGGAACTGACCACACGTCAGCCTACGGCGGCAGCCTCCAACCTCTGCCGCTTCTCCTCCGCCCCCAGCGCCTCGGTGAACTCAGCAAGCTGGCCGCCCAGAACGCCTTCGAGATTGTGCGAGGTGTGCTTGATCCGGTGGTCGGTAACCCGTCCCTGGGGGAAGTTGTAGGTGCGCACCTTCTCGGAGCGCTCACCACTACCGACCTGTGCCTTGCGCTCGGAGGCGATCTGCGCCTGCTGTTCGGCGAGCTCGCGCTCGTAGATGCGCGCGCGCAGCACCCGCATCGCCCGCTCCTTGTTCTGCAGCTGTGACTTCTCGTCCTGCATCGAGACGACGATTCCGGTCGGTTTGTGGGTGATCCGCACCGCGGAATCGGTCGTGTTGACCGACTGTCCTCCGGGACCGGATGAGCGATAGACGTCGACCTGGAGATCGTTCTGATCGATTTTGACCTCCACCTCCTCCGCCTCCGGCAGCACCGCCACGGTCGCGGTCGAGGTGTGGATGCGGCCCTGGGACTCGGTCTCCGGCACCCGCTGCACGCGGTGCGTCCCGCCCTCGTACTTGAAGACCGAGTAAGCGCCCTCGCCCTTGATCGCAAAGGTGACCTCCTTGAAGCCGCCCACCTCCGCGTTCGATTGCGAAAGCGCCTCGGTGACAAAGCCCTTCTCTTCGGCGTAGCGGGTCAACATCTTGTAGATGTCACCGGCAAAGAGTGCCGCCTCGTCCCCCCCAGTCCCGGCCCGAACCTCGACCAGGACGTTCTTAGAGTCATTGGGGTCCCGCTCGACCATGGCCAGGCGGATCTCCTCTTCAAGAGCCTCGATCCGCTGCGGCGCCTCATCGACGACCTTGCGCAGCTCTGAGTCCTCGCCATCTTCGGCAAGCAGCTCCCGCGCCCCTTCCAGGTCGTCCTTCAGCGTCCGGTACTCAGCCCCAAGCGCCTGCGCCGGCTGCAGTTCGCGGTACTCGCGCCCAACTTCCGCATAGCGCTCCCGATCCCCGATCACAGCAGGATCGGACATCTGCCCCTCGAGCTCAGCAAACCGAGCCTCGATCTGTTCAACAAGCGAATCGATCACGCTCACAACATAAAGGGCCGAGTCATCTCAGAAACCTTGGTCCCTAATGAGCTACGCGGCGGACTCTCGCGGCGGGTGGCACGGATTTGGGGGACCACCCCGTGGAGGCGGCGCAGCCGCCCCCGCAGCGGGTGGTGGGACCGAATCCGTGACAGGACCCGCCGCGCCTGGACGCTAAGCGACGATCTCGATGTGCTGCCCAGCAGCCGCCTGCTCCGGCGACTCCCGCGCCAGCACCGCTTCGAGCGAGGCGATCGCCACCGCCAGCTCCTCCTCGTCGGGCTCGCGCGTAGTCAGGTTCTGGAGCATCAGGCCCGGCCACATGATCGCCCGCACCCAGCGCTTGCGACGGTTTTTGCCGGCCCACTTGATCACCTCGTAGGAGAGGCCGGCGATCAGCGGGATGCCGAGGATGCGCGATGCCAGCAGCCAATACCAGGCGGGGAGACCCAATGGAGCGAAGACGAAGATCGCCAGCACCATCACGATCAGCAGAAAGCTGGTGCCGCAGCGTGGGTGCAGGCGCGAGTAGAGCTTGGCCCGCGCCGGAGTCAACTCGTCTTCGGCCTCGTAGCAGGAGATCGTCTTGTGCTCGGCCCCGTGGTACTCGAAGACGCGGCGGAGGTCCGGCAGGCGGCTGATCGCGGCGATGTAGCCGATGAAGATGGCCGTGCGCAAGACCCCCTCGACCAGCCAGAAGAGGACCGGCGAGCCAAGCTGGTCCTTGATCAGGCTGGTCAGCCCGACCGGTACGACGAAGAAGAGGCCGACCGCCAAGACCATCGAGAGGGCGATCGTCAGTCCCCAGACCCAGCCGCCGATCTCTTCCGGCTCGCCTCCCTCGTCGTCCTCCAGCTGCGCGTTGGCAGAGATCGCCAGCGCCCGGAAGCCGATCTTCAGCGACTCGCCGAGGGCGACGATGCCGCGCAGGACCGGCAGCCGCCAGAGGCGGTGGCGCTGGGCCCAGGGCTTGATCGACTCGGAGCTGATCTCGATCTCGCCGTCGGGACGGCGGCAGGCCACGGCCCAGACCGTGACCCCGCGCATCATCACGCCCTCGAGCACCGCCTGGCCGCCGATCGGCGCGTCGCGTTTGGCGACCAGCGCGCCGTCGGGCATGCGCAGTGGATCGGCCCCGTTTTGGGACGGGCCGGCAGATTCGGTTTGCAGCGAGCCCAGCTCCGGGCTCACGGCTTACCTCCCAGCCTTGGCGTGCTTGGCAGCGCGGCGCTGGAAGCGCTCGACCCGCCCACCGGTGTCGACGAGCTTCTGCTTGCCGGTGTAGAACGGGTGGCACTCCGAGCAGAGCTCGACGTGGAGATCCGACTCGGTCGAGCGGGTGTAGAACTGGTTCCCGCACGAACAGTGCACGTTGGCGAGGGTGTACTCGGGGTGGATTCCGGTTTTCATCGCCCTCCAGTCTAGATGACGCGCGCAATCGGCCTCGGCATGCCTCGGCCGTCCTTCGGGCTTGGGAATCTGCCGTGCGATGCCGATAGCTGCATTAGTGGAAACCGCCGACCCAACGACTGCCGGAATGAGCGCCCCCCGACTGCTCCGCCGGGCGCTCGCCGTGCTGCTGCTCGGCGGTACTGCGGTCGTCACGGCGCACTACTGGCTCGGCCTCGGAGAGGACCTGGATTTCGCGATTGGGGGGCCTCTGTACGCCGCGATCGTGCTCGGCGCGGGCGTCGCCTGCCTGATCAGGGCCTCCGACTATCGCCGCGAGCGGGCCGCCTGGCTTCTCATCGGCCTGGCGATCCTCTTCTGGGGCGCCGCCGAGATCTACTGGACCGCGGCGATCGAAAACAACCCATCGGCTCCCTACCCCTCGCCGGCCGACGTCGGCTACCTGGTCTTCTATCCGCTCGCCTACGCCGGCCTGATCATGCTGGTCCGGGCACGCGCCCACGAGATCAACTGGCGCCTCTGGATGGATGGCTTGATTGCGGCCCTCGGCACAGCAGCCCTCGGCGCCGCCTTCGTATTCGACTTCGTCGCCGACCAGACCTCCGGCACGACGCTGGAAACCCTGACGACCCTGTCCTACCCCCTTGGTGACATCGGCATGCTCTCGCTGGTGGTGGGGGTCGTCGCCCTGACCGGCTGGCGCCCCGGCCGCACCTGGTCGTTGCTGCTGGCGGGGCTCACGGCTCTGGTCGCAGCTGACATCGCCTACACCCTGCAGGCAACCGAAGGAGCGCTGCCCGGGGGCGAATGGATCAACCCGATTTACCTGATCGCAGCGGTCTGCCTGGGGGCCGCGGTCTGGCAGCCGAAAGAGGCCGCTGAGATCACCTCGCCCAGCGAGGATGGCCGTCGCGAGATACTCGTCCCCGCGATTTTCGCGGCGGTGATGATCGGGCTCTTCGCGATGCAGTACAACAGCGCCACGGGGGGCCTGTCGACCGTCCTTTGGGCAGCGACGATGACGGCCGTGATCGTTCGCCTGGCGATGAGCGACCGGGAGAATAAAAATTTGCTCGAACAGGTGCAGACCGACCCGCTGACCGGTCTCGGCAATCGTGGTCGCATGCAGGTCGACCTCGAACGACTCTGCGAGATCGCAAGCGAGGAGAACCCGGCCGCGATCCTCTTCCTCGATCTCAACGGCTTCAAGCACTTCAACGACACGCTGGGCCACCCCGCGGGCGACGAGCTCCTAACCCGCTTGGGGCAACGGCTGCGCGACGCGATCGGCAAGGACGGAACCGCCTACCGAATCGGCGGTGACGAGTTCTGCGTCTTGCTGAGCTGTGCGGAGAACCGCTTCGACGAGGCGACCAAGCACGCCGCGGAAGCCTTGACCGAGAGTGGTCGCGGCTACGCGATCGCCGCCTCGTGGGGCGCGGCCAGAGTGCCAAGCGAGGCCGGCAGCCCCTCCGCCGCACTGCAGCTCGCCGATGTGCGGATGTACGCGCAGAAGGAGTCGAGGCGCGGCGCGCCCGCCGATCTGACCGTTCCCGCTCCCGGGGCCCGGCCCGCGCCCTCGCCCGCCGAGGGAGCGGTCAAGGCAAGTCGCGGCTGAGTCCGTCGAGCAGGCCTCCCAGGGTTCCCCCGACTTCAACTCGCATCTGCTCCGGGTCCTCGGCCCGCGCAACCAGCATCGCCGCCTCGTCGAGCGCCCCCATCAGCACGTGTGCGAGAGGGCGAACCGGCTGCGGCTCGATCGCCCCGGCCTCGATCGCCGCCTGCAGAGTCGCTTCGATCAGGCCCAGCCCGTACTCAGAGGCGATCTCGCGCCAGCGGTCCCAGCCAAGCACCGAAGGGCCGTCGAGGAGGACGATCCGCTGGGTCTCCGGTTCGGTCGAGGCGGCAAGGAACATCTCGGCGCCGGCCAGCATCGC
>JAJKHV010000049.1 GCA_021154855.1 Solirubrobacterales bacterium
ACGCGCCACACAATCCAGACGGCGACCGCCCACTACACGCACCCGACTCGCCAGAGCTACGACCAAATTCGGGAAGCCATCGGATAAATGGGCTGGGAACCATCACCTGACCGGCAAGCAGGCGAGGCCGCGTTCGTCCAGTCAGACCGCCACAATCAGGGCCATGGCTGACCTGTGCATCAAATGCGGAACTGCAACCGAGTTCGGCGCGATGTTTTGTGGCTCGGCGGCTGTCATTGCCCATACGACGGGAGTGATTGGCGGGCTGGGCACGAAAGCGTCCACGATGATGGTTCTAACGCGGGGTGCCCAGAAATTCGGTGAGCAAGAGTTCTTCGCAATGGCCGACCGGGACGACCGGCTTGAGATGTGGCTGCCGCTATGTCCGAAATGTGTTCAGCCCGGAATCGGCCCTTTGCCTACGGTCACCGACCGTGAGCCTTGGAACGAATACGAGTTCATACCCAAAGGGCCGTATTAGGCAGCCGCCGCCAAAGATCTGTGCCCGATCGTTCCTGATAGCGCATTGATCTGACGTCGGCCAACTGGGGGACGGACCGTTTTGATCGCCTCGCGCCGTTCTCACCTCTCGTAGCCAGTCCGCACTCGCGACCGGTCGAGCCCTCGCGTCGATAGCGCTCAGCCGCAGAACTCACGGACCTTTGTAGGGCTCTCGCGACCGACCCAGCATCCTCCCAGGGCTCTACGTTTCAATCGTGGCCGCGCGACACGAAAAAACCCTCGACGCACTACTCGACACTTTCGGTTCCGACGGCAAAGAGTTCGAGCTTCTATGCAAGTGGTATCTCGAAAGCGAGCCGCTGTGGAAGACGATCTTTCGCAAGGTATGGCTATGGGAGGAGTGGCCGGAGCGCTGGGGCCGGGACCGAGGGATCGACTTGATCGCCGAGACGCATGACGGCCGCCTCTTTGCAATCCAGGCTAAGAACTATGGCGCCCAGCACTCGATTACCAAGGCCGACGTTGACAAGTTCCTGAGCGAGTCGAATCGGCCTGTTATCGCTGAGCGCCTGCTCATCGGGTCGACTGATCGTGTTTCGAGCAGCGCTTTCGAGGTGATGCGAGCCCAGGAGAAGCCTGTATCCACCTGTCTTCGCGACGGCCTTCGGCGCTCGGAGGTGGATTGGCCTCACAGCGCCGAGGATTTGATGCCCGTAACGCTGAGTTCTGCTCACCCACGGCCGCATCAGGTTACGGCCTTGCAGGACATCGAAGCCTGGGCCGACTCGGGTGAGAAGCGTGGTCAGGTGGTCATGGCGTGCGGGACCGGCAAGAGCCTGCTTGAGGCATGGGCGGCGGACCGCCTGCAGGCCAAGAAGGTGCTGGTGCTCGTTCCTACCCTGCCGCTCCTTCGACAGACGGCTAGCGTCTGGGCGCGGCACGCGGCGACTAGGCGGCGATTTCTCTCGGTCTGCAGCGATAAGCAGCGGTCAGAAGTGGAGGATCTCGCCAAGAACGACGAGCTCGGCAACCTAAGGACGACCAACCCGGCCACGATCGCCGAGGCCCTCAGCTCCGATCAGCCCCTCCTCGCCGTATGCACCTACAACTCCTCGCCTGCCGTTGCGAAGGCGATGAAGCTGACCGACCAGTCCTTCGATCTCGCGATTGCAGATGAGGCTCATAGGTGCGCCGGGCTTGAGTCGTCGTCGCACAAGACGATTCTGGATGCGGAGGCCATACGCGCGGATCGTAGGCTCTTCTTCACCGCCACGCCGACGATTTTCGGAACCCGTGATAAGGGCCGCGCTCGGGATCAAAATGTGAAGCTGGCGTCGATGGATGACTATCCGCGTTTCGGTCGTGTTATCCATCACCTGAGCTTTGCCAAGGCAACGGAGCTGGAGCTCCTTTGTCCATATCAGGTTGCCGTCATCCCGGTCTCCGACGATGAAGTGCATCAGCTGATCGCAAAGCACCGTGTTGTCACTGCGGACGGGGACGAAAACATCGACCCGCCAGCCTGGCCACTCAGATCGCATGTGCGCGGGCGATGCGTCGCTACGACTGCAAACGGATAGTGGCGTTTCAATCTTCTATCCCGCACTCCAAGCGGTTCAGTGCTCAGTTTCCGACCGCATCGAGCCTGCTCGACCCGCAGGACGCACCGACAGCACCACTGTGGGTGGAGCACGTCGACGGCGCCGGTATGCGCCCAGCCGTGCGGGCCCGGCTTCTGGAGAGGTTTTCTGCCGATGAGCCGGCCGAGCATCGCTTGCTCTCCAACGTGAAGCTGCTGACGGAAGGAGTCGACTATCCGGGGATCGATGCTGTCGCATTCATCGACACTCGCCGCGGCCAAGCCTCCATCATCCAGGCCGTTGGTCGCGCCGTGCGCCGGTTTCCCGGCAAGGAGGTCGGGACCATCGTCCTACCGATTGTGCTCCGAACGGGGGAGTCATTCGAGGCAGCAATTGCCCGTTCTGAGCATCGACCCGTGATTGACATCCTCGGTGCATTGCGCAGCCACGATCCCGAGATTGCGCGATCCCTCGATGACCTTCGCTTCAGCTATCGGCCCGATGATCGCCCAACCACGGGATCCGGGAGATTCATGATCGATGCGCCTGTCCAGGTCGGTCCCGAGTTCGCAAGGGCAGTTGGGCTGGCTCTAACTAATGCCCTTGGAGTTGCCCCTGCCGCGGCTGCGCCTAGCCAGGGGACGGTGTCCAAGCCGACAATCTTGGAGCCTGCACGGGAACCGACCGAGGACGAGCTCTTCGAGATCGGCGTCGCCGAGCTTTGGTCCTTGGGAAGGCGCGATCTTCTCCCGCGCGTCCCAGAAGCCGCCCACGGGTTTCCGATGGCCGAGTGGTGGTCGGAGGCAAAGAAGCGTTGGCAGGCGGGAACCATCGATCAAGGCGACAAGTGGGTGATTGCGACCTGCGTCTCATGGCTCGCCGAAGATCTCGCCGACGATCCGCCTATGCGCAATGAAATGGCCGCCTTGAGCGACGCCCGGCCCGCCGAGCAAGTCCTATCTCAGCTTCGCGAGGGCGGCATCTTCAGCAAGGGGATATTGGCTCCGCTCGCGGAGGACGAAGCGATGCTCGGGGAAATGCTCGTGCCTGTCTCGGACATCCTTGGCGCCGTCACTCATGCCGCGACGATGCCGAACCAGCAGGTAGAGGCGCTCGTCGCGGCACTGCAGCCGCTCGCGAGGGTCGTAGCGGTCGCCTCCCGCGACCTTGACCCGAACGCCTGGGACTGGGGACCCATTCGCCTAGCTGTCGTCGAGGGCTTCGCCGAAGCATTGCGGCGCGCCGTGAACAGCGCCGATACTTCAGAGCCACAATCTGTGTCCTGGCGCCGAGAGACTGAGCCCGAGGCATTCGCTTCCGGCGCGCGCGCGGGTGCCAAGGTGGTGCCGCGAGTGGCGGCACTAGAACCGCTGAAGTTCAAAGGCGATCGAGCGGCAGTCGAGTTCTGCAAAGAACAACAGCGCGGCCTTTCGGCTGACGGCCAACTCGACGAACTTGGCTGGGAAATCTACCTTCTTGCCCGAGCTCGCGGAGGAGATCACGGGTTTGCCTTCAAGCAAGCGATGGACGGGAACCTGCGGCAGCGAGAACGAGTGCGTCGCGACTTTCTTGAGAGACGATCCACTCAACAAGGAAGTCCCGGTGATGAGGCTTCTCCTTGATCTCGATCATGATCAGCCGAGGCGCCGCCCCCTCCCGTGATGATCAAAGGCGCTCGTTTGTCCCGCCGATGGTCGACCTAAGGGGCCAGTCGGAATCGGGCGGGAAAGCAACAACGCTGAGCGACCTTGCCTCCCGGTTAGCTGGGGGAAGAGGCTCAAGAGAGCGCAAGCAATCAGATGCCGAATGCGACCTAAATGCGACCTCGACAGGCTGGAACGGCGGTGAACCAGAGGGAACAGGGGGCAAGCGATCTTCCGCGTGTCGCTCAGGAATCCGCTTTGGAGCGGTGCACAAGGGAACACGAGTGAACTAAGGTGTATGCCGGAGGAGGGACTCGAACCCCCGACACGCGGATTATGATTCCGCTGCTCTAACCAGCTGAGCTACTCCGGCGGGGCTTGAGGATCGTAGCGATGGAGGGGCTATGTTCGTCTTGGCCGCTGGGCCTTTAGCCTTATTGCTGTGACGCAGGAACTCGATCGAGCTGTGCGGACGGTTCTGCGGGATTGCCTGCAGGTCGAACCGGCCGAAGAGGTCTTGGTGATCTGCAACCCGGTCACCGAGGAGATCGGTGCTTTGATGCGGATCGAGGCCGAGGGCGACGGGGCCTACGCGACCCTGGCGGTCATTTCCGAGCTCGACTCCCACGGGGCCGAGCCGCCGACTCCGGTGGCGGCGGCGATGATCGCCTCCCACGTGGTGTTGGCGCCGACCATTCAGTCGCTCTCGCACACCTACGCGCGCCGCGCCGCCAACCAGGCTGGTGTGCGGATTGCGACGCTGCCCGGGGTCACCGACGACATGCTGGCGCGACTGATGAACGCCGACATGGCGGCTCTGCGGCGGCGCGGGGCCGCTCTGGCCGCGGCACTGCGCAGCGGCGATGAGGCGCGGATCACCTGCCCGCACGGCAGCGACCTACGGCTTGGCCTCAAGGACCGCGTGCCGATCGCCGACGCCGGAGTCCTCAACGCGCCGGGCGCCTTCGGCAACCTGCCCTGCGGCGAGGCCTTCGTCTCGCCGGCCGAGGGAACCGGGGAGGGGACGCTCGTCGTCGACGGCTCGATCGCCGGCGTCGGCAAGGTGGAGACGCCGGTCGAGCTGACCATTCGCGGCGGCCACCTGACCGATGCCACGGGGCCGGAGGGCGCAACGCTGCTTGAATTGCTGACAAAGCATGGCGAGGACGGCACCAACGTCGCCGAGCTGGGGATCGGCACCAACGAAGAGGCGACCTTGACCGGCAATATCCTCGAGGACGAGAAGATCCTCGGGACCGCTCACGTTGCCTTTGGCGCTTCGGCGGCAATCGGTGGCGGTGTTCAAGTTCCCGTGCACCTCGACTGCGTGATCCTCGAGCCGACCGTCGAGATTGACGGCAAAGAGCTCGTCCGCGGCGGCGAGCTGCGCGTCTAGCCGGTGGCGCAGCTCCTCGCCGTCCCAAACGTCTCCGAGGGGGCCGATGCAGCCCGGATCGCTGCGCTGGAGAGTGCTTTTTCGCGCGGGGCGGCAGTGCTCGATCGCCATTCCGACGCCGATCACGATCGCACCGTCTTCACTCTCACGGCCGGCCCGGCGCCGCTGCGAGATGCGCTCCTCTCCGGCGCCGCGGTTGCGATTGAGACACTGGACATGAGTCCTTATCGGGGCCTGCACCCCGCGGTCGGGGCGCTCGACGTCTGCCCGGTCGTCTGGCTCGATCCCGCTGATCGCGCCGCCGCGCGCACCGAGGCGATCGAGGTCGCCGCGCAGATCGGCGGCCTCGGCGTTCCCGTCTTCCTTTACGGCGAGCTGGCCAGCCGGCCCGGGCACGTCGAGCGGGCCTACTTTCGCAACGGCGGACTCGCCGAGCTTTGGCTGCGCATGGAGGGGGGAGGCCTGCGCCCGGACTATGGGCCAGCACTGCCGCACCCGACGGCCGGGGTGACGCTGGTCACGGCGCGCCCCCCGCTCGCCGCTTTCAACGTCGAATTGGACAGTGGTGACGGGGACATCGCTCGAGCGGTCGCCGCTGGACTGCGGGAGTCGGGCGGCGGCCTGCGCGGCGTGCGGGCAATCGGCCTGACCCTCTCGGGGGGCCGCAGTCAGGTCTCGACCAATGTCCATGATCCGCTCGCCGTACCGCTCGCTGACCTTGTCGAGCGCGTCCGCGACCTCGCCGAGCCGCTTGAGGCCAGGCCGGTCGCGGCGGAGATCATCGGGCTGGTCCCGGCCGCGGCCCTGCTCGGATATCCAACCGACGTGCCGATCCGCGACTTCGATTCGGTCATGCAGACCATCGAGGGCCGCCTCGCGACCGCCTCCTGAGGCGTGCCGGACGCTGGTCAACTAAATTCCGGCTATGGCTCAGACGAAGAAGAAGCGCCGGCGCAAGCATCGCGGCACCCAGGGCGGTCGCATCGATACCAGCCGTCGCTCGCGCCCGAAGACGCGAGCCGAGGCAAAAGCCCAGGCCCGCGCCGGCACCAAACGCGCCCCGCGTGGCGACCATCCGCCGACCTGGCGCAATTCGGCCATGCGCGGCATCGGCGCAGCCGTGATCTTCGCCATCCTCCTGCTGTTGATCTTCAAACGGCCACTTGGCGCGGCACTCGCGCTCGGCGCTTTCATGCTCGTCTTCTACATCCCGGCCGGCTACTACATCGACATGATGATGTGGCGGCGCCGGGAGCGGGCACGGATGCGCGACGCCGGTCGCTCGTGAGCCTCGACGTACGCCAGCTCACGGTCGGTCCGATCGCCGAGAACTGCTTCGTCATCAACAACGAGGACTCCGGCAAGGCGCTGATCGTCGACCCCGGCGAGGAGGCGGAGCGGATCCTGGCCGAGGTCGAGGCGACCGGCGCCGAGGTCGAGGCGATCCTGATCACCCACTGTCACTTCGACCACGTCGGCGCAGTCGCGCCGGTGGCGAGGGAGACCGGCGCTCCCGTCTACTGCCCCGAGATCGAGGTGCCGGTACTCGCCGACATCATGTCCTTCACCTACGCCGGATTCGGCCCCTACGAGAGCTATGAGGCCGATGAGACCGTGAAGGGGGGCGAGACGCTGGAGCTGGCCGGTCTGGCGCTCGACGTTGTCTTCACGCCCGGCCACAGTCCCGGCCACGTCACCTACTCGGTCCGCGGCGAGGAGGCGATCTTCTCCGGCGACGTGCTCTTTCAGGGCTCGGTCGGGCGGGTCGACCTTCCCGGCGGGGATGGGCCGACCCTGATGCGGTCAATCGCCACGCTGTTCGACTCACAATCGCCCGAGACCACCGTCTACCCAGGGCATATGGGCCTCACCACACTGAGCGCGGAGCGGCTGAGCAATCCGTTCCTGGCCCAGCTGTCGCAGTAGGCAGTCGGTCTGCTGCCGGCGCAGGTAAGGTCGCCCACTGTGGCAGGGCACAAGTACCAGGCTCCGCGCGGGACCTTCGACGTCCTGCCTGACGTGGCGCGCACACGCGGGCGGATCGAGCGCACCGCCGCGGCGATCTTCGCCCGCGCCGGCTACGAGCCGATCGCCACGCCCAGCTTCGAGGACACCGAGCTGTTCGAGCGCGGGGTCGGCCACTCCACCGACATCGTCCGCAAGGAGATGTTCACCTTCGAGGACAAGGGCGGGCGCAGCCTCACCCTGCGGCCCGAGGGCACGGCGCCGATCTGCCGCGCCTACGTCGAGCACGGCATGCAGGCGCTGGCGCAGCCGGTGAAGCTGTTCTACGTGGGGCCCTTCTTCCGCCACGAGCGCCCGCAAGCAGGCCGTTACCGCCAGTTCCACCAACTCGGCGCTGAGGCGATCGGGACTGACTCGCCTATCGCCGACGCCGAGGCGATCGGCCTGCTCGCCGACCTGCTGGCCGAGCTCGGCGTGCCGGGCGTCGAGCTGCGCCTGGGCAGTCTGGGCTCGCTGGACGCCCGTCAGGCCTACCTCGAGGAACTGAAGGCGTACCTTCGCGCGCACGAGACCGAGCTGGCGAAAGAGGTGCGGGAGCGGATCGACGCCAACCCCTTGCGCGCCTTCGACTCCAACGACGAGGGGACGCGGGCGGCGATGGCGGCCGCGCCGAAGCTGGTCGAGCGGCTCGAAGGTGAGGACGCCGATCACTTTGCCGAGGTGCGGGCGCTGCTCGATGCCTCCGGTGTCGAGTACACGATCGACCCCACCCTCGTCCGCGGCCTCGACTACTACACGCGGACGATCTTCTCCTTCGTCTGCGACCGGCTCGGCGCGCAGTCGGAGATCGGCGGCGGCGGGCGCTACGACGGCCTGGTCGAGCAGCTCGGCGGCCGGCCGGCCCCGGCGGTTGGCTGGGCGGCCGGGATCGAGCGGATCATGCTGGCCCTGGACGAGGAAAGCCCTGCGCCAGGACGTGACGTCTTCATCGCGGTTGCTGATGAGGAGTCCGAGGGCAGGTCGCTGGCGCTGATCCTGGCGGGCGAACTGCGCAAGGCCGGGCTGTCAGCCGAGGTCGACCTCGGCGGGCGTGGACTGAAGGGGCAGTTCAAGCACGCCGATCGGATCGGCGCCCGGCGGGTGGTGATCCTCGAAGGCGGCGGTGCACAGCTGCGCGACATGTCGAGCGGCGAGCAGCGACCGGTCGACACCGGTGATCTCATCGCCGAGATAACTGGAGGCCAGGCATGAGCGACCTCCCTTCACTTCGCGCCAACGGCTATCGCGATACGTGGTGCGGAGGGGTGCTGGGCGACCGGGTTGGAGCAGAGGCTCGAGTGGCGGGCTGGGTGCACCGGCGGCGGGATCACGGCGGCCTCATCTTCATAGACCTGCGTGATCGCACCGGCATCGTCCAGCTGGTCTTCCACCCCGAGGATGCGGGTGGCGCCTTCGAGCTCGGCCACAGGCTGCGGCCCGAGGACGTGGTGAGCGCCTCCGGCAGCGTCGTGCAGCGCTCGCCCGAGACGGTCAATCCCGAGCTTCCGACGGGAGAGGTCGAGCTCAAGGTGAGCGCCGCCGAGTTGCTCGCCGATGCCGAGACGCCTCCGTTCCAGATCGAGGGCTTCGCCGGCGACGTCGGCGAGGATGCTCGGCTGCGCCACCGCTACTTGGACCTGCGCCGCGAGCAGATGCGCGAGGCGCTCATGCTCCGCCACCGGGTCACTGCGGCGATGCGTGAGTTCCTCGACCGCGAGGGCTTCCTCGACATCGAGACGCCGGTGCTGACCCGCTCGACCCCGGAGGGCGCCCGCGACTTCCTCGTGCCCAGCCGCAGCCAGCAGGGCTCCTTCTACGCGCTTCCGCAGTCGCCGCAGCTGTTTAAGCAGCTGCTTATGGTCGCGGGCTTCGAGCGCTACTACCAGGTGGCTCGCTGCTTCCGTGACGAGGACCTGAGGGCCGATCGCCAGCCGGACTTCACCCAGCTCGATATCGAGATGTCCTTCGTTGGGGTCGACGACGTGATCGAGGTCAACGAGCGCCTCCTGGCGCACGTCTTCGAGCGGGTGGGCGGCCCGTCCTTGAGCCTGCCGCTGCAGCGCCTGCCCTACGACGAGGCGATTTCGCGCTTTGGCACCGACCGTCCCGATACTCGCTTTGGCATGGAGCTCGTCGACCTCAACAACATCCTGGCCGGCACCGAGTTCAAGGTCTTCGCTTCTGTCATCGCCGCCGGCGGGACGGTGCGGGGATTGAACGCAGGCAAGCGCGAGCTGCCGCGCTCCGCCCTCGACGGACTGATCTCGCGCGCCCAGGAGCTTGGTGCCAAGGGTCTGGTCTGGGCGTTCCGAGAGGGTGGGGGCTGGCGCTCGCCAACCGCGAAGTTTCTCTCCGCCGCGGAGCTGGGCGCTCTGAACGAGCGGCTCGGTGCCGAGGAGGGCGACCTCCTGCTCGTCGTCGCAGATAAGCCCAAGGTCGCCAACGCCGTGCTCGCCCAATTGCGGCTCGACCTGGCCGCTGACTTCAACCTCGTTCCCGAGGGAGCCGATGCGCTGCTGTGGATCGTCGACTGGCCGCTGATGGAGTCCAGCGATGGCGGTGGCTGGGACCCGCTGCACCATCCGTTCACGTCGCCCGCCGCTGACTTCGACCCTGCCGACCCCGGCGGCGCGCGGGCGCTTGCCTACGACTTGGTTTGGAACGGTCAGGAGATGGGTGGGGGCTCGATCCGCATCAGCGACGCCGGCCTGCAGGGCAAGGTCTTCGCCGCCCTCGGCATCGACGAGGCCGAAGCGGAGGCACGCTTCGGCTTTCTGCTCGAGGCGCTGCGCTATGGCGCTCCGCCGCACGGCGGCATTGCCTTCGGCCTCGACCGCCTCGTCCAGCGCCTCGCCAATGCCGACTCGATTCGCGACGTGATCGCCTTCCCGAAGACCGCCTCAGGCGCCGACGCGCTGACCGGCGCTCCAGCGCCGATAGACGAGGTGCAGCTGCGTGACGTAGGGCTTCAGCTTCGCGCCAAGAGGCCGCCCGGCGGGCGATGAGCTTCTTCGGCCGGATCCGGACGGTCCTGATCGGCCGCCGTCCAGGGCCGGGAGCGACGCCTGTCCACGTTGACGATCCGCGTTTCGACGACTGGGAGGTGGTGCGTGATTTCGCCGACGTCAAGACCGCCCGCGCCTGGCACCAGGCCCTGAAAGAGGCTCAGATCGAGGCGGTGCTGACGGTCGACTGGCCACTCGACCGTTTCGGCCGCGGCGACATCGCCCTGCGGGTCCAGCCTGAAGACTGGAGCGAGGCCGAGTTGCTGCTTTCCAACATGGACGACTGAACACTCGCCACGGCACTCGCCCAGTGCTACGGTTCCGCTGAGGCTCGAGCCCGTACGTGAGCCGCCTCACCGTTTGACCCAACACAAACGGCGCGGGAGCTGATCTCTCTCGGTTCTTTGGGACTGCGAGGAGGCCCCCACCCTTTACTTCAAGGGATCAAAGCCAGAGGCGGTACCGGCGGGTTGGAGCCTCTTTGCGTTACAAAGGCACGCGTTTCCGCGCACACGCGCGCGTCACGGCCCGGCAGCGTGGGGCCCATGGATTCGCAGGCCGTAGGACGCCCCGACCCGCGCAACGTTGAGGGCGATATAGGCACCCAACGTCACATGGGTGCCGGCTTGGCCCCTGATCTTGTGATTGCGAGGCTGGCAGAGCGCCAACACGGTGTGGTTGCTCGGCGGCAGCTTTTGGCCCGCGGGATCTCCTCTGATCAGGTGAAGGGCAGGCTTTCTCGGGGTTCCTTGCTTGCGGTCCACCGTGGCGTCTACACGGCCGGGCACTCGCTGCTGAGCCAGGAAGCGCGATGGATGGCGGCGGTGCTCGCAATCGGTCGTGGCGCGGTCTTGAGTCATCGGGCGGCTGGGGGGTTGTGGATGCTCACTCCGCGATCGGCCGCCCTGCCAGAGGTGACGAGGCCCGGCAACTTTCGCTCCCGAAGAGGAATCGTCGGCCATCGTTCTCCGGTTCCTGTGGATGAGGCGTCGCAGGTGAACGGGATCCCCGTCACGTCGGTGTCGCGCACCCTCTTGGATCTGGCCGGCGTTCTCACGAGGCGTCAGCTTGAACGGGCGCTGAACGAGGCCGAAGTGCTGAGGCTGACCGACAAGCTTTCAGTGCCCGATCTGCTCGAGCGCTATCCAAGGCGGGGTGGGTCGGCGGTCCTGCGGGCCGTGTTTCGGGATCGCACGGTGATGCGGGGAATCACTCGCAGGGAGCTGGAGCGGCGATTCCAGGTGGTCCTGGACGGCGCCGAGCTTCCGCGTCCGCGACTTAACGCCCACCTCTCAGCTCAGGGGCGGTTCTTCGAGGTCGATTGCCTCTGGGCCGAACAGCGGTTGATCGCCGAGCTCGACGGGTGGGAAGCACATGGAACTGATCTGGCCTTCGAGAAGGACCGCGAGCGCGACCGGCTGCTGCTTGTCGAGGGATGGCGGGTGATCCGTGTTACCTGGCGGCAGCTTCGCGACGATGCGCCTGCTGTCGTCGCCGATCTGCGCAGCCTGCTGCGCGGAGAGCGGCGGCCTCCTACCCTGTAGCGGATGAGTCAGGAGCTGTTCGAGCACTATCTTCGCGACGTGAGTCGGCTTGGACCGCCTGAGGACGGCGCGTTTACCGGCGCGGCTGGCGGCGCGGCGTGTGGCGATCTCTCGCGCCTCTCCGTCGTCGTCGACAATGGGATCGTCGCGACGGTCACCTTCGATGCGGAGGGATGTGGAGCCACTCGGGCGGCGACCGCAGCCGTTGCCGAGATGGTCGACGGGGAACCGGTGCTGGATGCGGCTCGGATCGGGCTCGACGACGTCGACGAGGCGATCGGTGGGCTGACGCCGGCCAAGCGGCACGCGGCACAGCTTGCAGCCGATGCCCTGCATCGAGCGCTGGCGCGGGCGGCTTCATCCGATCGGCGGCTGGCCGAGCCAGACCGGAAGCGGGTCCTGGTCGCGATGTCTGGTGGCGTCGACAGCGCGGTCGCCGCGCTTTTGGAGCGGGAGCAAGGCGCCGAGGTGGTCGGTGTGACGCTGAAGCTCTGGGCGGATCCGGAGACTGATGGCGCGAAGGCCTGCTGCTCGCCCGAGGCCGTGCTGGGTGCGCGCTCGCTCGCCCATTCGCTCGGAATTCCGCACCTGACGCTCGACCTGGAGGAGCAGTTCCGCCGGCGCGTCGTTGCCGAGTTCGTCTCCGGCTACGCCGCTGGCACTACGCCCAATCCCTGCATCGCCTGCAATGGCGAGGTGCGGATCGCCGCGATGGTCGATCTGGCAAGCCGCCTCGGCGCGACGCACCTGATCACCGGCCATTACGCGCGGATCGTCGAGGACGAGGACGGGCCGCTGCTCGCCGCCGCCTCAGATGAGAACAAGGACCAGAGCTACATGCTGGCGGCGCTGCCCCCAGGCATCCTCGCGCGGGTGCGCTTCCCGCTGACCGAGCTGACCAAGCCCGAGGTGCGGGAGATCGCCGCCCGCCACAACCTCGCGGTGGCGCGCAAGCCTGAGAGCCAGGATCTCTGTTTCCTCTCCGGCCAGGGCAAGTCGGACTTCCTGCGCCGCCACGGCGGCCTGCGTGAGCGCGAGGGCGACCTGCTGGACCGCTCCGGCAAGGCGATCGGCCGCCACCGCGGCCATCACAACTTCACGGTCGGTCAGCGGCGCGGGATCGGCGGCGGAGCCGAGGAGCCGCTCTACGTGCTCTCGACCAACGCAGTCGCCAACACCGTCACGGTCGGTCCACGACGAGACCTGATGGCGCGAAGGGTCCAGATCCACAACGCAGTACTGCACCGCGCCGGGGCCAGCGTCGACGCCGTACGTCTCCGCTACCGCTCGCGCCCGGTCCCGGCCGCCGTCTCGGCAACTGACACAGGCGTCCACCCGAAACTGGAGATCGCCCTCGGCGAGGACTTCGCCGGCGTCTCGCCGGGCCAGACCGCCGTGCTGCTCGCCGGCGAGGCGATCGTCGGCCACGGCACCATTGCGACCGCTTCCTGACGCCGCGCCAGACGGCGTCGGCAGACTCTAGGCTCCCTGCCATGAAGGCAAGCGACATCCGCCAGACCTATCTGTCCTTTTTCGCCGCGCGGGGACACAAGATCGTGCCGTCCGCCTCTCTGGTGCCCTCCTCACACGATCCTTCGGTCTTGCTGACGACAGCGGGCATGCAGCCCTTCAAGCCCTACTTCCTCGGCCGCGAGGAGCCGCCGGCGCGCCGCCTTGCCGACGTGCAGAAGTGCTTCCGGACGACCGACATCGAGGAGGTCGGCAGCACAGCCCGCCATCTCACCTTCTTCGAGATGCTCGGCAACTGGAGCTTCGGCGAGTACTTCAAGGAGGAGTCGATTCCGTGGGGCTGGGAGCTCTCGACCGAGGGCTTCGGCATGGACCCGGAGCGGATCTGGGTGACCGTCTTCGGTGGCGATGAGGAGCTCGGGCTCGGCCCTGACGAGGAGGCCATTGCCGTCTGGCGCCGCGTCGGCGTCGCCGACGAGCGCATCGTCAGGCTCGGCCGCGAGGACAACTTCTGGCAGGGCGGGCCGACAGGTCCCTGCGGTCCCTGTTCGGAGCTCTATTTCGACCGCGGCCCCGAGTTCGGCGACGACTCGGAGCGCCCCGGCGACGACACCGAGCGCTACCTGGAGTTCTGGAACCACGTCTTCATGACCTATGACCTCGGCGCCGACGGCTCGCTCACCGAGCTGCCGATGCGCAACATCGACACGGGCATGGGCCTCGATCGCATGGCGGCGATCTTGCAGGAGGTTCCCTCGGTCTACGAGACCGACCTGATCCGACCGCTGATCGACCTCGCCGAGGAGATGTCCGGCCGCTCCTACGACGAAGGCGGCGCGGTGACCCGGGCGATGCGGATCGTCGCCGACCACTCGCGCGGCGCCGCCTTCCTGATCGCCGACGGCGTCGTCCCGTCCAACGAAGACCGCGGCTACATCCTGCGCCGGATCATGCGCCGGGCGATCCAGCAGGGCCGCACGCTTGGCCTCGAAGCGCCTTGGCTGGGTCGCTTCGCCGAGCGCGCGATCGAGGTAATGGGGGAGGCCTATCCCGAGCTGGTCGCCGAGCGCGCGACGATCTCTCGCTGGGTCGGCGACGAGGAGGAGGGCTTCGGCCGCACCTTGGAGCGGGGCACCGAGCTACTCGAACAGCTGGTCTCCGAAGCAAAGGCGAAGAAGACGTGGTGGATAGACGCGGACGATGCCTTCAAGCTGCACGATACCTACGGCTTTCCCTATGACCTGACCAAGGAGCTGGTCGCCGAAGAGGGCCTGTCTGTGGACGACAATGGCTTCGAGGAGCTGATGGAGGGGCAGCGCCAACGGGCTCGTTCCGGCTCGGCAACCGCACATGGCTCCGAGGACCGTCACGAGCGGGTGATCGCCTTCGCCGCTGCCGCCGCGCCGACCCGTTTCGTCGGTTACGAGACGCTGCGCGCGACGACCGGGATTGGCGCGCTCGAGAGCGACGATGGCCGCGCTCTCGTCAAGCTCGAGGAGAGCCCTTTCTATGCCGAGGGCGGCGGTCAGGTCGCCGACTCCGGCTTGCTGCGCTGGGCCGGGGGAGAGGCCAAGGTGCTCGACGTCTACCGAGTCGGCGAAGACCAAGCGCTCGAGGTTGAGCCATCCGGGAAGATCAACGAGGGGGCTGCCGTGGAAGCGGAGGTCGACCGCGAGACCCGCCACGCGACGATGCGCAACCACACCGCGACGCACCTGCTGCACGCGGCGCTGCGTGAGCGCCTTGGAACCCACGTCCACCAGGCGGGGTCGGCAGTGCGTCCCGACAAGCTGCGCTTCGACTTCACCCATGGACAGGGGCTGAGCGCCGAGGACCTGCGCGCCGTCGAGGATCGCGTCAACGAGTGGGTCAAGGCAAGCCGGCCGGTGCGCTGGCTGGAGATGGAGCGCTCCGAGGCCGAGCGGCTGGGGGCGATGGCGCTCTTCGGCGAGAAGTACGGCGAGTGGGTCCGGGTGGTCGAGGTCGACGGCGTCTCCCGCGAGCTCTGCGGCGGGACCCACGTGGCCAACACGGCGGAGGTCGGCATCTTCAAGGTCACCTCTGAGGGCTCCAGCGCCGCCAACGTGCGCCGGATCGAGGCGCTCAGCGGGCCGGCGGCGATCGACTGGTTCCGCGAGCGCGAGGATCGGCTCCGCGAGGTCGGCGGCCTGCTCGGGTCTCCGCAGGACCCGCTCAGCGGCGCTCGGCGCGCTGCCGAGCGCCTCCGCGAGGCGGGCAAGGGAGCGGAGCAGGCCCAAAAGCAGCTCGCCGGCGAGGAGGCGGAGCGGCTTGTCGGCGAGGCCACTGACGTCAACGGCATCAAGCTGGTCGCCTCGCAGGCGCCGATCGCCGATCAGAAGCAGCTGCTCGACCTTGCCAACCGCGTCCAGTCCAAGCTGGGTGGCGACTCTGCGATCCTCCTGGGCGGGGGCGAGGGAAGCAAGGTCGCGCTGGTCGCTTTGGTTTCGAAAGGCGCGGTGGAACGGGGCCTCTCGGCGGCCGAGCTCGTCCGCGAGGCGGCTCCGATCGTCGGTGGTGGCGGCGGCGGCCGCGACGACATGGCCCAGGCCGGCGGCAAGGACCCAGGCAAGCTCGACGAGGCGTTGGCGGCTGGCCGCGCGGCGATCGAGCGGAAGGTCGGGTAGACCAGCATGCGCGTCCTAGCCTTGGACCACGGCACCGCCAGGATCGGCTGCGCGATCTCCGACCCGAGCGGCACCCTGGCGACCCCCTTGCCGGTAATCGAACCATCGGAGGCGCGCTCGGTGGCGGACCTGGTCGCCAAGCACGAGGTCGAGCGCGTCGTCGTCGGCCTGCCGCTCCACCTCAGCGGTGAGGAAGGAAGTCAGGCCGCCTTGGCCCGCACTTTCTGTGCAGAACTGGAAGCGATCATCGACGTTCCGGTTGAGACCTATGACGAGCGGCTGACAACCCGGATGGCCGATGCGAGCAAGCGGGCTGGGGCCGCGGCGGCGCCTGACTCCCTCGCCGCCGCGCACTTGCTGCAGGCATACCTTGCTGGCCGAGCCGCAATCGAAGAGCGCAACGATGAGTGACGAACCCTTCGTCGACGCAGACGATCCGGTAGCCGTCGAGCGAGAGAAGCGTCGCCTCGAACGCGAAGCGCGCCGCGCCAAGTCTCCGCCTGCCGCCGAACCCCCGTCGGCAGCAGAGGCCAAGTCACTGGAGCAGAAAAAGCCGCCCAAGGCCAAGAAGATGCCGAAGGCGAAGAAGGCCACAAAGACCAAGCGCGTCGACGGCCCCACGCCCAAACGGGTCCACTCGCCCGGCCGGCGCGTAGGGGTTGCCGTGGCTCTCGCCGCAGTGTTCCTGGGAGTGGCGGCGATTGCGGCTCTTGCCTACCGCCACTTTCACCGCAGCAGCCCACCGCCCCCCGTGGTGACGCGGACGATCACATTGACCATCCCCGAGGGCTACACGCGTGCTCGGACCGCCGAAATAGCCACGGCCGAAGGCCTGCGCGGCAGCTACGAGAAGGCCAGCGTTCACTCCAAATACCTCAGCCCCAGCAAGTACGGCGGCACGGCGGCGGAGGATCTCGAGGGCTTTCTCTTCCCCGATACCTTCGAA
>JAJKHV010000050.1 GCA_021154855.1 Solirubrobacterales bacterium
CCGCAGAAGGCCTCCATCTGGAAGAAGTAGGAGACGTAGTCCATCCGCTCGACGAAGGGGATGACCTTCCAGTAGGAGTGCGCCTCACAGGACTTTTCGATGCCGGTGTGGACGTAGCCGATGACCGGCTTCACGTCCCTGACCACCTCGCCTTCTAGATCCACGACCAACCGCAGAACACCGTGCGTAGCGGGGTGGTGGGGGCCGATGTTGACGGTCATGATCTCGGTGTCCATGCGCGCGGTCTCTGGGGGGGCTGCGGGCGGGCGCACGGCGTCCGTTCTCGGCCCCCCAGAGCCCACGCCTGGAGCGCCGGCTGACGCTCTTATCTCAGCCGCCTCAGCCATAGTTCCGCTCGCTGTACGTGAAGGTGACGGGCTCGCCGCCCACCGGGAAGTCACGTCGCTGGGGCCAGCCAACGTAGTCCTCGGGAAGCAGGATGCGCCTGAGGTCGGGGTGACCGCGGAAGACGATTCCGAAGAAGTCGAAGGCCTCACGCTCCTGGAACTCCGCCGTAGGAAAAAGCTCACAGCAGGAGTCGATTTCGGGCAAAAGCTGTTGCTCCTGACCGTTGCTCTGCGGGTGGCGTGGGGGAGGGGGGGTCGAGGACGGTTTCGACCCGCCCGCAGGCCCCCCCTCCCCGACGACAGGACCCGCAGCAGAAACGTCCGGACCCGCAGCCGGATCGGCCAAAAGCGCCTTGACGCGCAGCCGCTCCACCCGATCGCGATTCAGCAGCTCGTAGTGCACCGCGAAGCGAGGGGAAGCTGGCAGGTAATCGGCGGCGTGCAAGCTGGAGAGGAAGCGGTAGCCCTGGCCTGGCGCGTCGCGCAGCCAGCCCAGCACCGGCAGGATCGCCTCCGGATTGACCACGAGCACGGCGCGGTCGTGCTGGAAGGCCGTATCGAGCACGGCACCGGGGTGGTCCAGCTCGATCTCGCCGCGGATCAGCTCGAGCCCGGGGGCGTCAGGCACCGGTCAGCTCCCTGACCCGCTCGTAGGCCTCTCTGTCGCCGGGACCGGGTTCGCTGCGCGGGCCGCCCCGCGCCCACTCCTCGCTGCCGAGAGCGTTGTAGCGCTGCCGCCAGCCCGGGTCGGGGTTTCCCTGGATCTTGCGCTGCAGCTTGGTGAAGCCGTAGAGCACAGCCTCAGGCCGGGGAGGGCATCCCGGCACGTAGATGTCGACCGGCATGAACTTGTCGGCGCCCTGGACCACGGCGTAATTGGAGAACATCCCGGCTGAGGAAGAGCATGCGCCCATCGCCATCACCCACTTCGGCTCCAGCATCTGGTCGTAGAGGCGGCGGACGACCGGCGCCATCTTGATCGAAACCCTGCCCGAGAGGATGATCATGTCGGCCTGGCGTGGCGAGGCGCGCAGGGCCTCGGCGCCGAAGCGGGCGAGGTCGTAGCGGGCGGTGACGATCGAGATCGGCGCCTCGATCGCGCAGCAGGCAAGGCCGAAGGTGAGCGGAAAGATCGAGTTCGAGCGGGCCCAGCCGAGCACTTTCTCGAAGCTGGTCATCACGACCTTCTCCTCGACGTAGCGCTCGAGCTCCTCGCCCTCGAGGTCACCGCGCAGCATGTCGCGGGCGCGCAGCTGGCGCTCGCGCATCGTCTGTCGTTCTACTTCCAATCCAGCGCACCCTTTCGCCAGACGTAGACGAAGGCGACGAGCAGCAGGGCGATGAATGTGATCAGCTCGCCGAGGACGAAGACGCTGTCGGCGCCCTTGAGGATCACGCCGATCGGATAGAGGAAGACCACCTCGATGTCGAAGAGGATGAAGAGCATCGCGATCAGGTAGAAGCTGACGCCGAAGCGCAGGCCGTGCGAGGCCTCGACCGGGATGCCGGACTCATACGGCTCTGACTGGCGTAGGCTCGCCGCCGTCGGCCGCTTCGGCCGCTTCGGCCCGATCACGTGGTTGAGCATCGCAAAAGCCCCCCCAACGGTGACGCCGAGGAAGGCGAAGACGAGAATCGGCAGGTAGCTCTTCAGCACTGGTAAGTCGTTTGTCGCGGGAGCGGTTTGCGGAGGCGCTGTCCACCTCGCTCGACCGCCTGCACGGCGAGTTATATACCCACCTTGTAACACATTGCTACATAGTGCTTTTCCGCATCAGCAAGCCGAATCCCGACCCTCATGGGAGGAAATAGATCCGTGGCACCGGTACACCTCGTAGTCGGCTGCGCAGTCATCGCCCTCAACCTCGTCGCCTTCGCCGTGGGCGGCGTCGCCTGGTATCGCGATCGCTCCTCCGTTCGCTTCTGGCTGCTGCTGCGCGCCGCCCAGGTGGCGGTCTTCGTGCAGGTGATGCTCGGCGGACTGCTTGTCTTCACCGGCCACAAGCCCGATGACAGCCTCCATTACCTCTACGGGATCCTTCCGCTCGTCGTTTCCCTGATCGCCGAGGCCGCCCGCACCGGCGCTGCCGAACGCGAGCTCGGCGACATCGACTTCCAATCGCTTGCCGCCGACTCCCAACAGTCCCTCGCCCTGGCGATCGTCCGCCGCGAGATGGGAATCATGGCCGTGAGCTGTGGCGTGATCCTCTTTCTGGCGCTCCGCGCGGCCGGGACCAGCGGCGCGTTCTAGCGGCCCTCGCCTACTTACCTGCCGCCACCGTCGGGGTGATCGCTGCCGCTTCCGCAGCCGGAAGGTTTCTGGCGTCCTTCTTCAGGCTTTGGAGCAGCTTTTCGGCATGTTTCTGCACTGGGCTGCCTTTGTCCTCGACGATCGGTTCGAGCGGTCCAACTGCATAGGTGGTGGCGTCGGCGCGAGGAACCTCGTAGAGGCCGCCGTCAGACCCTCCGTCGGCATCTGACCGCGCGAAGAAGATCGTTTTTTCGGTTGCGGTGACGTAGATGCCGGTTATGCCGTCTTTCACTTCTGCCTCCGGCCCGAATTGGATCGCGATCGCCTGGGCGAACCTCTGCTTCTCGACGACGAGGAACGCGCAGGTGGCCGAGAAGACAAAGGAGGCGACAAACACGCTGACCAGCAGCGGCACCAGGCGCTGTTTGGTGTTGAAGCCGATCAGGACGGCAAGCCCGGCAAGGACCGATGCCAAACCGATCAGGCCCAAGACCCATCCCCAGCTCAGCTCCGTGGAGACGGCGTAACCGCCGGCCCCTGCGACGAGCAATCCGAGCACGATCATAGTTCCGCGGGTGATGATCGCTTTTGAGTCTGCGAGGGCGATGAAAAGTGCCGCGCCCAGGCCGGCCA
This sequence comes from Solirubrobacterales bacterium, assembly GCA_021154855.1. Classification (GTDB taxonomy): domain Bacteria; phylum Actinomycetota; class Thermoleophilia; order Solirubrobacterales; family 70-9; genus VRUE01. The sequence continues at coordinate 3,232 of JAJKHV010000050.1, forward strand.
GCACGAAGATGATCATTTCCTGGCCGCCCTGAACCAGGAGCTCGGTTCTCGGGATGGCGCTAACGGCCTGCGTTGGAGGTATCCCGATCGCGTCGAAGCGGGCCCAGAAGATGGCGGCACCGACTACCACCACGGCACCGGTGACGCCGATGCCGGTCGCGATTGCTCCCAGCACTTTGACGACGATGCTCGTCAGTCCGCTCATTTCATCGGCTTTCGCTTTCTCCCCGCCCGTGGCGCCCTCCGGTTTGGTGCCCGCCGCATCCCCGCAGGTGACGGTTAGGCAACCGAAGCGCTTCTCAGATGGGTGTTTCGGCGGCTCCGGAGGCGGCAGGGGATTTTCTTCCTGCCTCCTTATCTCCTGATCCTTCTTGCGTATTGGCCAGGTCAGCCAGCGGGCAAGCCTTTCCGGCTTGGTCAGCTTCTGGGCGGCGGGCGCCGGCACTGTTTTCTCCTCGCCCTTTGTGCCGCTCGATCCCGAGCGTCGTCCCCACAGGAAGATGAGCGCAGCGGTGCCGAGTGCCGCGATTCCCGTCGCCCGATCGCAATCCGGTCCGCAACGACGTTTTGAGCCGGCTCCCTTCACACTGCGCCACCCTTTCACGGCGGAAAGGAGCAGTCAAGAAAACTCTCGCGCTCTAGATTCGCCTGTCCATACGGATCTGAATCGCTGCCACCATCCCAAAGAGGACCCCGGTGGTGAGGTGCAGAACGGCGTCGGCGCCGTTGTTGGGGAAGCTGAAGATCCCCGCTGGGCTGGTACTGAAGATCGCCCAGATGCCGCTGGCGATCAGAGCCACAGCGACGTAGACCGCGTATAGCACTGCCCAGCGGGGCTTCAGGGCGAAGTAGAAGGCCGGCAGGAAGAGCAGGAAACCGGAGAGAGCGTGGACCCCGTTGAAGTCGACCCCAAGCACGCGCTGAGTGGAGGCCCCGTCGCCGAAGTCGAAGCTCGGTTCCGCGACCAGCCCGGCGACCGCCCAGGCCAGTTGCAGCGCGGCGAGAACCACGATGCCCCACTGCGCGAACGTCCACTGTGCTCGCGGTGCGGCTGCCGCCTCCATCGAGACGAGCCTACTCCCATCTGGCGCGGGTATATGCGGAGGTCCATGGAGGCGCTATGACCGTTCCAATGCTGACCCCAGTCGACTCCACTTCCGTGGCGAGGGTGGGCTATGACCCTGACGCCGAAGAGGCGTATGTCGAGTTCCACGACTCGGGCCTCTATGCCTATCGGGGCGTGTCGGCTCGCGTCTACAAAAAGCTCGTCAGCGCCGATTCGAAAGGCACCTTCGTCAACGAGATGATCAAGCCCCGCTATCCGTTTCGAAAGGTCTAGCCCGGCGATGTGGACTATCGGTAGGTTCCGGTGCTGATCTCCACCGAACGGATCCTCCGCCGAAACACCGGCGCGGGGGCTCAGCCCAACGGCCGGTACCTGCCGCCGTGAAAGACGAGCGGCTCCCCCTCGCCCGTCGCCAGGTCGCGGACTTCGCCGGTGACGATCACGTGGTCCCCGGCGGCGACCACGTCGCGCAGCTCGCAGGCAATCCAGACCAGGGCGCCGTCGATCGCCGGGATTCCACTGCGCTCACTCCAGGCGACGCCGTCCCACTTCTCGGCGACGGGGGCCTTGGTGGCGAAGGAGCGGGCGATCTGCTCCTGGCCGGCGTGCAGGACGCTGACCCCGAAATGGTTGGCCGCCTGGACGGCCAGCAGGGTGCGGGAGCCGCGGTCGAGGGCGGCCAACATCAGCATCGGCTCGATCGACAGGGAGCAGACCGCGTTGGCCGTTGCCCCGGCCGGGCCATCGGGCCGAGCGGCGCTGACGACGGTGACGCCGGTCGGCAACATCGCCATCGCGCTGCGGAAGCGAGCGGGGTCGGGCGGACTCATGGCTGGACGGGACAATATGATGCCGCCGCGTGCGCCTGGCACTGATCACAGCAACGGCCCTCCTCGCCGCCCTCGGGCTTGCCGCCTGCGGCATGGGTGAGGAAGGGATCGCGGTTTCCAAGAGCGACTCCGACTACAACGGAGCCGTGCTCTTCGCCACCCACTGCTCTGGTTGTCACACCTTGAGCGCCGCCGGTACCCAGGGCAGCGGCAATCGCGGCGTGCGCACGCAGGGGCCGAACCTCAACCAGCGAACCGAGACATATGACGACGCTCTCTTCGCGATCCAGAATGGCGGCTTCTCGGGAGCGATCATGCCCCAGAACATCGTCGTCGGCAAAGAAGCCGAAGCCGTCGCCCGTTTCGTCGCCAAGTACGCCGGCGAAGAAGCGGAAACCTCGCCCCGCCCCGGCGAGACTTCGCCCTAACCTCTCGGCTGGATGCTCGATCTCAAGCTGATCCGCTCCGACCCTGAGCGGGTCAAGGCGGCGCTCGCCCGCCGCGGCGCCGCCGCGCAGGTCGATGAGCTGCTCGGTCTCGACGCCCGTCGTCGGGAGCTGCTGCCGCGCATCGAGGGTGCCCAGGCAGAGCGCAAGACTCTTTCTAAGCAGATCGGCGAAGCGAAGCAGCGCGGCGAGAGCGGTGAGGAGCAGATGCGTTCCGTTGGCGCGCTGAAGGAGGCGATCGAGGCAGGCAAGGCCGAGCTCGAGGACGTCGAAACGGACCTGCAGGCGATCGCAACCGCCTTGCCAAACCTGCCCGACCCGGACGCCCCCGACGGGATGACCGAGGAGGATGCGGTGGTCCTCCGCGAGGAGGGCAGGCGGGCGGAGTTCGACTTCGAGCCGCGCGACCACCTCGAGATCGGATCGGAGCTGGGCCTGATCGACATGGAGGCCGGGGCGCGGGTCTCGGGCTCCCGCTTTGCCTACATAAAGGGCGATCTGGTCCTGCTCGAGCTGGCCCTTGTCCGCTTCGCGCTTGATCTCGTGCGCGGCGAGGGTCACGAACCGGTCGTCCCGCCGGTGCTGGTCCGTGAAGAGGCACTTGTCGGCACCGGCTTCCTGCCGGGCGACCGCGACCAGATCTACGAGGTGCCGAAGGATGAGCTATTCCTCGTCGGCACCTCGGAGGTCCCGCTTGCCGCCCTGCACGCCGACGAGATCCTCGATGCCGACCGCCTACCGCTCCGCTACGCGGGCTTCTCGACCTGCTTCCGGCGCGAGGCGGGGGCGGCTGGCCGCGACACCCGCGGCATCTTTCGCGTCCACCAGTTCGACAAGGTCGAGATGTTCTCGTTCGTCGAACCAGCCGAGTCCGCCACCGAGCACGAGCGGCTGCTGGCGATCGAGGAGCGCATCCTTGCGGAGCTGGAGATCCCGTACCGCGTCGTCAACGTCGCCGCCGGCGACCTCGGCGCCCCGGCGGCGAAGAAGTACGACTGCGAGGCGTGGATCCCCAGCCAGGGGCGCTACCGAGAGCTGACCTCCTGCTCGAATACCACCGACTATCAGGCGCGGCGCCTCGGCTGCCGATACCGGCCGGGTGAAGACGAGGCAGCCCAGGTCGTACACACGCTCAACGGCACCGCGGTGGCAGTGGGGCGCACGATGATCGCCCTGATCGAGAACCGCCAGGAGCGGGATGGCGGATTCACGCTACCCACTATTTTGCATTCGTATGGTTCGCCTGAAAAGATCGGCCCCCTATGAGCAGCGGCGTACGCGATGCAAAGCGAGTCGTCCTTTGCGATGACCACGAGATCGTCCGTGAGGCGATCAAGGCCCGGATGGCCAACTCGAGCATCGTCGAGATCGTCGGCGAGGCCGGCAATGGGCGAGATGTCGTCGACGTCGTCAAGGAACTCGAGCCCGACGTCCTGATCATCGACGTCGAGCTGCCCAAGCGCGACGGGATCGAGGCGACCAAGGAGGTCCTCAAGGTCAGGCCGCGGACCAAGGTGATCATCTTCACTGCCCACGCCCAGCCCGACCTGCTCGCGCTGGCACTTCGAGCCGGCGCCTCCGGTTACGTGCTCAAGTCAGCGCCGGCCGAGGACATCGCTCGCGCGGTCAAAGCGGTGACCGGTGGCGGCACCTTTCTCGGCGGCGATTTCGCCGGTGGCAAGCCCTCCGAGGTCGAGAAGCTGCTCGAGCTCTCGCCCCGCGAGCGCCAGATCCTCGAGCTGCTGGCCGAGGGCCTGCGGGTCAAAGAGATCGCCGAGCGGCTCCAGCTCAGCCCGGCGACCGTGCACACTCACGTGCGTAACGCGATCGCCAAGCTCGAGGTGGACACGAGGACCGAGGCCGTGGCCCTCGCGGTGAAGTTCAGCTATCTAGGTGCCGGCGGCAAGGCCTAGCTCGCCGGATCTGCGGCCGGCTTCAGCTCCAAAGCGCAGCCGTTGATGCAGTAGCGCTGCCCGCCGGGTCCGGGACCATCGTCGAAGACGTGCCCCAGGTGGGCGTCGCAGTGCTTGCAGGCGACCTCTGTGCGGCGCATGAAGAGGCTGTTGTCCGGACGCAGTTCGACGTGCTCCAGATTGGCCGGCTCGGTGAAGCTCGGCCAGCCAGTGCCGGAGTCGAACTTGGTGTCTGAGGCGAACAGCTCAGTGCCACAGCAGACGCAGTGGTACATGCCCTCGGTTTTCTCGTTTACGTACGGGCCGGTGAAGGCTCGCTCGGTGCCGGCCTTGCGGGTCACCTCGTACTGCTCCGGCGTCAGCTCCACTCGCCACTCCTGATCGGACTTCTGGACCTTCTTCGTCGTCTCGGTCATCTCGCTCCTTTCGTCTGTATTCAGGGTACGCCCAGCTCCTTACGGGAAGGTGACGGGCACTACCTGCGTAGGATCGCGCGGCATGACTGACGCGTTCTACGAGCGGGGTGGCGGCGAAGGCCAGTACGTCGCCACCGAGCTTACGAGAGGGCCCTGGGATCCCGGATCGCAGCACGCTGGACCGCCGTCGGCCCTGCTTGGCCGAGAGATCGAGCGGCTCGATGGCTCTGATGGGTTCCAGGTTGGGCGGATCGTCTTCGAGATCCTCAGGCCGGTGCCGATCGGAGAGGTGCGGGTCGAGTCGCGGGTTATCCGGCCTGGGAAAAAGGTGCAGCTGGTCGAGGCGTCATTGAGCAATGAGAGTGGGGAGCTGATGCGTGCCACCGCCTGGTTGCTGCGGACTGAGGAGCTCGAGTTGCCCGATCGGGCGGTAAGGGACGATGCGCCGCCGCCGGGGCCGGATGAAGGGCGGACGCCCGAGTTCTTTCCCACCGGGCAGGACGTTGGGTACCACACCGCTATGGAGTGGAAAGCGGTCGCGGGGGCGTTTCTGGAGGCCGGCCCCGCGACGGTTTGGATGCGGATGCGGGGGGCCTTGGTCGCTGGCGAGAAGCCTTCGGCGTTGCAGCGCGCCTTGGTCGCGGCCGACGTCGGCAATGGGATCAGCGCCGTACTCGATTGGCGTGAGTACGTCTTCATCAACGTCGATCTCACCATCCACTTCGAGCGCATGCCCGAGGGCGAGTGGGTCTGCGTCGACGCCGTCACCCGGCCGCGGCCCAGCGGCATAGGCACCGCCGAGTCAGTCATCTCCGACCGGCAGGGCCGCATCGGCCGCGCCGCCCAGTCGCTGCTCATCGCCGCTCGCTGAGCCAACCACCGGGTGCAACGCTTTGTCCTCCTGCTGGGTGGATAAGACGTTGCACCGGTCGGGATGAGAGTTGCGGCAAATCAGGCGAAACGCTTTCTTCCCCTACGAGGGGGTCAAAACGTTGCACCCCGACGTGGATGGGTGGTCGCCGGCGCGTTGCACCCGAGGTCGATGGGTGGGTCACCGGCTGGCGAGAAGGGCGGCTGTGAGGGTCATCGGCTGGCAAGAAGGGGACGGCTGCGAGGGGCGATGACGAAAGCGGTCGTGGCGGCGGAGACGAGGGCGATCATCGCGGCGAGGAGAAAGGCGCCCTCGTAGCTGCTCAGTGCCGCGGCGGCGCCTGCGAGCGGGGCGCCGAAGCCTACGCCGGCGTCGAAGAAGGCGGTGAAGGTCCCCAGGGCGGCGCCGCGGCGGGTGTCGGAGACGCGGCTGACGACGATCAAGGAGAGGGAGGGGTAGAGGAGGGAGAAGGCGGCGCCCATCGCCAGGGCGCCGGCGATCGCTGCCGGCAGGCTGTGGGCGATCGCGATCGTGGCCAGGCCGATCGCCTCGACCATTGCCGCGGTGACGGCCACGCGGATCGGACCGACTCGGTCGGGCAAGTCACCGCCGATCAGGCGGGTGAGCACGACCATCGTCGCGAAGGCGCCGAATACGGCGGCCCCGTGTCCGACTCCGCGCGACTCCAGGTGCAGGACGACGAAGGCGGTCATCGTCCCGTAGCCAATCGAGCCCAGGGCGAGCGCGGCTCCCGGCCGGACCGCCTCGCGCTCGATCAGCGCGTGCTGCTCGCCCTGCGAATGCGGTGTCGCGCGGAAGGGGTCCGGCAGGCGGCTGGCGATCAGGGCGCCGAAGAGGGGCGCCACCCCGGCGAAGACCCAGACGAGCGTGTAGCCGGATACCTGCAGCAGCAGCTCGCCGATCAGCGGTCCGATGCTCAGTCCCGCCCAGACCGCGAGGCCGTAGAGGCCGATCACGCGGCCGCGCCGGGCGACGGGCGCAAGGTCGACGATCCAGGCGGAGCCCGCCGTGAACACCGTTCCCTCGCCGGCGCCGAGGACGAGCCGCGCCGCGATCAGCCCCGGCACGCCGAGCGGCAGCAGGTACATGAAGCCGCCGAGGGCGACGAGGACCGAGCCGATCAGCACGGTTGGCTTGCGTCCGCGGTGATCGGCAAGCCGGCCCGCGAAGGGACGCAGCAGCAGTCCCGTGATCGCGTAGGAGCCGACGATGACGCCGACCGCGACGTTGCCGGCGTCGAGCGGACCGCGAACGAAGCGCGGCAGCACCGGCAGGACCGCGCCGACCGCGACCAAGCCGAAGAAGGTGACGGCGAAGACGCCGGCGAAGGCAAGGCCCGGCCGCGCTACCAGCGGCCGCGCCTCCTCGGACGAGCCACTCACGAAAGCAGTCCGGCGAGATCCACGATGGTGTGATCCGGGAGCGGATCGGCCGCTTCGGCTTCGGCGCGCGAGCTTGCGCCGCTCAGCACCAGAATGGTTGCCAAGCCAGCCCGGCGGCCGCCCTCGATGTCGGAAGCGAGCCGGTCTCCGACCATCGCAACTCTGCCCGCGTCGGCAATCAGTCCGCGGGCCTGCTCAAACAAGTGTCGTTCGGGCTTCCCGCCGATCTCGGCGGTCTTCCCAGACGCTGTCTCGACGGCAGCCAGGGTGGCGCCGGTGCCGGGCCACGCCCCTCCCGGCATCGGCAGGGTGGGATCGCGACTTGTCCCAAAGAGAGAGGCTCCGGCTCGCAGGGCGAAGGTCGCGGTAAGCAGCTCGGCGTAATCGAACTCGCGGTGGCCAGAGACAACCACGGCGCCGGCACTCCGTGCGGCGTCTCCGTCCAGCAGAGCCAGGCCGGTGGCAGCCACTGTCTCCTTGAACCCGGGCGCTCCAATCACGTACGCGGTTCCTCCCGCTCCGACTCGCTCTGCCGCCAGCCGGGCGGTCGCGGCGCCCGCGGTTATCACCCGGTCGTCGGTCGCCTCAATGCCGCTCTCGCGAAGCTGCTCCGCGTACTCCCCGGGTTGGCGCACGGAGTTGTTGGTCACGAAGACGATCTCCTTGCCGCCTTCGAGCAACGTTCGCAGCGCCTCCGCCGCCCCTGGCACGGGCTCGCGCCCGATCCAGACCACCCCGTCGAGGTCGATCAGAAAGCCGTCGAATTGGTCCGCGAGCGCCATCTCACCGTCAGGCTATTAGGGCCGCCAACCATGACGGTCGATACGGTGCGCTGATGAGCGAATCGAATGGTCAGGTCGTGATTGCCAACGACGTGTCTCGCCGCTACGGCGAGGGGGACGCCGCCGTCGATGCCCTGGTCGACGTCAACACCAGCTTCCAACGCGGCCGCTTCACCGCGATCATGGGTCCGTCGGGATCGGGCAAGTCGACCCTGATGCACATCCTCGCCGGCCTCGACAAGCCGAGCTCGGGCACGGTCGTCCTCGACGGCGATGAGATCACCAGTCTCGACGATGGCGAGCTGACCAAGCTGCGCCGCGACAAGCTTGGCTTCGTCTTCCAGTTCTTCAACCTTCTGCCGGTGCTGACCGCCGAGGAGAACCTCGTGTTGCCGCTTTCGATCGCCGGCCGCAAGCCCGACGGTGCCTGGCTCGACCAGTTGATTCACACGGTCGGCCTCGAGGACCGCCGCACCCACCGGCCTTCCGAGCTCTCCGGAGGACAGCAGCAACGCGTCGCCGTCGCCCGCGCCCTGGTATCCAAACCGGCCGTCGTCTTCGCCGACGAGCCGACCGGCAACCTCGATTCGAAAGCCAGCGCCGACGTCCTGCGCCTGCTGCGACAGGCGGTCGACGAGTTCGGCCAGACGGTGATCATGGTCACCCACGATCCTGAGGCCGCTGCCCACGCCGATCGCCTGATCACCCTGCGCGACGGCAGGATCGTCCACGACGATTCCCCAGGCTCCGCCGACGACGTGATCGAGCTGATGAAGCAGCTTGCCTAGCCTCGCCGTCAAGAGCCTCTGGGCGCGCAAGGTGCGGGCGCTGACGACGA
>JAJKHV010000051.1 GCA_021154855.1 Solirubrobacterales bacterium
ATTCACGCCCCGCCCCTCGACCTCTTGCCTGCGGTGGCCGCGAAGACCGGAACGTAGGCCCGCCCCGAATCGCGATAGCGACTCAGAAACCGCTGCCACCCTCTATGTGCCGCCGGGACAGTGAAGGCGCTGACGCGCAGGACAGCCCGACTACCTCTCGCCCCCACCAGGGCGACCGTCACCTCGCCGTCCCGGTACGGGACGTGCTGGAGCGCTCGGTGCGACCGCAGGGCGTGCGCGACCCGTCGCGCGGCGGCGCTGCCCCTGCGATCCTGAGGGTCCTGTCGGGGAGTTGGCGGACGATCCTCTGCCGCTTCGCCTCCGACCGCCTCGACCGGAGCGGGCGAGGCGGTCGGAGAAGCCGTAGTCGGCCGGACCTCATTGGTGGTCGGCCGACCGGGCTCGCTGGCGGCGAAGGCGAACAGCGCCGCGAGCCCGAGCAGGATCGCGCTGGCAAGAACCAGGATCGCCCGCGCCGCGCTCTGGTCGAGCGGGTGATCGAGCAGGGCTCGGAGCCGGTCAACCATCGGTGCCCTCCCCGGTGCTGGGCGGGTGGGCGAAGCCGTAGACCGGCCCCGGCATTCCGTACTGGACCGCCTGCGAGGGCAGGAACGGACCCGAGCGCGCGACCCGGTCGCCGAAGTTGCCGTCGATCGTCGTGATCTGCCCGCCGGGGAAGACGCGCTCGACGATGCCGACGTGGGCGCTTTCGCCGTATTCAGGCCCGCTGCCATAGAGGACGGCATCGCCGGGCGTCGGCGTCGCGGTCGCCGGCAGGGCGCGGGCGCCGTTGGCTTCGGGGGTGGAGAGCGGCGGGTCGCCCGGACCCGGCACGGCGAACGGATTGCCTTCGTGGGCCTCGGCCCATTTGTAGATCGAGCCCGAGTAGGCGTAGGTCGCGGTGCTGCCCTCCAGCGGGACCCCGGCCCGCTTCCAGACCCAGGCGACGAACAGCGAGCACCATTCGACGCACGGCCCGTAGGGGTTGCAGTTCGTTTCCGCCGGGCTCTCGGGGGTGCCGAGCTGGCTCTGCGCGATGCGGACGATCTCGTTCCCTCTCGCCCCGGCCGGCGAGCTCGACCCGCAGGACGAGCCGCCCCCGCTTGCGGCGGGTTCGCTTGCCGCCGGGCCGGTCGGCGCCGGTGCCCCTATGCCACGGAAGCCGTAGGAGACGGCCCGAGACATCACCTCGTCGGCGTAGTTGGCGACGCCGTCCGCGCAGGCGCCGTAGTAGTTGCAGGCGACCTCCCGATATGCGGCGTAGGAGTCGCCCCCGAGCCCGAAGACCGGACGCAGCATCCGGGCGGCGGTGAAGATCGCGTCGGCCGGATCGAACGGGTCGGCGCCGCCTCCGTCCGCGTCGAACTTGTAGCGCTCCCAGATCGTCGGCCCCGAACCCGGGCTACAGGCGCTTTCGCGGACGATCGCGATCTGCATCGGGCCGCCGCAGCCCGAGGGGTAGACGTGAGCACAGGCGCCGTGGCCGCACTCCTGGTAGCCGATCGAGGCGAGGAAGGCCCAATCGACATCGAAGCGCTGGCCGGCCTGCTGGTAGATGCGCAGGCGCTTCGGCGGAATCTCGCGCACCGCCGCTTTGGTCGCCGGGGCGGCGACCGCCGACCCGCCCCCGCCGATGCAGGCGATCTCGCCGCCGAGGATCGCCATCACCGTGCCGGTGATGGCGACGACCAAGGCCGCGAGGACGCCGACCGCGATCAGGACGAGAGCCGATCCGCCGCGACGCTTGGCGCTCACCGTGCGCCGCCTTTCCGCCCCTTGCGCCTGCGCCGGGGCGGCGGTGGAACATCTCGGCCGGGGTCCGGGCGCTTCTCTGACGGCGGCTGCTTCCTGACGCCCTCACGGCTGCGCTCGCGCTCAGCGCGGAGCTCGGCGCCGAGGCTGTCTTTGCCCTGGGTCGGGGAGGTGGCCTGGCGAGCGGGCGGCTGCCCTGCGGCGGGCTGCTTGGCCTCGCGCCGGGCAGGACGCCCCGGCTGCCCCTTCTCGGAGCGCGGCGCGGGCGGCGGCGCATCGGAGGCGGGCTGGTCGCCGGTGGGACGCTTGCGCCTGCCGGCGCCCTTCTTGGCCGGACCGGCTGCGCCGGCTTTGGCTGCCGAGGCCGGCGGCCGGGAGTCCGGGGCGGCCTTGTCGGTCTTGCCGGCCGAAGGCGCCGCCGGGCGCGAGCGCTGGGCCGGACCCGGCGCGTCGAGGGCAGGCGCGTCGCCGCCGACCGGCCTGCTGGAGCTGGTGCCGAACAGAGGCGCCCGGTGCCGATCTGAGTCGGCGCCCCTGCCACCGACGACGCCGCCGACCACGCGACCGGCCCGACCGCTCGCCGAGCGGGCACCGCGCCGCAGGGGTTGCGCGAAACGGCCCGCGATGCGGCCACCCGCGTAGACCGAGAGCAGCTTCAGCGAAGCGTCGCGCCCCGGCGCCTTCGGCCCGGTCGCGATCCCGATCAGGCTGTCGGCGAGGGTCTTCCGCTGGAGGAAGACGGCCCAGAAGAAGAGCGACTGGAGGCCGAAGGACATCAGCCAGCCGAGCTGGTCGGTCGCGCTCTGAAGGGCGCCGGTGACGGCGAGCAGGACCGCCAGGATCAGCGAGTAGGCCGCCTTGCGGAGCAGGTAGCCGGCCAGCTTCTCCAGCCACCCCTTGAAGAAGTCGTGACCGCGGCCGGGGATCACCGCCGCGATCAGCGCGACCGGGCTGAACGCGAGCAGGAGCAGCAGCAGGACCTGGGCCAAGATCACCCCGATCGAGAGCGACCCGAGCAGCAGGAAGGCGCCGAGCTCGCCGACGAACAGGACGATCGCCAGCAGCAGCCGCTGGTACTGGCCGCCCTCCTCCATCGCGTCGGTCGCCGGCTTGTCGGCAACCCCGAGGCGGTAGCCCGAACGGTCCGCGTCGGGGAGGTCGGAGGCGTCGCCGTCGTTTAGGGCGTCGTACTCCTTGTCGCGTTCGTCCTTGTCGGGGACGCCGAGGCTGTAGCGGAGGAAGCGGGGCGCGTACTTGTTCGCGTTGTTGACGCAGACCTTGCCGTCAGCGGTGATCTCGGTGCCGGCCTGGAGCCGGCGGGCGAGCGCCGCGTCGCGGCTGGGGCTGGAGGACAGCGGCCGCACCGCGACCGACTCGGGATCGGAGTCCTTCGAGCCGCTGCCGGCGACTACGCAGTGTTCAAGGCCGCCGAAGTTGAGGACGACCCAGGGCTTGAAGACGAGCAGGTTGAACAGCTCGTTTGCCGTGTCCTCCTTCGCCTGCCGGGCGCTCGTCGCGTCGCCGTGGGAGGAGATCGACAGGAACGCCCCCGACATCTCATCCGTCCACTTGGAGACGCTGCCGATGGTCGAGCCGGGCTGGGCGACGAAGAACAGCGCCGCGACGACGTAGATCAGCGACAGCCCCAGCGCCCCCGCCGTCTCGGAGTAGCGGCGCTGCACCAGCGCCTTCCACATCGCCCAGATGCCAGCGATGGCGACGGCGAGGACAAGCCAGGGCTCGCCGAGGACGCCGGCATAGATCGAGTGGATCGCGCGGGAGACCGGCGCGAGCGCCCCGGCCCCGCCGGTGGCCTGCGAGCCATTGACCAGGTCGAGGCCGAAGGCGAAGCTGAAAAGGGTGATGAGCAGGTTCGCCAGGAAGCTCGTCCCGAGCCAGAGGATCGAGGCGAGGAAGTAGGCGATCATCGGCGGGACGCCGGAGACGTCCACCCCGCCGGTCAGCGATGCCTGGACCGCGTCGAAGTGCTGGTCGAGCGAGTAGTTGGTCAGCGGGTAGCGCCCGGCGATCCCTTCGCCACCGACCTGCGGCGACGGCCCGACGTTGCCCCAGACATCGCTGGCCGCCCCGGCGAGGGGATGGGCGAGGAGCACGATCAGGGCCGCCAGGGAAAGCACCACGGCGACCCGCCGGCCCCAGCTGCCCGAAGCGCGCCGGCTCACGCGGCCACCGCCCGAGGGGTGTTGTCGAGCGCGGCCAGCAGCTCGCCGAAGACGAGGTCGAAGCGCAGCTCGCCGATCCGCCCGTCGAGGTCGCGCATCAGGCAGAGGCCCTGGCGGTATTCGCGCAGGCGGGCGCGAGCGGCGGCGTCGTCGGCGTCGAGGCCGATCTGCGTTATCCCCGCCCGCGCCTCGGCGTCGGTCTCCTGGCCGAACAGGAAGTAGACGCCGAACAGCTCGGCCAGGTCGCCGAGATCGGCGAGGCGCTGGGTCGCCACCAGCACGGTCGCGTTCAGCGCCCGGCCGAGTCGGATGATCCGGTTGAGCAGCGAGCGGCCCTGCGTCGAGGCGAGCAGGAACCACGCCTCATCCAGCACGACCACCTTGTGACGGCTGCGATCGCCCGCGATCAGCCGCAGCGCCAGGGCGGCGACCAGGGAGAGCGTCGCCACCGACACGCGCTCGGCGCGGGTGTAGGTCTCCCGCGAGGCGCCGGGGTCGGGGAGGCTCAGCCCCGGAGTGCGGATCGTGATTACCGAGCGGGCGGCCTCGATCGGCTCGGCCTCGCCGCTGCCGAACCCGAGCCGAGCGAGGCCGAAGTCAGAGAGCACGTCCAGCGCCTCGGCGGCCTCGCGGCCCGCCTCGGCCTCGGCCGAGCGCAGCCGCTCGATCACGCCGCGCAGGCTGCGCTCCCCCGCCCGCACCGCATCGCGCACGGCGCGGTCGATCGCGACCTCCCAGGAGGGCGGCGGGTCGCGCAGCAGCTCCAGCAGGTAGCTGGAGGCAAGCTCCTCGCGCAGCTCGGGCAACCCGATCGAGAGCGGGTCGAGCTTGCCCCGGTGCTCGGCCGCGCCCGAGAGCTCGAGGACTTCGACCTCGCCCTCCAGCTCGGCGACCCGATCGAGGCCGTGGTCGGGCTTGGGGTCGAAGTCAACGACCAGCGAGCCCCGGCGCTGGGCGGCGAAGGCGATCGACTGCGCGGCGATCGTCTTGCCCGAGCCGAGCGTCCCGGCCAGCAGCACCGCCGAGGCCCGCGCCTCGCGCGGCGCCTCGGTCGGGTCATAGAAGACAGGGCGAGCGCCGCCGGCTGGGGAGAAGCCGATATAGACGCCGTCCGTCGAGCCGACCTGCGCGGTCGCGATCGGCACCGAGGCGCCGAACTGCTCGACCGTCATCTGCTGGACGTAGTCGGGGACCGAGCCGCCGCCGGGCCGGGGCAGGTGGTCGGCAAACAGCGCGTGCTGGAGGCCGCGCGGGCGGTGCAGCGACACGTCGCCGAAGCGCTCGCGCAGCGCCCCGACCCGGCGCTCCAGCTCCTCGCGGTCCGCAGCGCCGACCGCGAGGGAGATCGAGGCCCGCAGCATCGGCGGGTGCGCCGAGGACTGCAACACCGCCTCGTACTCGCGGGCGAGCTCGCGGTCCTCCTCGGCGAGAACGCCTGGGCCGCTCGCCCCCTCCATCTGGTCGCGGTAGGCGTGCTCGACATCGAGGATGCGCTTGCGCACCTGGCCGAGCGCTTCGCGGTTGCCGACCCATTGGGCGTGCAGGACCGCGTCGACCGGGAAGCCGGCGTCTTCGGCCGGCGCGAAAAGGACCTCGGCGGCGCCGG
>JAJKHV010000052.1 GCA_021154855.1 Solirubrobacterales bacterium
CGCCAGCAGCAGAAGGACCACCTGATCTTCCTCGCAAATCGGTTCGCGATCACCGGTCTTGGCCTGCTCGCCCTGGCGATGACAGGTGCGATCATGCTGATCACCGACGTCCTTTTCGGCGGTCTCGCAACCGCCGTCACGAGCGCGGCCACGCTGCTGACCTTCGCGACCTTCTGGTACGCCCTGCCGCTGCGGCGCCGCTTCAGTCTGGAGAAGAGCGAACGGCCTTGAAGCGGTCGCTCCAGAGGCCGACCATCTGGTCGGCGAATTCGTCGGTAAGCGCCATCCCAGCAGCCTGCTCAAAGAGCATTTCCAGGTCCGCCTCCCAGATGTAGATCTTGAGGTCGAGTGAGACGGCGAGTTCGTCACTGACGCCCTCGCCGATCAATGAATAGGCCTCACGCAGCATCGCGACATTGGTCAGTTTGTCGGCGGCGAAGATCGCCAGAGCCGCCGGGTCGGCCGCCGCAACCCTGCGCCGGTGCTCTTCCTTGCGTTCCTCGTAGTCGGCGATCGACTCGTCTTCGGTCAGGGCCTCAACCAGGTCTCCGACGACGTCGCCGAAGCGCTCGCGCACTTCCTCGATGCCGATATCGCTCTTCTCGACCACGTCATGCAGCAGGCCCGCGGCGAGCACCTCTTCGCGGTGGCGGTGCCTGAGCAGGATCTCGGCGACCGCCACTGGGTGGTCGATGTAAGGGCGGCCGTCGCTGCCGCGCCGGAGCTGGCCCGCGTGGGCCTGTCGCGCAGTCTCGAGCGCGTTCCTGACCAGCTCGGATCTCTCGACTGCAGCGTCGATACCAGAGGTCGACGACATCCCGCGTGCCAGGGTAGCGGGACTACCCAGCTTGGTGGACCATGGTGTCTAACTCAGGTGTCTAACTTGCAGAAGTGGCGCTTGTGGCGTGCGCCGGAAGCTCGTACTCGCTGCGCTCGACAGCCAGCTCGATCTCGCCATCCGCGCCGCCAAGGGCCAGCCAACGCTGTTGCGCTTCGAGGCCGAGCTGGTCGAGGCGCTCGTCGGAGTGCATTGGATCGTGATGGAAGAGCACGGTGCGCGCCGCGTTGGCACGGCGCGCGAAGGAGATCGAGTGCGAGAGGGAGGAGTGGCCCCAGCCGATGTGGTCTGGATACTCGGCGTCGGCGTACTGGCCGTCGTGGATCAGCAGCGAGGCATCGCGGGCGAGGCCAAGTCCGGAAATCCAGGCCTCATCGAGCGAGTCGATATCGGCGCCCAGGGCGGGCTCATGGTCGGGGATGTAGGCCAGTGAGGAGTCGCCATCGTCGATCCGGTAGCCGAGCGTCGGCCCGCGGTGGGCAACCGAGGCGGCGCTGATCCGCGCCGAACCGATCTCCCACTCGCTCTGCGGGCAGTGGCGAAAAGAGACGTCGCAGGGCAGCTCGCGTACCTCAACCGGCGAGAGCGGCGCAGAGATGTAGCGGGCGATGCGGTCGCGCAGTGAGGCCTCAGGGGAAGCGGGCCCCCAGATCACGATCTCCGTCTGGGCGCGAAAGGCGGGGGCGAAGAAGACGAGGCCCTGAATGTGATCGAGGTGCAGGTGGGTGAGGAGGATGTGGAGGCGTGCCGGCTCGGCGGCCAGGGCGAGTCCGAGGCTGCGGATGCCGGTGCCGGCGTCGAGCGCCAACAGGGAGCCATCGGAGAGCGTGACGCCGACGCAGGAGGTGTTGCCGCCGTAGCGGATCGTCTCTGGCCCGGGCGAGGGAATCGACCCGCGCGTGCCCCAAAGCTTGACCTTCATTCAGCGGCCCGCCCCGTCGTGCGAACCGGCCGGCCAGAAGACGGCGATCGCTCCCTGCGAGCCATGCGCGGTGAGGATCGGAAATGCCGAGACCTCGACCTGGTGGCGGGCCCCGTCGGCGGAGCTGATCTCGAAGTCGGCGTGGGCAGGCCGGCCATTGCGCACTGCAACTACCAAGGGCAGCTCGTCGTAGGGAATCGGCTCGCCGTTGCCGTCGAAGGGGCCGAACATCGATCCCCACTCCTCGGCACCGACCGTTCCCAGCTCCTCGAAGCGCTTGCCGAGCAGCGCGCCGGCGGCCTCGTTATAGAAGACGAGCAGGCCACCCTCGTCGACCAGGAAGGCCGGAGTTGAGAGCGCAGACATCAAGTTGCGAGCCAGGATCAGCTCGAGTGGCCGCTGCGTCACAGATGACACTTTAGATAGTTGGAGTCGACACAGCCGGGAAGAAAGGAGGGATTCGTTGCGCAGATGCGAGACGCGTACCTTCGATCCCAGGCAGCCCCAACTGCGTGAGATTGATCACTTTGAACGCTCGCTGTAGCGTCGGGATCGAATAGCGTCCCGCTCCCCGATGGAGGCTTCGACGAAACCACAGGCAGACGCAACCCTTCCGCTCCAGCCCGCCAAGGAGCCGAGTCCGATGTACAGGACCGCGATGGCGGTCTGCAGGCCGGTGGCGCTCTGGGGCCGCCTGCAGGTAGAGGGGCTGGAGGCCCTGCCAGAGAGCGGCCCGGTCCTGGTCGTCGGCAACCACGACAGTCACTGGGACCCGTTGATGGTCGGGATCGCGGCGATCCGCCGTCGGCAGATCAAGGCCCTGGCCAAGGCCGAACTCTGGGACGTACGCGGCCTCGCCCCGGTCCTCAACGGCATGGGGCAGATCCCAATCGAGCGAGGTGCCGGCGACGCCGGGGCGCTGGCGCGAGCGATCGAGGAGCTGCGGCGCGGTGCCTGCATCGGCGTCTTCCCCGAGGGGACGCGCTCACGCGGCAAGGTGCTGCGAGCGCGCAGTGGCGTTGGCCGCCTTGCGCTTGAAGTCCCCGAGGCGAAGCTCGTCTGCGTCTCGATCGAGGGAACCTCGGATCTGACTGGCTTTCCCAAGCGTCCGCAGCTGCGGATTCACTTCTTCGAGCCCGCCGGTGGCCAGGCTCGGCCCGACGAGGAGGCGGGTGAGCTCGCGGTCCGGCTGCTGGCCGAGATCCGCGCGCTCGTCCCGCCTTCGATCTCCGCCCGCAAGCGCTCCTAGCCGTCGGCCTCTTCGCCGCTGGGCTGCAGCGCGTACCACTCGCCTCCGAATGAGGAGAAGTCGTTGCCCTTGGCATCGCCGGGCTTGGTGTCAGCCGTGTAGGTGTAGAGCGGATGGCCGGCGTAGGTGACCTGCAGCGTTCCGTCTTTGCGTTTGGTCGTGCCCAGCTTCGACGCCATCGCCCCTTCGCCGGCTTGCGGATCGCCTTCGGTGACCAGCGGCGGCCAAATCTGGGCGCAGCTGCCGTAGCAGGCTGACGTAGTGCCTTTGTCCTTGTGGAAGTCATAGAGGGTGAAGCCCTTGGAATCGACGACGATCCGACCCAGCTTGGGCGCGCTTGCCGCCGTCACCACGGCCGCGCTGCCTTCGGTCGAGGTGGGCTTTGTCTTCGATTCTTCAGCGGAGCCGTAGGCGCCGCCGGAGCTCGAGCTGCTGCTGTCGCTGCTGCTGCCACAGCCGGCTATAGCCAGCATTGCGATCAGCGCCAGGGCGGCGAATGCGGGAAACGTCCTTCTCACGTTGGTTCCTCCTGTTGGGATTGCTCGAGGGCCGTCTCACCCGCACCGAGCGGCGCGACGAACGTTCGCCTGCCCGCGTGGACTACGAGGGCTTTGGCGCGGGAGAGGTCGAGTGCGGCGCTGAGGATCGCCGAGGCGTCGCCTCCCCAGCGATAGCGGAACGTCCCGGCGGAGACGTCACGGCCGCTCGGCCCGCGCATGTACACGCGGCAGAGGGTCCCCGAGCGGATGCCGCTCACGTACATGTGGATTTCGGTGCCAAACGCTTGCGGCTCCAGCGCCGCGGCAATCTTGACCCCGGAGGGCAGCGAGCGGAAGGAGACATGCTGCTCGGGGCTACCGCTCTCACCGCTGGAGAGGACGAAGATCGCCAGCACGGCCGCCGCCGCTGCGGCGGCGGCACCGCTCAGCCCGAAGCCGAGGCGGAGCCTGCGATGCTGGCGTTTCGATCGTCGCTCTGCCTCGATCGTCGCTGTGATCCGCCTGCCGAGCTCGGGGGGTGGTAGAGGAGCGGGGCCGAAGTGTTCCGGGTCGGCGTGGGGGAGCAGGCTTGCGACAGGGCCGAGCGCGGCCGCCTCGGCCCGGCAGGCCGGGCAGCCGTCGAGGTGGGCCTCCAGGCTCACCCGCTCCTCGTCGGCGAGGTGGCCGAGCGCATAGGCACCCAGCGACTCGCGCCATTCGCGGCAGCTCTTAGGGTCCATTTGGGCCCTCAGTCTTCATAGCCCATCTCCTCGAGCACGACCCGCAGGGCGCGCAGGCCGTAATAGACGCGGCTCTTCACCGTTCCCTCAGGGACGCCGAGCTCCTCGGCGACTTCGGCGTAGGGGCGGCCGCGGTAGTAGGTCTCGACCAGGACGCGGCGGTGGTCGTCCCCGATCCTGCGCATCGCCTCCTCGATCTGCCAGGAGAGCAGCGCCTCGTCGTAGGGCTCTACCGAGGGCTCGATGCCGCCCTCGGCCACGGACGGCCGAGAGCTGCGGGCGCGCCCGAGGTCGATCACGACGTTGCGCAGGATCGCGAAGAGCCAGGTGCGCAGCGAGCCGATCTGCGGGTCGAAGCGCTCGCCGGCCCGCCAGGCCCGCAGGAATGTCTCCTGCACGGCCTCTTCGGCGAGACCGGGGTCGGCGAGCGAGCGAACCGCGAAGCCGTACAGCTCTGCCGCATGGGCTGCGTAGGCCTCGCGCACGTCCCGCTCGCGAGTCAGGGCACCGGAAGCCATCTCAGGCCGATCTTGGAGCGGGTATGCAGATCATGACTGTCCGGGATACGAACAGCCGCCGGTGCGGGTTCAGGCCAGGGGCCGGCCTTGCTACTCCATTTTTCCGATCTTGAAGATTTTCGTGCCGCAGTCTGGGCACGTACCTTGGATCGCCGGACGACCGTTCTTCATGGTCACCTGTTTGGCGTCTTTGATCTCGACCTTCTTTCGCTCCTTGACGCAGTAACCCTCGGGCATCAGAGGCCCTCCTTTCACTGCCTTGGCGGCAGAGCTCGCGATAGCCGCGAGATCGAATTGCGGCGAATGTAACGCAGCGGGGGGACGTCGACGCCAAAGAAAGTGCTATCCGGCACAAAGTGTTGACTAGGGCTTTGTGGCCTCGCTGCCCTTTTCTTCAGGTTCAGGTTCTGGCGAGGGGACCGGGGCTTCGCTCGCTTCGACGCCCTCGAGCCGCGTTTCGAGCGCTTCAACCCTCGTCGTGAGTTCGGTTTGCAGCGCCTGTACGTCGCTTTCGCTGACCTGGTTGCTCTGAGCGTCGATGCCCAGGTAGATGCCGGCGGCGGCGCCGCCGAGCGCGATTGCGACGAGGACGAGGAAGACGCGCGTGCGGATCGCAAGCTTGCGCTCGACAATCCCGATCCAAGCCCGCAGTCCGTCCAGCGACATCGCCTTAACTTAGAGCCTGCCCCGGAGGCCTGCGCTCTCAATCCACTAGCCTGCGGCCCGCACTTCCCGACCCCAGCCTTCAAGGAGACCCGCATGCCCGAGGCAGTAATCGTCGACACCATCCGCACCCCGATCGGCCGCGCCTTCAAGGGCTCGCTGGCCCAGCTGCGCCCCGATGAGATGGGCGCCTACGTGGTCGACCAGCTGCTCGAGCGCAACCCGGAGGTGGACCCGGCCACGATCGAGGACCTCTTCTGCGGCTGTGGCATGCCGCAGGGCCTGCAGGCGTTCAACATCGGCCGGATCATCTCGCTGCTCTCCGAGAAGCTGCCGCAGACGGTCAACGGGGTCACCGTCTCGCGCTACTGCTCCTCCAGCCTCGATGCGATCCGCCACGCCGGCAATGCGATCAAGGCCGGCGAGGGCGACGTCTACATCGGCGCCGGGGTCGAGTGGGTGAGCCGCTACAACGAGCGCACGGAGCCGGCAGGGGCAGACGACCAGAACACCAATCTGCAGGGCAACGACGGCCAGCCCAATGCTTACATCGACATGGGCCTGACCGCGGTCAACGTCGCGAACCATTACGAGGTCAGCCGGGCCGACATGGACAAGTTCGCCCAGCGCTCTCAAGAACTGGCGGTGCGCTCGCAGGAGGACGGCTTCTTCGAGCGCGAGATCGTGCCGGTGACGCTGCCCGACGGCACCGAGGTCAGCAAGGACGACGGCCCGCGTGCCTCCTCGACGCTGGAGAAGCTGAGCCAGCTGCCCGAGGCCTTTGGCGGCGGCGGCGTCACCGCCGGCAACTCCTGTCCGCTCAACGACGGCGCGGCCGCGGTCCTGCTGATGAGCGACACCAAGGCGAAGGAGCTGGGCCTGACGCCGCGAGCCCGCATCGTCACCGCCGCAACCTGGGGCAACGAGCCCGAGTACATGGGCGTGGCTCCGATCGGCGCGATCAAGAAGGTCCTCGACCGCGCCGGCATGACGATGGACGACGTCGACACGGTCGAGCTCAACGAGGCCTTTGCCGCTCAGGTGATCCCGATCATGGACGAGTGCGACATCCCGCTGGAGAAGCTCAACACCCACGGCGGGGCGATCGCGCTCGGACATCCGTTCGGGATGACCGGCGCGCGGATCATGGGGACCCTGCTCAA
>JAJKHV010000053.1 GCA_021154855.1 Solirubrobacterales bacterium
GCTCGCTTGCGCATGCTTTTGATCCGGCGGAACTCTGCGATGTCCTCGCGGAGTGCTGCGGGAGCGGGGGCAGGCAGGAATCTCGCGGGTAGAGGTGACTCCACGACTCCGGTGTCTGAGCTCGTCACCTTGTAGGCGCGTGCGCCGCGACGGGCGGTCACCGCCGATGGGGGGCCGGGACCTTCCCAGATCAGGCCGGCGTAGTCGTCTAGGCCGTAGCCGTCGGGCATGCCGTTGCTGACGGCCTCGAGGTAGGCGGTGCGACGCTCTGGCTCGTTGTTGTAGTGAACGCAGAGGCTGCCGGCGAGCATGCCTAGTCCCGCCTCGGCCTTCGGGTGCCCGGAGGACTTGGTGATGCCCTCCTCGAACCAGCACATCGCGCCAGCGCTCTGGCCGGCGAGGACGATTCCCTGGCGCCAGGCAAGGCTGAGGATGGCGCCCAGCTCATGTGCCTCCCAGACGGCGAGCAGGTTAACCAGGCTGCCGCCGCCGACATAGATCAGATCCTGCGCGAGGAGGTGATCGCGCAGAGCCATCGGCCGCCGGCCGAGCCGGAAGAGAGAGAGGTCCGAGGGCTCACAGTGCCGCTCACCGAAAGCAGTGTAAAAACGGGCGATCTGCTCAGAGGTATCGCCGCTGGCGGTTGGCAGGATGCAGATCCGCGGCCGCCGGGCGGCCCGCTCGGTGGCCAGTCGCAGCATCAGCTCGCTGACCGCGCGATCGGGCGGGCGCGAGGTGAAGTCGTGGCCGCCGAGGACGAGGATGCGACTGATTGCCATCAGGCGGCGGAGAGGGATGTCGATGTCACTCGGGGCAGTCGGGTGGCCGCGGTGGATCGATCGCCGAGGAAGGCGGTGGCGAGGCGGCTCTCGACAACTCGGTCGCCGGCCGGATCGAGGCGGTAGCCGCATGCCGCCGGCCGCGAGGCGACGACCCGGCTCAGCTCGGTGCCAACGAAGTGCAAACCGACACCGTCCTCGGCCGCAAAGCCCGCGCACATCCCTTCGCCCAGTAGGCCGTGGTACGCGAGCCCGCGTTCGGAGCTCGGTTGGTAGTGGACGCAGTTGCTGAATGGCAGCAGCCCCAGCCCGTCGACCCGACGCGGTGTCCCGTGAAAGCCACTGACCGCCTGCTCGAACCAGCACAGCGAGCCAGCCGAGAGGCCACAGAGTACGACGCCGGCTTCCCATGCTTCCCGCAGGATCAGGTCGATCCCATGGGCCCGCCAAACGCCGAGCAGGCTGACGACGCTGCCGCCGCCGACGTAGATCAGATCTTGGGAGAGCAGATGCTCACGCAGATCTCCCGGGCCCTGTTCCCGGCGGAAGAGCGAGATGTGACTCGCCTCACAGCGATTGGCCGCAAAGGCACGGTAGAAGCGAACGACATAGTGATCGGCGTCGCCGCTGGCCGAGGGAAGGAAGCAGACCCGCGGCCGCTCACGCTTGCAAAGACCCATCACGTACTCGTCGAGCAGCGGATTCCCCGATTCCATCGAGAAGCCCCCACCACCGAAGGCGACGATCTGGCGAGGGACAGTCTGCATCGACAGATGGTCGCTGCCAGCTCAGTTCCGCAGGTTGTACAGGGGTCCGAGATTCCGTCCCACCCGCCCGCCCCGTGTACAGTCGGCTCGGCGGCGGCGATCCCGGCATCCGCAGCGGTTGCCAGGACTCGAAAGCAATATTAATTCGGTACGAGATCGTCCACAGAGCGCCCTAAGGGTGTACAATCGCGTTTACCTAAACACGGCTGTCTGCCTTGGGAGTGCCTGAAGTGGCCCCGAATTCTCCGCATCAAAGCAACGCTTCCGCCGCTCCTCCCAACGACTTGGGAGCCGTTATCGAGCAAGAGCGCCTGCCGGCCGGCCGCGAGGCCTTGCCGGAGCCGCTGGTCGCCCACTCCCAGCGCGAACGGATCTTGAATTCGATGGCAAGGAGCTGCGCAGCCAAGGGGTATGGCGCGACCACGATCGCCGACGTCTGCGAGCCCGCCGGCGTATCGCGCGCCACCTTCTACGAGCTCTTCAAGGACAAGGAGGACTGTTTCCACGCGGCGATGGAGCTAGCGCTGGCTGAAGCGATGGGGCGGATCGTCGCCGTTTACTCACCTGACAAGCCCTGGGCCGCGATGGTGCGCGATGCGGCCGCGACCTTCCTCGAGCTGCTTGCCACCCGGCCCGGCTTCGCCCGCATGGCCCTGGTCGAGGCACCGTCATCGGGGCAGCGCGCCTTCGAGCTCTACGCCTCGGGCAAGCGGGTCCTGCAGTCGCTGCTCGAACGCGGCCGCGACGACCCGGTCGAGGAACAGGCGATCCCATCGAGCGCCGGGCGAGCCGCCCTCTCCGCCGCCGAGTCGCTGATCGTCGGACAGATCCTTGCCGGCAATACCGCCCGCCTGGGGGAGCTGCTGCCGGACATCGTCTACATCACGATGGTCCCCTACCTTGGCCAGGAGGAGGCGCTGCGGCAAGCGCGCGAGGCCGAGCGGGCCGTCGCGCCGACGGACGGCTGAGCGAAGGTTGGCGCAGGCGGGGGGCGAGAAGCGAGAGCGATGGCGCCCGCCTAGAGGCCGCCATCGACTGCCGCCGGAGGTGATCGCGCGCTCCCAGCGCGAGCGCCTGCTCGAGGCGGCGGTACGGGTCGTCGCCGAGAAGGGCTACGGCGCTGCCACCGTCGCCGACCTGACCCGCGAGGCAGGCATCTCCCGAACCACCTTCTACGCGATGTTCGACGACAAGGAAGCTTGCTTCCTGGCCGCCTACGACAACGTCGCCGAGGCGCTCATGAGGCGGGTCGCGAAAGCCTATGAAGGTGAGGAGCGCTGGCCCGACCGCGCCCGCGCGGGGTTGGCGGCCCTGCTTGGGGCGCTCGCTGAAGAGCCGGCGATCGCCCGCCTGGCTCTGGTCGACGTTGGCGCGGCCGGTCCGGCCGCCCAGCGCCGCTACCGGGCGGCGCTACAGCGCCTGACGCCGCTTTTCGAGGAGGGACGGGACTTCGCGCCGGGCGGCCGCAGCCTGCCCGCCAATACGTCGCGGATGGCGATCGGCGCGGTCGCTGGCTTGATCGCCGACGAACTGGCTGAGGGACGCGCGGAGTATCTGCCGGGTTTGCTTTCGGACCTGCTTTTTGCGACGCTGGTCCCGTATATCGGCCCAGCGGCGGCAACCCGGGAGGTGGGCGGAAACGAGTAGGTAAACGCTTACGTACACCATGCCGCTATGATGAAGGTACTCCGGAGTTCACCACCAACCTGGGATTGGTCGATGGCATCTGACTCGCGGCGTGAACTGATCCTCGCGGCAATGATCCGCGTGGTCGGCAGCAAGGGATACAAGGAGACTTCGGTCGCCGATGTGATCGACGAGGCGCCCACCTCTCGCACCACCTTCTACAAGTACTTCGACGACAAGCACGACTGCTTTCTCGCCGCCTACGACATGCTGGTCGAACAGGTCTTCGCCGAGGTCCTCGCCAATTGCGACGGCAACCAGCCCTGGCTGCAGCGGGTCGAGAACGGGCTCTCGACAATCGTCAAACTCTTCGCCCTCGATCCCGAGCTGGCGCGCACCGCGGTGGTCGAGGTGGCCGCCGCCGGAGCCGATGCACGGCAGCGGCACTGGAACGCCGTTGCGCGCTTCACCGCCTACCTCGAGGACGGTCGTGAGCTCGCCGACGGCCGTGAGCTGCCGGAAAACATCTCGCTGATGTCGGCGGGCGCGGTCTCCGGTCTGGGCTTAGACGAGCTGCTGGCCGGGCGGGCAGCGCAGCTGCAGGCGATGCTGCCCGATCTGCTCTTCGCGATGCTGGTGCCCTACATCGGGCCGCGCGCGGCGGCCGAGGAGATGCGCCGCGTCGCTGCGATTCGCTGAGGCGCCGGCGGCATCGCTTGCGCCGCACCCATCTCGCTGCGAAGTTTGTGACGTAGCCGGTGCAGGCGCACCTTGACGGTGCCATCCGGAATGCCGAGCCGGCGCGCGATCGCCTCCTGGGTGAGGTCCTCGCTGTAGCGAAGCTGGATCAGCTGGCGGTCACGCTCGTCCAGGCGGCCCAGCGCGGCGTGGAGGTCAGCGCGCTCGACCGTCGAGAGAATCTGCTCGTCCTCGGCGCCCTCCCAGGTCTCGACGCTTTCGACCGGATCGGGACGCACCCTGGCGTGCTGGCGGAACGCCTCGTTGCGGACGATCGTCCCCAGCCACTCCTTGCGGCGGGCGCCGTCGCGAAGGGTTGAGCGGCGGCGCCAGGCGCGCAGCAACGCGTCCTGGGCGATGTCCTCGGCTTCATTCGGATTGCTGGTGTAGCGATAGGCCATCCGCACGCAGAAGCGATGCGCCTCCTCCCACTCCCAGCCGTCGCCGTCAGAATTTGAATTTTGAATAAAGGAAACTTTGATTGCTCGACCGTACTACTTTTAAAACCAAAAGGGTGAATTTTAATATTGAAACTTTCTTGATCGAACTCAGGTCTTCAATTTGTGCAGGGCACAACCTCAACGGGGACAGGTGGGGAGTGGGCGGAGCGAACCTATGAGGCGATGGCCCCGGTTTACGACGACTTCACTGCCCACCACGACTATGAGGGCTGGATCGCCGACCTGCTGGAGGTTTTGGAGCAGCATGGCCTGCACGGCAAGCGCCTCCTCGACGTCGGCTGCGGGACCGGCAAGAGCTTCATGCCGATGTTGCCGCGCGGCTGGGAAGTGACCGGCTGCGACATCTCCGCGGCAATGCTGTCGCTGGCTCGAGAGAAGGCGGGAGCGTCGGTTCGGCTCGAGCTCGCCGACATGCTCGCGCTGCCTTGCCTTGGCGAGTTCGATCTGGTCTGGGCACTTGATGACGCGATCAACTATCTGCTCAGTCCAGAGGAACTGGAGCGGGCGCTGGCCGGGATGAGAGCAAACATGGCGCCGACCGGGCTATTGCTCTTTGACGTCAACGAGCTGCTCGCCTATCGCACATTTTTCGCTGAAACCGAAGTGATCGAGCGGGAAGGACGCCGCCTGGTGTGGAAAGGCTTGGCAACGGCGGACGTGGCGCCTGGTTCGATCTGCGAGTCGCGCCTCGAAGTGAGCTCGGACAACGATGAACAAGGCGCAGCTGATGCTCCGGCCATGACCCACCGCCAACGCCACTTCCCCGAAGTGGAGGTTCTAGAAGCGCTGGAGCGAGCCGGGCTGGAGTGCATCGACGTCTACGGCATTTACACCGACGGAATCCTCAAGCAACCGCTCGACGACACGATTCACACCAAGGCGATTTACGTCGCCCGCTGTGCCGCATAACGGGGCGTCAGGTGGAATTCGCGTGGCTCCCAGTGGGCTGCTAAGGATTAAATTTCTTCCTCGGGATTAAAATTTCTTCCCCCTCAACGGCTATCTGACCACCGACATCCTGCTCGCCCAGCCGTCGAATTCCGGAGGGGCGATCGCGCCAGCTCTACCACTCCAGATCACCGGCGCGGGCCCGCCCGATCGCCGACGCGCTTGCGAAAGGGTTCCCCTCAGGCGGCGTCCGCAGCCCGGGCTGCGTCGTGCACTAGAAGACCTGGGCGTCGAGGAAGCCGGCGACCAGGACCAGCCAGCCGCCGATCTCAGCAACGATCAGGCTGGCCATGAAGGCATCCATACCATGCACCGGCCGGCGAAACTGGTTGTCGGTATCGCGCTTCCAACCGTGAAACGCATAGCCGGCAACCGCGGCGAAGAAGTAGAAGGCGAGGGCACCCGCCGCGAGCAGGTTGACCAGCACGCCCCAGCCGCTCAGCTGGACAAAGGTGGCGATCAACAGCAAGGCGAAGCTGTAGAGCAGAGCCGCCCGGTGGGCGACGTCGACGTACGGATGCGCCAGCCCATCCTCGGCTGCGTCCATCTGGCGAAACTTCCAAACTCCCAGCAGCAGCGCCCAGAGGAACATCGCCGCCGAGAGCAGCAGCACCGCCTTCGTGTCTCCCCCCAGCTCCATTGGCCTCGATCCTACGCTCAGATCGAGCCAATAGCCTGATAATGGATCTGCTAGATGGCAGGACCAGCCCCGTTCTGAGATCCCAAGGAGCCCTTATGAGCACTTCAAGCCCCGGAATCGTCGGTGTCGACTTCGCCACCGTCTTCGTCAAGGACTACCCGGCCGCCGTCGAGTTCTACGGCCAGACACTCGGCCTCGAACACTCGGTCGACTACGGAAAAATTCCCGGCGGCGAGTTTGAGACCGGCAATCTCACGCTGCAGGTCCTCGACGCTGCCGCAATCGGTCGCGAGTTCGAGCCAAACAGCCATCCGATCGCCTTCCACGTCGAGGACGTGGAGGCCGCCCGCGCGGACCTCGAGTCAAAGGGCATCTCCTTCGCCGCCGAGACGATGGACAGCGGCGTCTGCCACATGGCCTTCTTCAGCGATCCCGACGGCAACACCCTGATGTTCCATCACCGCTACGCGCCGCGCGACTGAGGGTCAGCAGACCGCCCGAGAGACTTCCCCCGCCCGGAGTCGCTCAGCGATAGCCGTCGCGTTGGGGTCGCTGCGATAGGCGCGCCAGAACCCGCGCCTGTTCGATCTATCGGGGTCGAGAACGGCGACGAGGTCGTCTTCCGTCAAGCCGAAGCCGGCCGCGACGGCACTCTCGATGTCGGTGTGAGCTTCGACGTAATCGATTTCGGCCGGGCGGACGGCGTGGCCTGGAGCGGTTTCGCGAAATCGCCGGTTGAGGCTGACCAGCTCGAGGGCGCGCTCGGCAAGGTTCTCGATGTCCCCGGTCTCGAATCTTGGCCAATACATCGCCTCGAGGTAGAAGCGATTGAGATGCAGACCAGCAACGAGCCGTCGCGCCTGCCAGTCGAAGACCATGCTGTTGAGCACCGCGAGCGCGGCGAGGGTCCGGGTCTCATCCTCGAAGACGAGAACCGGGGCGGTGTTTCCGCAGCGCCAGTCCTGCGGCAGCCAGGCCGCATGAACGGTGCGCGTGTTGGTGGCTGAGGTGACGTCGCAGATCGCCAGGCGGTGGCGCGGCTCCGGCGCCGGCGAGGCCAGGAACTGTGGCTGGCAATCGGCCAGACCATGGCCGTTGTTGTAGGTCCAGAGGGCGGTACGGCCCGAACCGCGGACCCAGGACTTCTCGAAGAAGTCGTACTGACCGACCATGCGACCCTCGATCAGGGGACACAGGGGCTCGCCGTTCCGGCCGATCCAGCGGTCGGCACCGACCCGGCGCGCCTGGACCGAGAGCTCGAGCTTTCCCCGTTTGCGATCCTCGGTGAGATCGAGTTCACGCTCGTAGGCGATCGTGCCCAGTGCCGACCCTCCCGCCAGCAGGCGCGTTCCCGTCGCGCCGATCTTGCCGAGCAGGCGCGCTTCACCGTCGGACACCAGATCGGGGATCAGCCGCGAGGAGCCGCCGATCGACGCCAGCGTCGAGGCTGCGACGCGCACATGACGGGCGGAGAGCCGGCGAGCGTCGCCGGCCATGCCGAGGACCCGAATCGAGCTGCTCCCACGTGGATCCCGTCGCGCCCGCAAGATCCCGAACTTGTAACGGCCGTCGATCGGAAAGTAACCCTGACGGTTCTCAAAGCTGGTCCACTGCTCCACCGACGTGTGCGAGAGATAGAGCTCCCGAAGTTGCTGTGTTCCCAGGTCTGAGGACCAGGCCCCCGGCACGAGGGCGACGATCGGTGCCCCAAGGCGCACCAGGTGCGGTGCCAGCTCGAGGAAAGCCTTGTACAGATTGCGGTCGCCGCGCCCCTGGCAGCTGAAGAGGGGGGGCAGCCCGCTGCCCTCATCCGCGGCCGGATTGCGAAGCCGCTCGACGGTCAGCCGGCGCTCCTCTCGATCGGCGCTTCCCGCGTGCCGGAGGGACTCCCAGGGAGGGTTCATGATCAGGGCGTCGTAAGGCTCGTCCTCGCTCCAGCTGCGGGTGATTGCGTTGTCGCAGTGGATCCTCGAAGCGATCGAGGTGATCTCGTCCGATCCACGGCAGGCCAACCAGATCTGCAGGCAGCAGAGCTCGCGAGCGACGGGATCGAGCTCGACGCCGTGCAGCCGCCGGGCAGCGGCGGCCAGCTCAGCCCTGTCCGTGCTTCGGCCTGCGATCTGCCGAAAGACGGCCAGCAGCAATGCACCGCCGCCCGCGCTCGGATCGAGTATCCGCGTGGGCTCTGGCCGACTCCGGCGCAGAAGCAGCCGGGCCATCGGACCGGCAAGCGCCCCGGGCGTCGCGTACGCACCGCGGCTCTTGCGAGCGGCATCGGCTTCTTGGGAAGCCCGCACCCATGCATCGTGCCCGGCAACTCCGCCGAGCTGACTCCCCGAGCTTTGGGCCTTCTCGGCCAGTTCTCGCCACGTTTTGGAATCGTCGTCGCACTCCAGTTTTCCGACGACCGCAAGCCGTCCCGTCGCGGCCCGCAATCGCCTGCCGTCCAGCGGCTCCAGGGCGCCCGCGCTCGCTGCCAGCGCGAGATTTGCCAGTCGCACCGCTTCTCGCCCCTCGGTCAGCCGCAGGGCTGGCTCATACACTTTCCGCCAGGGGCAATCCGACTTCATACCCTGCCCACGACGATCGCCTCGGGAGACTGCGTCGGCTCGATGTCGCGCCGGTTCTGGGCGGCAACGGAGCGCCGGGTCGTCATGCGAACGACCTCGTGATCTGCAAACAGCTCGCGGACGAGGGCCGTATCGCGATTTGACATCACCCACGCCACCTTTCGCCTCGTCAGGTCCTGACAAATCGATGCGAGCTCTTCGAGGTCCGCCGCCCGAAACCGCTTTTCCGTGTAGCCGGAGAACTTGCTGGTGTCACTCACCGGCAGGTACGGGGGATCGAGGTAGACGAAATCGCCGCGCGACGGTTGCTCGAGTACGTCGCGAAAGTCCGCGAGGTCGATCGCGGCGTTCTGGAGAACCGCGGTCAGCGCAGCCATGGAGCCGGCGTCATAGCCGCGGAACGGCCGGTTTCCCCAGGGTACGTTGAAGCGTCCCCAGCGGTTGACGCGCCAAAGCCCATTCCAGGCGGTCTGATTCAAATAGGCGAACCTGGCGGCCCTCTGGATGAGCTCGGTTGGCGGTTCGGCTTCCCGAACCTCGTAGTACGACTGCTCGTCGTTCTTACCCTCGTAGGCGGCAAGTGCGTCAAGGAAGGCATCTGGCTCGTCGCGCACGACCCGCCAGATGTTGATCAGCTCCTCGTTGAGGTCCGAAAGGACGATCGGCCCCCGGGCTCGCTCCCGAATCGCGAAGAAGACGGCCCCGCCGCCCAAAAATGGCTCGAAATAGCGGTCGAACTGCTCGGGAATGTACGGAAGGAGGTGACGGAGCAGGCGCGTCTTCCCGCCCGCCCAGCGCAGGAACGGTCCGGGATCCCGGGGCGGGGCGACCGCAGCGATGGGTGGTGCGGCCTGGCTCACGAGCCCCAACCTTCGCGCAGAAGGCGGACGGCCAAGCGGAAGCTCGCCGCGCCCCGGTGCGTCTAGCGCAGCCAGGCGTCGAGCATCTCACCCAGCTGAGGTCGCCAGATCAGGCCGATGCCAAGTTCATCGCAAAGCTCGATCCATTTCGGATCCCGCGGCGGGGCGCTCAACGCCAGGACGGCGGCCACATCCGCCTCGTTCGCAGCGAGCAGGCTTCGATACCGAAGCACCTGGCCTAGCCCGAGTCGCATCTGCTTCTCGACGTTTTTATCGGTAACGCTCTTGACCTCAACGACCACGAGCCGTCCGTCTGGCTCTTGCCAGGCGAGGTCGAAGTTCGGCTCGCCGTTGGGCGAGCGCGGCGTCAGCCCGTGCTCGCGGACGATCTGCGCCAGGCTGTTCTGCGTCGCATGGTGCGCCCGCGTTCCCCGGTCCTGCTGATCGGGGTCGACGTCGAAGGGCTCCGGCGCGGAGCTGCGGGCTTCCTCGTCCCCGGGCCTGTAGTTAGCCCCGA
>JAJKHV010000054.1 GCA_021154855.1 Solirubrobacterales bacterium
CGTGCCTGGACGTAGTCGCTCGCTTCCGCGAAGGGCCCGACGTAGAAGCTGATCCTGCTCAGCACGCCGCCGGATGGCGCTTCGTAGGAGTTGGGACTCGTGCTGTCGCCCAGCTGGACTGCCGAACAGAGGGTGCATCCGCCTTCGGTCGAGAATGGTGTGTGGCCGAGGGTCTGGGGCGAAGATCCGGCGGCGGGTCCAGCAACGACGCCGAGGAACAGGACAGCCGCTGCAACCATGGGCGGCCACCACCGCAAGCGAGTCACGCGCTCCAGTCTCCCATGGGGGGCGGTCCACTACCAACCCGTCCAAATAGGATCGTCCGGTGAACTTCGATCTCGGCGACGAGCAACGACTGCTGCGCGACACCGTCCGCGAGTTCGCCCTGGCGGAGGTCAAGCCGGTGGCCGAGGAGCTGGACCGCACCAAGGCCTTTCCCTACGAGATCGTCGAGAAGCTCGGTGGCCTGGGGCTGATGGGAATTCCGTTTCCGCAGGAGTACGGCGGAGGCGGCGCGGACACGCTTTCCTACGTGCTTGCCGTTGAAGAGCTGGCACGGATTGATTCTTCGGTCTGCATCACGATGGCCGCGCACACTTCGCTGGGGACGATGCCGATCTACCTCTGGGGCAGTGACGCGCAGAAGGCCGAATGGCTGCCGCGGCTCTGCACCGGGGAACGGCTTGCTTCATTTGGGCTGACTGAGCCTGAGGCCGGCTCCGATGCTGGAAACGTGCGGACCACGGCGAAGCCCGAAGACGGGGAATGGGTGGTCAACGGGGCCAAGCAATTCATCACGAATTCGGGAACGGACATTTCTGGCTGCGTCTCGATCACCGCGGTGACGGGCGAAGCGAACGGCCGCAAGGAGATCTCCAACCTGATCGTGCCCAATGGCACTCCCGGCTACGAGATCGGCGAGGGGTACCGGAAGATGGGTTGGAACGCGTCGGATACGCGGCCGCTCAGCTTTGAGGATTGCCGGGTGCCAGAAGGCAACCTGCTCGGCCGTCGCGGTGACGGGTTCAAGAACTTCCTTCACATCCTCGACGGGGGGCGGATCGGCGTCGCGGCGATGGGCGTCGGCCTTGCCCAGGGAGCCCTCGATGAGGCGATTTCCTACGCCAAGGAGCGCCAGGCGTTTGGCCAGGCGATCGCCAAGTTCCAATCGATCCAGGCCAAGATCGCCGACCTCTCGGCTCAGATCGAGGCGGCGCGGCTGCTCACCTGGCGGGCGGCGCTGGAGAAGGACGCCGGCAAGTCGTTCACCCTCACCGCCGCCCAGGCGAAGCTGATCACCGGCCGCCTCGCGGTCAGGGCAACCGAGGAGGCCGTCCAGATCCATGGCGGCTACGGCTTCATCGAGGAGTACCCCGTCTGCCGCTTCTACCGTGACGCGAAGATCCTCACCATCGGCGAGGGCACGGACGAGGTCCAGCAGATGGTGATCGCGCGCCAGCTGGGTTGCTAGGTCGGACCCAGGGGCCCTCGGGAATCCCTCCCCAGGCCGCTTCGCGGGAGTTCCTGGGGAGGGATTCCCGAGGGCCCTGACCGCGATACGCGCCTGAAGCTCGACGTCAGGCGGGCTGGAGCGTGAAGCGGACGCGGGTGCCCGGCGCGCCGTCGTCCAGCCAGATACGGCCGCCGTGGGCCTCGACTATCGCGCGGGAGATCGCCAGGCCCAGGCCGGCCCCGTCCTCGCTGCGCGACTCATCGCCGCGGTAGAAGGCGTCGAAGACCCGCTCGCCGTCGGCCGCCGAAATGCCCTCGCCGTCGTCGGCGACCTCGATCTCGACGTTCCCTCCGGCGCTGCGCGCCCTGACCGTGACGCTGCCGTCCGCTGGGGTGTGGCGGATCGCGTTCTGGATCAGGTTGAAGAGCACCCGCTGGAGCTTCTCGGCGTTGGCCTGCGCCAGCACCTCTTCGGCTGGCAGCTCGGCGGCGAGGACGACGCCGCGCGCCTCCGCCGGCGCTCGCATCGCGGCGACCGTGTCGTCGATCAACCCGCGCAGCTCGACCTGACGCATCGTCCAGGAGATCTCCCCCGCCTCGATCCGCGAGAGCTCGAAGAGGTCGTCGATCAGCGCCGTCAGCGCCTCGACGTGGGTCTGCATCTCACCCAGATAGCGCTCGCGCGTCTCTCCGGTGGCGACACCGTCGTCAATCGCCTCGACCAGGAGCCGCAGCGAGGCAAGGGGCGTTCGCAGGTCATGCGATACGGCGGCGACCATCTGCCGGCGCGCCTCCTCGATCTGGCGTCGCGAGCGCTCCTCCATCGCAAGGCGCACTGCCAGCGCGGCGGCAAGCGCTGCGCCGGCGACGGCCAGCGCGACGAGAACCACCTGCGCGATCCCCATCCAGTGCGGCACGGCGACGGCCGCGGCGCCGGCGAGAAAGGCGGCGATCGCGATGATCGCGGCACGCTTCACAAGATCGCCTCGCGCTTCGCTCGATGGCGCGCACAACCAGCGGGGATCTTGTCTTGCTCCCCGCTCAAGGCCGCAACCTGTAGCCGACGCCCCAGACCGTCTCGATGAACCGGGGCTGGGACGGATCGTCGCCGAGCTTGGCCCGCAGGCGACGGACGTGGACGGTGACCGTGCTGGTGTCGGCGAAGGACGGATCGTTCCAAACCGCCTCCATCAGCTGGTCGCGCGAAAAGACCTGGCCGGGGCTGGCAGCGAGGAAGGCGAGGAGATCGAACTCGCGCTGCGTCAACGAGAGCTCCTCGCGGTCGAGCGTCACCGTCCGCATCGCCGGCTCGATCCGCAGCGGCCCAACCACGATCGGCGCCGACGCCTCTTCGCTCGGCGGCGAGATCCGACGCAACACCGCCTCGACGCGTGCAACCAATTCCTTCGGGGAGAAGGGCTTGACTATGTAGTCGTCTGCCCCATGCCGCAGGCCGACCAGGCGGTCGGACTCCTCCCCCCGCGCGGTCAGCAGGATCACCGGCACCGCCGGGCCCGGCCGTTCGTGCAGCCTTCGCATCACCTCGATCCCGTCGAGCTGCGGCAGCATCACGTCGAGGACGATCAGGTCGTGATGAGCCTGTTCGGCCACCCGCAGCGCTTCCGGCCCGTCCGCCGCCCCGAGGACCTCGTACCCCTGACGCTCGAGGTAGTGGCCGACCACCTCCACGATGGTCGGCTCGTCGTCGACGACGAGCACGGTGCCATGCGATGTCTCGGCCATCGCAGCCATTGTCCCGGGCGGCCTAACCAAAGGTGAAGGCATAGCCCGTCACCCCCGCCTGCGGGACCAGACTCAGGACGTGATCCTCGACCCGGGGCAGGTCGACGAGGTTGTAGAGGCGCTGGGCGGCGATCTCGACCACGCCGTTGTGCACGTCGGCGCCCGCGTCGTCATCCGATATCGGCCGGCCGTCGAGCAGGACCCGCATCGTGCGTGGATGCCCCGGTGAGCCCAGGACCAGGTAAGCCCGGCGGGCGCCGAAGTTGAGATCGAGCGAGCCGCCTTCGGCCGCCGCCGAGTCGAGCCCGATCCGCCAGCGCCCGTGGTAGGCGAATTCGTTGACGGGCAGGGAAGCGGGGGCCGTGAAGTCATGGCTGCCGGGCGAGAGCATCGGGTTGGTGAAGCGTTCGGCGCGCGCCGCGCCGAGGTAGGTCTCGGGCGTCGTGACCGTCGCCGAGGGAGCAATCGCATGAACTTGGGTCTTCTGCCCCGGGACCTTTCTGCCCGCTTCGGCCAGGAGTTGGCGGATGATCTGCCCCTTCTTGCCGTACTCCCCCTCGCCGAAGTGGGCGTAGCGCACCCGTCCCTCCGCGTCGATGAAGTACTCGGCCGGCCAGTACTGGTTTCCGTAGGCGGTCCAGGTGGCCAGCTCATTGTCCTGGGCAACCGGATAGTGGATGCCGTTGCGCTCGATCGCTTCTTCGACGTTGCCTGCCTCCTTCTCGAAGGGAAACTCCGGCGAGTGGACGCCGACGATCGTCAGGCCGTCCTCGCGGTACTTCCTGTCCCAGGCCGTCAGGTAGGGCAGCGTTCGCAGGCAGTTGATGCAGCTGTAGGTCCAGAAGTCGACCAGAACGACACGGCCGCGCAGCGCATGCAAGGTCAACGGGCGATCGTCGCGAGTATTGAACCAATGAGCGTTGCCGACGAATTCGGGAGCGCTGCCGAGTACCGGCAGATTGGTCTGCCCGTTTGCGGCCGTTTTTGACCGCAGCGCGCTGGCAGCGGCGGCACCCACGCCGTGGGCGGATTCGCCGCGAACGTCTTCAAGAGCGGCCTGGGCAGATGCCGAAGCCTCCAGGCTCTTGGTCGGGTCGACCAGGAAGCGGGGAAGGTCGCTGGCGATCCTGTTCTGAAACCTGACGTCGTAGTTTCCGAGCATCGCCAGGGCGACGACGACCATTACGGCACCCATTGCCACCTGCAGGCCGCCGCCGCGGCGGGCGAGTGGCGCGACCAGGCGCCTCCCGCCCAACATCAGGAAGTAAAGGACGGCCGC
Source organism: Solirubrobacterales bacterium (assembly GCA_021154855.1). GTDB lineage: Bacteria > Actinomycetota > Thermoleophilia > Solirubrobacterales > 70-9 > VRUE01. The sequence continues at coordinate 4,475 of JAJKHV010000054.1, forward strand.
GGAGCCGATGCCATAGCTAAGCGCCACGGCGAGCCGCCCCGCCGTGAACGGCTGCGACGCCGAAACGACGAGCACCCCCGCCAGAATCGGCCCTGCACAGGGCGCGTAGACGACGCCGAGGCTGGCGCCGACCGCCGTTCCGGACCAGAAGCCATCGCCACTCGGACTGACGATCCCGGCCCGGCTCGCGAAGCGGCTCAACCAAGCCTCGATCCGCGCGGCAAGCGAGGGGATTATCAGGACGACGCCAAAGCCGAGCAGCACGGCGATCGCCAGCTTGCGCAGCAGGTCGTTGGGCAGGCCGAGCGCCGAGATCACATAGACCAGTGCCACGGTGGCAAAGGTGAAGGAGACGGCCAGGCCGACGACGATCCCCAGCGGACGCCGCCGCCCGCCCGTCGCGCCGGCGGACAGGGCAATTGGCAGCACCGGAAGCACGCAGGGCGAGAGCGCGGTCCCCGCTCCCGCGATGAAGCCGAACAAGATCAGCAGTGCCATCAGCTCAACCTTTCCAGCTCAGGATTACGAGGAGATGACGGTCCTCGGTTCAGTGTTCATCTGGTCGTCGCCTAAAAACTCCCCGACGTCGCGCTTCGAAGAACGCTACGGGGAGGGTTGAGAAGTGACCGCAGCGGCCGGGCGTCCGACCGCCTCGGCGGCTCGACCGACCCGCTCGCCGATGCCGTAGTGGGCGCAGATCGTCAGCTCGTGCTCGCGCAGCAAAGGACGGCTCGGGTCGACGACTGGAGAGCTGCGGATGACCTCCCGCTGGTGGGAGACCCAGACCCGGCCGGCAGCCGCGGCACAATCGCGCAGCGGGACCGCGACGAGGCTGCCGCCGAAACGGCCCTGCTTGACGATCAGCCAGGTCGGTTCACCACCGTCGGCATCGACGAATAGGCCATGGACCTGACCGGCGCCCGTTCCGCTCACGTCGTCTACCTGATCGCCGATCCATCCCCTCGCCTCGCTCACCGAAGGCAACGTCGCGCCTGCGGAATCATCCATTCGACTGGCGCTCCAACAGCTCCGAAGCGGCGCTCGCCGGATCGAGCTCGCGGCTGACCACCCGATCCAGCAGCGCCTCGGTGGCGGGGTCGCCGGCGGCGGTCGCCTCCATCCGGCGTCGCATCCGCGAGGTCGCGATGCCCAGCACCTCGTTGCGCAGGTTGCGGGCGCGGCGCTCCTGCAGAGTGCCGGCCGCCTCGATGAAAGAGCGGTGCTCGTCGATCGCCTCGGCGAGCTCGGCGACGCCCTCGCCACGGGCCGCCTCGGTGCGCAGGATCGGCACCTTCCAGCCCTCCGGATCATGCGAGAGGGCGAGCACGCCACGTACCTCGCGAACCATCGTGTCGGTCATCGGGTGGTCGGCCTTGTTGACGACGATCACGTCGGGGATCTCCATCACGCCGGCCTTCAGCGCCTGGATCGAGTCGCCCGAGCCCGGCATAAGCGCCAGCACGATCGTGTCGGCATGGTCGACGATGTCGATCTCGGCCTGGCCGACGCCGACGGTCTCGATCAGCACGTCGTCCTTGCCGGCCGCGTCCATCGCCAATGCCACCTGCAGCGCCGCCTCGGAAAGGCCGCCAAGGGCGCCACGCGAGGCCATCGAGCGGATGAAGACCCCAGGGTCGAGGAAATGGTCGGAGAGCCGGATCCGATCGCCGAGCAGTGCGCCATGGGTGAACGGGCTGGAGGGGTCGATCGAGAGCACCGCGACCTGGCGCTCGCCCTTGCGCAGCTCCGCCGTCAATGCCCCGATCAGCGTGCTCTTGCCAACCCCCGGGGGACCGGTGAAGCCGACGATCCGCGCTTTGCCGGTGCGCGGATAGACCTCGCGGACCAGCTCCCAGCCGGCCGGATCATCGGACTCGATCAGGGTGATGGCCCGGGCCAGAGCACGCTTGTCCCCGGCGACGAGCCGCTCGGCGAGCGGGGCTTTCTTGGCGACGTCGGTCAAGGCCCGGTGAGTCTAGAGTCCTCGCCGCCGTGATTCGAACGACCCGCTTCCTCGCCCAGCACCGGATGCTGAACCTGCAGTACGGACGGCTGCTGGTCCGCTACCTGCGACGGCGCCTCTTCACCAGCGCCGGCCGGCGCTGGCGGACCGACGGCCTCGTCTTCTTCGGCCGCGGCCTCGAACTCGAGATCGGCCGCAACGGCAGGCTCGGCCTCGGCCGCTTCGTCTGGATCGGCGACGGGACCAAGATCCGCTGTCACGAGGGCGAGGTGGAGATCGGCGCCAAGACCGTTATGGGACAGGAGTGCACGATCTCCGCCTACCAGCGGGTTCGGATCGGCGAGCAGTGCGTGATCGCCGACCGGGCGATGTTCATCGACTTCGATCACGGCGTGGTCGAGGTCGAGCGTCCGATCCGCCTTCAGGGCATCTACAAGCGCGACGTGCAGATCGGCTCAAACGTCTGGATCGGCTACGGCGCCTGTGTCCTGCGCGGGGTCAGCGTCGGCGACAACTCGATCGTCGGCACCAATTCGGTCGTCACCAAGGACGTTCCAGCCAACGCCGTCGTCGCCGGGATCCCGGCGCGGGTGATCAGGATGAGAGAGTCGCCCCAGGAGCTTCGCTGGGCCGATCCGGTCGAGCCGGATCCATCGGCCTGGACGACCCTGCAGCCGCCGGACTAGTGCTGTCGGCACCGCCCACCCGGCGGACGTCAGCAGTAAAAGGAATGTATTGTCTGAGACCCTGAGGTCCAGCTTGAAGGCGAAACTTTCGAGGCTGTAGATCTCTTCTCCTGCAGACAGCACAATCCCGCCGATGGACATCGGGGCCCGCTTTGGGGAGAACCTCGCCCGCTGTCGGCGGCAGGCAAACCTCACACAGGAGGAGCTCGCCCACAACGCCTCGCTCCACAGGACGGAGATCGGCCTGCTGGAGCGCGGCGGACGGATCCCGCGCATCGACACGCTCGTCAAGCTCGCCGGCGCTCTCTCCATCTCGCCGAGCGAGTTGATCGCGGGAATCGACTGGACGCCCGGAAGCGTCACCGTCGGCAGCTTCTCGGTCGCTCCGAGCGGAGACCCGCAGTCGAACTAGGTGGCGTGGAGCGGCTGGCCGCCTATGCGGGGTCCAGCTTGGCGCCTGCCAGGTCGGCGTAAACCGCCGCCGTCTGCTCGGCGACGTCGCCCCAGTCGAAGCGGCGCAGGTGCTCGTAGGCTTCGGCGACCAGGCTGCGGCCGAGCTCGTCATCGGAGAGGACACGGATCGCAACCTCGGCGAGCGCTTCCGGGTCGTGAGCGCGGAAGCGAAGGCCCACCTCCTCGTGAGGGACGACCTCGCGCAGGCCGCCGGTGTCGGCGACGATGCAAGGGCAGCCCGAGGCCATTGCCTCGAGCGCGACCAGGCCGAAGGGCTCATAGATCGAGGGCACCACGGTGAGGTCGGCGATCCGGTAGAGCGAGTGCAGGACGTCATCGCCGATCCAGCCGAGGAAGGTGCCGTGGTCCATCAAACCCAGGTCCTCGGCCTGCTTGTGCAGCTCGGCCTCGTGAGTCCCCGAGCCGGCGATCAAGAAGCGTGTGCCAGGGACCTCTTCGATCAGCCGCGGCATTGCCTCCAGCGCGAGCTGGAACCCCTTCTCGTAGACGAGCCGCCCGATCAGCAGAACGAGCTTCTCTTCCGGGGCCGCGAACTCGGAGCGCAGTCGAGTCAACTCGGCCGGGTCCTGCGGCTGCAGGTCATCCGGGTCGATCCCGTTGGGGATCACGGAGATGCGCTCCTCGTCGACGCCGAAGATGTCGACGATCTGCTCGCGCATGTAATGCGAACAGGCGATGACCCGGTCGGAGCGGTTGGTGATCCAGCGCTCGACCCCGTGGATGTAGGTCTGGGGGTGCTTGTCGACCCAGCCTTGGTGGCGGCCGTGCTCGGTGGCGTGGATCGTCGTCAGCAGTGGCGCGCTGAAGCGTTTGGCTAGGTGGTCGCAGGCGTTGGCGACAAGCCAGTCGTGGCCGTGCACGAGGTCGAAGCTGTAACGGTCGCCGAGCTCGACGCCGGCGGCGAGCATGTCGGAGTTCATCCGCTCCACCCAGGCGACAAACTCGCCGAGGTCGGTCGGGCGCTTGGGCTCGCGGATGCGGTGAATGACCACCCCCCCACGCTGCTCTTCGGCCGGCGACTCCTCGCCGCCACGGGTGAGCACATGGACCTCGATGTCGCGCTCGACCAGCGCCTCGGAGAGCTTGCGAACGTGGCGTGCCAAGCCACCCTCGATCAGCGGCGGGTACTCCCAGGAAAGAATGAGGACGCGGGTCACGACTGCAGGAGCGGCGAAAGGCTCAGGTCAGGGGCGAGTGCGCGCATGCGCGGAGCGGCGATGGCCGGAGAGTCTATGGCCTGCAGGGCGGCTTCGGCGTGGGCAGTGGCCCGCTGAAACGCGTAGTCGCCGGCCTGACCGCGTTTGTCGAGAAAGGCCCAGTCACTTGCCTGCGCCGCCAGGAGCTCACGCGCGGCGCGGCTGGCGCCGTCTCCTCGCAACCCCGTGCGCAGGGCGCGCAGCAGCCGCAGCTCCAGTCGGCGGGCGCCCCAGGCCAGATCGGCCACCGCGGGGGAGTCCCAGGTGCGCAGGTCCTTGTCCTCACCCCATGTCGATGCGCGGAGCGGCCGCTCGACCGGCTCATGCTCGGCGAGCGCCTTGGGGACGGTGAGCAACCGCACCCCGGCCTTGTCGGCGCCGGCGAGCACCTCGCGAAGCCAGATCGCCCCCTCTGACCACCAGTGGCCGAGCAGCTCGGTATCGATCGCGAAGACGAGCAGGCCCCGGCGCCCGCGGGAGGCGGCGAACTTGCTCAGGCGAGCGGCGACCGCAGCGAGAAACTCGGCCGCCTGGCGACGGGCGGCGAGCTCAGCGGCGGCTGGGTCGTAGCCGCCGCCGCCGACCTTCCAGATCCGCACCCCGCGCAGGGACTCGCCGGCAAACTGGGCGTGGGCAGGATCGGAGGGATAGCCGTCCAGCGACCAGAGCCACTGGATCGCCTCCCAGTCGATCGGCAGGGCGATTGGTCCCGCCTGGGTCCCAACGGGGCTCAACACGTCCAGCGGCTCCTCGGAGCGACTCTGGTCTGCGCAGAACCAGCCCACTCCCTGCTCGGCCAACCGCCACTCCAGCCCAGGCACGTAGGCGCACTCCGGCAGCCAGAAGCCGCCGTCCCAGCCGAAGCGCCGCCGGTGCGAGCGGATGCCCGCGTCCAGCTGCAGGGCGAGTCCCTGGCGGGTGGCGAGCAGGGGCAGGACCGCGTGCGTCGCCGAGGAGGCGGCGATGGCAATCCGCCCCTCCTCGCTGACCCGCTGAAACGAGCGCAGCGGGCTGCCGCCGTCCGCGTCGAGCAGCTCGAGCACCCGGCGGTAGTGGGCCAGCTCCGCCTCGACCGCATCGCGACATTCCGCCGGCACATCGTCGAGGTCGGCCTCGGCAGCGGCGATGCGCCAATCGATCAGAAAGCGCCGCAGGCGCTCCTGCACCCCCTCGTCCTCGAGCTGGTCCGCCAGCACCGGCGTGATCGTCATCGTCAGGCGATCGGCGACCTCCAGCACCGGAAGGTAGGAGCGGATCACCGCGTCGAACAACCACTCCTCGCCGAATGGATAGGTCCCAAAGCCCTCCACGTAGGGCATGTGACTGTGCAGGACGATCGCCAGATCGCCAGCCGTTTCCGAGCCGGCGGGCCCTGTCGCGGATTTGGCTCCACCACCCGCTGCGGGGGCGGCTAGCGCCGCCTCCTCGGGGTGATCCCCCAGATCCGTGCCACCCCCCGGTGGCCGCGGAGATGGTTCAGGCATGACAAACGGCCACGAAATCCAGCGCGCCGTCGAGATTTTCTGTCCTCAAACTGAAGTCGGAACTCGCGATCGCCGGAGTGAATCGGTCATAAAAGGGCTTCGTCAGTCGAAGCCTCTTGTGCACCGAATCCCAGCCGAGCTTGATCGCGAGCTGATGGGCACGCAGCTTGCGAGCGTGGAAGAGGCCGAGCACCTCGACCTTCGCGAAATGGTCCTCGCAGAGCCGGCGGAACTCAGCGGCGCGGTACTCGCGCACGTGCCAGGGATTGTCGGACTTCTCCGCGCCGGGCGGCGCCAGGGTCAGCAGGTTCGGCGTTGAGATGTAGGCAATGCCGCCCGGCAGAAGCATCGAGTTGAAGTGCTCGAGGATGGCGCCGGCGTCCTCGACGTGCTCGATCGTCTGCAGGAAGACGACGACGTCGCAGGGCTCGCCGAAGCTTTCGACCAGGTCACGCTCGAAGCGCAGGTTGGGGCGCACGTAGCGAAGGCGGGCGTGCTCATGGGCCTCTGGGTTGGCGTCGACACCGACGACGCCTGCCGCGGCGCTGGCCAGGACGTTGGAGCCGTAGCCCTCGCCGCAGGCCATGTCGACGACCCGCAGCCCCTCGATCCGCTCGGCGATCCACTCGTAGACGACCAGGTGGCGCCGGTACCAATAGTTCTCCTCCGGCACATCGGGCAAGGTGCGCTCGCCGGTGAGCGGCAGCGGCGGCACCCCCTCCGGCTGGTCGAGCTGGACGTATTCGTGTCCCACGGGGCGGGACGGTATTGGGGCGCCTGCGCTCCATGCGTTGCGGCGATCCGCATAGAGTCCGCGCCATGCCGGCCTCCCCCACCGCCACCCCCGACCACATCAAGGACGTCAACACCCGCTACCACGACGCCGCCGCCGAGGAGTACGACGCCAAGTGGGGTATCGACTTCGGCGCAACCGGGCAAGAGCAGGTGCGCCAGAAGCTGGTCAAGGCGCTTGGCGGGCGCCGCGGAGAGAGCTTCGGCGCCGGCCTCGAGATCGGCTCCGGCACCGGTTACTTCTCGCTGAACCTGTTGCAGCTCGGCGCGATCGAGAGCCTCACCGCGACCGACATATCCGCCGGAATGCTGAAGCGGCTCGCCGATACAGCCGCCGGCCTAAACCTCGAAGTGGAGACCGTCCAGACCGAGGCCGAGGAGCTCCCCCTGCCGGACGAGAGCTTCGATCTCGTCTTTGGCCACGCTGTCTTGCACCACATCCCCGACCTCGAGAAGGCCTTCGCCGAATTCCGCCGCGTCCTTCGCCCGGGCGGCGTGATCGCCTTCGCCGGCGAGCCCTCCCGCTACGGCGACCGCCTCGCCGCACTGCCGAAGCGCGCCGGCCTCTTCGTCGCCCCGGCCTGGCGACGGGCGGTCAAGGCACAGGCGCGCGCGATCGCCGAGGCCGAGCAATCGGAGGGCCACTCGCTCGAGGGCGAGGTCGACGTCCACGCCTTCGCTCCCGCAGACCTGCGCCGCCTGCTTTGCGAGTGCGGCTTCGAGGACCGCCACGTCGGCGGCGAGGAGCTGCTCGCCAACGCCTGGGGGTGGGGGCTGCGCACGGTCGAGGCGAGCGCCGAGCCCGATTCCGTCTCCTGGGGCTGGCGCCGCTTCGCCTTTCGCAGCTACATCGCCCTGCAGAAGATCGACACCCGCCTGCTCGAGCCCCATCTCCCGGCCGAGCTCTTCTACAACCTCCTCGTCTCCGCCCGCAAGCCGGCCTAGTCGCCGCGCCCTGGGCGGCGCACGCGGTACAGCTTGATTCGCGATTCGAAGCCCTTGAGGCGGCGTTCGCCGGCGTAGGAGTAATCGAAGGCGTCGGGCGCCGCCGCCCTCGCCGCCTGATCGGTGAGGACGCTGCCGGGCTTGGCGACGCCGGTTATGCGGCTTGCCAGATTGACCGAGCGCCCGTAGTAGTCGCCGCTCTGGACCAGGGCGGGACCGCGGGCGATGCCGGCCCGCAGGCGAGGGAACTCCTCGCCCTCTTGCTCTGCGGCCTCGACCAGGCGCAGCGCCGCATCGGTCATCAGCTCGGCGTCGGGCGAGACCAGCATCGCCGCGTCGCCGATCGTCTTCACCAATCGCACCGGCGGTTCGGCGACCGCGCTCGCCATCTCCTCGAGCCGGCCTGCGACGAGGCCCAGCTCCTCCGGCGCGATCTCCTCGCCGAGCTTGGTGAAGCCGACCAGGTCGGCGAAGCAGGCTGAGACTTCGGTCGTCGCACCCAGCTCGCCCGAGGCGAGATCGGCTGCACCGATCACGTCGCGGCGGATCTGCTCGAGGAGATGGGCCCGCTGCGCATAGAGGAGGGTCGGCTCGAAGAGCGGCAGCATGTGCTCCGCGGCCGCAGCGAAGCGCAGGGCGAGGTCGCGCTCGGTGTCGCCGGGCTGCATCAGCGTCCGCACGGTGATCTCGCGATTGGCCTCGGCGATCCTTGCCGTACCCATGCCGATTGTCCGCGCGACCTGAATGATGCCGTCCTCAGGGAGACCGGCGTCGAGGAACGCCTTGACACGGCGAGCCGCCTCCAGGTCCGCCTCGGCGAGGACCCGCTCGTCGGCCTCTGGGTAAGGGATGCCAAGCGCCGCGCTGGCACGCTGCAGCAGGCCGAGGTCGGCGCCCGAGAGCTCGGCCACTTCGCCCCGGGTGTAGCGGGGCCCGGTGCCGGCGATGCCCCGCTCCACCGGCAGCAAGGTGAGCCGTCCGCCCTCGACCGCTTCGCGCAGCTCCTCCAGCGTCACGCCTTCGCCGGCGAGCTGTTCGAGCAGGGCGAGGCGGTCCTGCCGAACCTCGCCGTCGACGCCGGAGAGAAGCCCCTCTGCCTCAAAGTCGATCATCGCCATGCGGCATTCTCTCGACTGGCGACTTATCCGTCATATAGACGGATAAGTCGCCAGTCAGGCCATCGCCACAGCCCCACCGCGGCGTGGGTCGCCGCCGCCGACGAGCTCGCCTGTAGCTGGGTCGCGGGCAACCGCCTGTGTGCCGCCGAAGAAGAGATTGATTGCGGGGCGGCGCAAGACCGGGATCCCGCGCGCCTCGAGCCGCGCCAGCGCCTCCTCGTCGATCCCGGGCTCGGCCTGGACGACGCCCTGCTCAAAATGCAGGCGCGGCGCCCGCACCGCCTCAGCCGCCGCCATCCCCTGCTCTACCGCACGCACGATCGTCTGCAGGATCGCCGAGCGAATCCGGTTGGAGCCGGCGCTGCCGATTCCCATCGCGATCTGGCCATCGCGCAGGACCACGGTCGGCGCCATCATCGAAGGCACCCGCCGTCCCGGCGCGATCGCGTGGAAGCCGAGCGGGTTGAGGTCCTCCTCGCCGAGCATGTTGTTGAGGATCACGCCGGTGCCGGGGACGAGGACTCCTGAGCCCGAGCCGTTGGAGCAGGTCACGTTGGCGCACATCCCCTCGCGGTCGATGACCGAGATGTGAGTGGTCGAGCCGAGCAGGTCTCCGGCGGAAAGGTCAAGTGCGCCGGAGTCGAGCAGGCTGGCCTCGAGGCCCTCGCCGTAGAGCGCCTCGGCAAAGGCCTCGCCCCGGGCAGCGTTGGCAGCGCCCATCGCGGCAACCAGCTGCTCGGGACCGCTGCGCTCGCCGAGGCGCTCGAGCAAGCCGAGGCAGTAGGCAATCAGGATGCCGCCCGAGGAGGGCGGCGGGTTCGTCACCACCTCGGTATCGCGGAAGCCGATGCGGATCGGTCGCCGCTCGATCGTCTCGTAGTCGGCCAGGTCCTTCGCCCCGAGCGTGCCACCGTGCTCGCCTACGTACTCGCTCAGCGCCGCCGCGATCTCGCCGCGGCAGAACGGCTCGGCGCCCTCGGCGCCGAAGCGCTCCAGCGCCTGCGCCAATTCTTCGAAGCGGAAGAGCTCGCCCTCGCGGAGAGTCCGCCCGGCTGGCGCGTAGAGCTCCCGAGTGCCCGCGAGGCGTGCGTGGATCGGTTCGAGGATGTCGAGGATGTAGGCCTGCTCGGCATTGACCGGCGCCCCCTCGCGCGCGAGGCGCACGCCCGGCCTGACCAGCTCGGCGAGGGGCATCGAGCCGAAGCGCCGCAGCGCCTCCTCCAGGCCGGCAGCGGTACCGGGCACCCCGCAGGAGACGGGGCCGACGTAGAACGTCTGCACCGTCTCGGCATCGAAGTGAACGGGGACCGGCACCAGCTCGGCGCCGCGCTCCCCTCCATCGCCGCCGGGCGCTGCGACGAAGAAGTCGAGCAGCGTCGTCTCTCCAGCCCGGTGGACCATCATGAATCCACCCGCGCCGAAGCCGGTCAGGGGACTCTCGACCGCGAAGGAAGCGAGCGCGGCGCAGACGGCAGCATCGACAGCGTTGCCGCCCTCGCGCAGCACCTGAGCCCCGGCCTCGGCGGTCAGCGGGTGGCCCGCGGCGACGACCCCGCTCATCGTTCGGGCCCTGGGTAGAGGCCCCTCCCGATGATGCGGTGGTGCATGGGTGAGCGAAAACCGAGCATGACTAGGACGCAGGAAGCCTGAATAGCAGAGCTATTCAGGCTTCCGAGGACAACGTCAGGCGAAGGTCTACAGCCACCCATGCACTGCCGCAGGGGAGGAAGGGTCCTCTACCCAGGGAGGAACTCTGGGACGTCGATGCCGAGCTCACCCGAGCGCTCGGGCCGGCGCGAGGAGCGTGGAGCGTCTTTGCTGCGGCGGATCATCGGCTCGGCGACGCGGCGCGGTGGCGCCGCGCGACCGTCGAAGCGGGTCGCGACGACCGTCACCCAGACCTGATCGCCAAGCTCCTCGTCGACGTTGGCGCCGAAGATGATGTTGGCGTCGGGATGGGCGGCCTCGCCGACCACCTTCGCCGCCTCGCTGACCTCGACCAGGGATAGGTCGGCGCCGCCGGTGATCGAAAGCAGGATCGCCCGGGCCCCCTCCATCGAGGTCTCCAGCAGCGGCGAGGAGATCGCTTTTTCGGCCGCCAGCACCGCCCGCTCGTTGCCATGGCCCATGCCGATGCCGAGCAATGCCCGGCCGGCCTCCGACATGATCGTGCGCACGTCGGCGAAGTCGAGGTTGATCACGGCGGGCAGCGTGACCAGGTCGGAGATCCCCTGGACCCCCTGGCGCAGGACGTCGTCGGCCACCTGTATGGCATCGACCATCGAAGTCTGCTGGTCGAGGAACTCGAGCAGTCGGTGGTTGGGGACGACGATCAACGTGTCCACCTCGGCGGCCAGCTCCTCGATGCCCTTGCTCGCCTGGTTGCCGCGGCGGCTGCCCTCGAAGCTGAACGGCTTGGTGACGATGCCGACGGTCAGCGCGCCGACCTCGCGGGCGAGTCGGGCAATTACCGGCGCGGCGCCGGTGCCCGTGCCGCCACCGGCGCCGGCGGCGACGAAGACCATGTCGGAGCCCTTGAGCAGGCGCTTGATCTTGTCCTGCTCCTCGAAAGCCGAACGGTGCCCAAGCTCCGGATCCGCTCCGGCGCCGAGCCCCCGAGTCTGCTCTTCACCAATGTGGATCGTCACGTCGGCCATGCAGAGCTGCAGCGACTGAAGGTCCGTATTGACGGCCATGAACTCAACCCCGGGAATCCGAGCCTCCACCATCCGGTTCACGGCGTTGACGCCACCACCGCCAACCCCCACGACCCGAATAACGGGCTGATGCGGCTCGCCGCTGCCAGGCGGCTCATACTCAGGCTCCTCCCGCCCATAACGAGGAGCTTCGACAATCGGCTCTAGCTCCCGCCGCCCATAGCTCGGCTCCTCGGAGAAAACGCGCTTCAACCGCTCAGGCGGCGTCTCTTGGGAGCTTTCTAGACCCGACTCGGCTGGTCCCTGAGCAGCTTCTCCGGCGGGTGGCGACGAGGGTGGGACGTCGCCCGCAGCTTGCGAGGACGACGGGTCACCCTCCGCGACAGGACCCGCAGGCTCAGCGCTCTGGCCACCCTCCGCGGCAGGGCCCGTGGGCTCGCGCTCAGAACCCTCGTCCGGAGCATCCTCAGACGTCGAACGAAAAAGATCGGACAGAGGCCCCTCGCGCATGCTGGCCCGCTTGTTACGTCGACTCATTGTTCGCCAGAACCTCCTTCGCCAACTCGCGGTAGTAGTTCGCGGCGCTGCTGCCGGAATCGTACTTGAGCACGCTGGCTCCCTTTACGGGCGCCTCGGCGAATTTGATCGCCTTGCGGATTCTGGACTTGAAGACCTGGTCGCCGAAGTTCTCTTCGAGGATCTCCACGGCCTCCTTGGCGTGGACCGTCCTGGTGTCGAGCATGGTCGGCAGGATGCCCTCGATCTTCACGTCCGGATTGAGGTTCTCCTGGATCATCTTGAGCGTGTTCTGAAGCTGGACCAGTCCACGCATCGACAAATACTCGCACTGGACGGGGACGATCACCTTGTTCGCCGCGGTCAGCGCGTTGATCGTCAGCAGCCCGAGGCTGGGCGGCGTGTCGATGCAGACGAAGTCGTAGTAGCCGGAGACTTCCTTGAGCGCTTTCTCCAGTGAGCGCTCGCGGCCGATCTTGGTGCTCATCGCGATCTCGGCGCCGGCCAGGTCGATCGAGGCGACGGCGATATCGATCTCACGCTCGACGATGATCTCGCTGATCGGCATGTCGTTGACCAGCACGTCGTAAAGGCTTTTCTCCACCTTGTCCGGATCGATCCCCTGGCTCATGGTCAGGTTCCCCTGCGGATCGAGGTCGACGCAGAGCACTTTGTAACCAGACTCGGCAAAGGCAACGGCGAGGTTCAAGGTGGTAGTGGTCTTGGCCACCCCTCCCTTCTGATTGGCAAAGGCGATCACATCGGCGTGCTTGACAGGCGTCTCAGACTCAACCTGCTCAACGACAACCGCGTGCCGCGAGGGAGCAAGCAGATCGCGAGGCATGAACCGCTCAGGCTCCTCAGCCGTCGGCTCAGCCGCCTCGGCGACCACAACGCGCGCGCTCGGTCCCTCAGAAGCTTCAACCTCAGGAGCCGACCTGGAAGCGTGGATCGCCTCGCCGGGAGGCTCCGGAGCTTCAACCTCAGCGGCCGGCGTCGAGGGCTCGTACGCCTCATCCACGGGTGGCGTGGAGGAGGGGACGTCGCCCGCAGCTTGCGAGGACGACGGGTCCTCCTCCGCGACAGGACCCGTGGCCGGGCGCTCCCATCCCTCATCGTCCCGCCTCTCCGGAACCGCTTCCTCCATCCGCTGCAGCTCCTCCACAATCGGATGCGGCTCATCGACAGCGACGGGCTTGGACTTGTTCTTGCGGCTAAGGAATCCCATTGCGCGGGTATTCGCATGGGCGTGCTCTTTTCCTGCCGGCCCCAGAAATTGCTAGGAATTGCCCGGTAACCGATCTCCTCGACAAGCGCCTGGTCTTCGTCACCGGCAAGGGCGGCGTCGGCAAGACCACGGTCGCCGTGGCACTTGGCCTGCGCGCCGCGGCCGAAGGCAAGCGGACGATCGTCTGCGAGGTCGCCGCGCAGGAGAACGCCTCGCGCATGTTCGAGCACACCGAGGTCGGCTTCCACGAGGTCGAGATGGAGGAGAACCTCTGGTCGATCTCGATCGATCCCGACGAGTCGATGCGCGAGTACGTGCTGCTGCAGCTGAAGGTGCGGGCGATGCGCGACATGCTCTTCCGCAGCCGCATCTTCAACTACCTCGCCGCGGCGACGCCGGGGCTGAAGGAGCTGGTCACGATCGGCAAGATTTGGGAGCTGGCGCAGCTCGACCGCAAGGTCAAGCAGGGTCGCAAGTACGACCTGGTGATCGTCGACGCGCCGGCGACCGGACACGGCATCGGCTTCCTGCAGACGCCGCGCACCTTCGCCAACATCGCCCGGGTCGGCCCGATCCACTCGCAAGCGCAGCAGCTCGACCGCCTGATCACCGACCAGGACCACACCGGCGTGGCGATCGTCTCCCTGCCCGAGGAGATGCCCGTCAACGAGTCGGCGTCGCTGGAGGCGGACCTGCGCGACGAGGTGGGTGTCGCCGTCGATCGCGTCTACATGAACGGGCTCTACCCGGAGCGCTTCTCCAGCGAGGAGGCCGAACGGCTCGCCGGGCTC
>JAJKHV010000055.1 GCA_021154855.1 Solirubrobacterales bacterium
GACCCGAAACATCGTGTTTGGGAGGGCCTCGGTGATCTCGCCCTCCATCTCGATCTTCTCCTCTTTCGCCATGCGGCGGGGAGCGTAGCGGACCGCCCCCTCGCCGGCTCAGCGCCGTAGACGGCGGGCGTGCTCGACCGCCTCATCCCAAGTCGAGACGTCGCCCGCATACTGGGCGGCCTCCAGCTCCGCCAAGAGGTCCCCCAGCTCAGGGCCGACCGGCATCTTCAGCTCGATTGCCAGCTCGTCGCCACGAACCAGTGGCTGCGGAGGGCCCTGGCGCCGCCAGTCAAGCGCCGCCGCGAGCATTTCTCGAGCGAGAGCAAGATGCGCCTCGATCGCCTCCTCGCTGGCAAGCCGACCGGAGCCTCGCGCCGAGAGACGATCGGCAATCGTCAACAGGGTGACGTCGACCCCAACCGGCTCAGTCGCCCGCAGATAGTCGTGGACCCGGCGGGGCGGCAAGGGCGCCTCCCGGATCATGAAGCCGAGGCGGAGATGGTGCAAGGTCAGATCCTGGAGGTGGCGGGTGAGGGCGCGACTCGCGCGCAGCCTGCCGCAGATCGTGCCGATGATCTCCGCACCCTCGCGGTCGTGGCCGATGAAGGTGACGAAGCCGTCCTTTTCGGTCCGGGTCACCGGCTTGCCGATGTCGTGCAGGAGGGCGCCGAAGCGCAATGCCGTCGCACGACTGATCTCATCGGCGAGCGGCTCGGCGAGGAGGGATTCCAACTCGGCGGCACGCTCGCCGCCGAAGCGCTCGAGCTCTGCCTCGACCTCGAGCGTGCGCTCGAGCACCGCGATCGTGTGGCCGTGGACGTCGAGGTGGTGGTTCGGACCCTGTTCGACTCCCCGCAGCGCCTCCAGCTCGGGCAACACCACGGAGGTGAGACCCAGCTCATCGAGGAGTCGCAGCCCGCGCAGCGGGTCCGGGCCACCGATCAGCTGCCGAAGCTCGACCAGCTGGCGCTCCCCTGCCGGCTCGCCGGCGCGTGGGGCTTCCGAGCGTGCGAGAGAGACGGTGCCCGCATCGACCTCCAACTCCAGCGCGGCGGCAAGCCTGGCCGCCCGCAACAGTCGCAGCGGATCGGCGGAGAAACTGCGCTCGCCGACGACCCGCAGGAGGCGACGATCGAGGTCCGCAAGGCCGCCATACGGATCGACCGGCTCGCCGCCGCCGAGCGGCACCGCCACGGCGCCGATCGTGAAGTCGCGCTCCGCAAGGTCGGCCTCGATCGTCTCTCCCCGCATCGCCGTCAGATCGATCTGCCATGAGCCATCCGGCGCGGTGGCCCGCCAGGTCGCGAACTCGGCGGAGAGCTCAAAGGAGTGACCCTTGCCCTCGCGAGCGATCGCCTTTGCCACAGCCGCCACATCGCCGGCGACGGCGAGGTCGAGGTCAACGACGTCCCGGCCCAAAGCGGCGTCACGCACGGCGCCGCCGACGATCCACACTCCTTCGGGGCCGGCAAGCGCACATCGCGCCAAGACCACCGGAGGCGCAGCTGCAAGTACCTCGGTGACGCTCATACCGCTTCCCGCGGCACTCTCACAGAGATCCCGCAGGTGACCTCGTAGTTGATCGAGCCGATCCGCCGGGCCATCTCCTCGGTGAGGATCGACTCTTCGCCCTGGGAGCCGATCAGCACCGCCTCATCGCCGGGCTCGACGTCGGTGTCCGGACCGAGGTCGATGGTGATGTTGTCCATCGAGACGGTGCCGACCAGGGGCCGACGGCGGCCGCGAACCAGGACATCGGCGTTGTTCGAAAGAGCGCGACGCACGCCATCCCCGTAGCCAAGCGGCAATACCCCAACGCAGGTGTCGCTCGGGGCGCGCCACGTCTGGCCGTAGCCGGCACTGTCACCCGCCGAGAAGCGCTTCACGTCGGCGACGTAGGAGCGCAGCGACATCGCCGGCGTGAGCCCACACTCGGCGGGGTCCCCCTGAAATGGATCGAGGCCGTAGACGGCGACGCCGCAGCGGGCCATGTCGAAGTGGGCCCGCGGGTCGCGGAAGACGGCGGCGCTGTTGGCGGCGTGGACGGTGATCCCCGGGAACTCCGCCCTGAGCGCATCGGCAACCGCCGTGAAGCGGTCGAGCTGCTCGCCGAAGAAGGAGGAATCGAGTTCATCGGCCGTGGCGAAATGGGTCCAGACACCGGCCAGGTCGAGCTCTGGATCCGCGGCGCAGGCACGGGCAAGTGCCAGCACAGCGGCGGGATCGCGGTTGCCAAGCCTGCCCATGCCGCTGTCGTACTTGACGTGAACGCGTACCGGCCGGCCCTGAGCCCGGCCACGGGTACTGAGCAGCCGGCGGAAGTCCTCATGCCATACCGCGACCTCCGAACCCGCCGCAAGCGCGTCCTCGAGATCATCGGCGGCGAGCGCCCCCATCGTCAACAGCGGGATCTGCGGAAAGCGGCGGCCGATCTGCGCCGCCTCGGCGCCGGTCGCCACCGCCAGGCGCGTCGCACCGCCGGCCAGCGCCGCCGAGACGCAGCTGTCGGCACCGTGGCCATAGCCATCGGCCTTGACCACAGCGCAGAGCTCGGCCCCGTCGCGCAGCTCGGACACCAGCCGTGCGCAGTTGCGCTCGACGGCTGCAAGGTCGATTCGGGCGAGCGCCCGCGCCATCGGGCTAGTGGCTGGCGACGAGCGCGGCCAACGCATCAGCCCGGGTCACGAGCCCGGCGAGTCGGCCCTCGCCGTCGACAACCGGCAGGTGGTTGTGGTGCTGCTCGGCAATCGTCTTGGCGATCGCCTCGGCGTCGTCGTCGTCGCGGGCGACGATTGGGTCCGCTGTCATCAGCTCGGAAACCTTGGTCGCAAATGCCTTGTTGAGCCGCTTCTCGAAACCCTTCATCGAGCCGACGAAGACGACCCCGCCCATGATGTTGAGGTAATGCGGCAGATGCAGGTCGGCCTCCTCGTCGCTGAGGATGAGGTCCGACTCGCTGACGATGCCGACGACCTTGCGTTCGGCATCGATGACTGGAATCGCACCCATCTCCGTCTTCGCCAGGAGCTCGATCGCGGCGCGAGCATCGGCGTCTGGGGAGACGGTGGGAACATCGGCGTCCATGATTTCGGCGGCGGTCTTCATATGACAGCGAGATTATTCGACCGCAGCGCCGGGAGCTATCCCGACCGCGATCGAGTCGATCACATCGCCGGCGATCACCGACTCGGCCGCGCCGATGCGGGCGGTCGCATCGAGCCCGGCACGAGCGTGTCCGAGGACGGCCGCGCAGGCCGCGGCAAAGGGATCGAGGCCGCGGGCGAGCAGCGCCGCGATGACCCCGGCGAGCACGTCGCCGGTGCCCGCCGTCGCCAGCGCCGGAGCCGAGAGCGCGTTGACCGCGACCCGCTCGCCGTCGGTGACGATCGTGTCGTCCCCCTTGAGGACGACCACCGCCGCGGCGGCGACCGCCGCCTCACGAGCCGATGCGAGGCGGTGGGCAGCGACCTGCTCGGAGGACCGGCTGAGCAGCCGCCCCAGCTCCCCCGCGTGCGGCGTCAGGATCGTCGTAGCCTTGCGGGCGGCGATCCGCTCGATTTCGCCGGCGAAGGCGTTGAGGCCGTCGGCGTCGATCACCAGCGGAGCCTCGATTGCGGCCACGGCGTCGCGAGCCAGCTCGACCGTGCCGGGATCGCGGCCCATTCCGGACCCCAGCACACCGGCCGCGGCGCGCTCGAAGGTCCGCAGGACCGCCTTCAGCGACCCCGGCGCAAGGCAGCCGTCCCCTCCCGGGCAGCCAACCGACATCACCTCGGGCTGAGCCGCCTCGAAAACCGGCTCGAGCTCTGCCGGCACGGCAACCGTGGCGTAGCCGGCGCCGGCACGGATCGCCGCCAGCGATGACATCCGCACGGCGCCGGTCAGCCCCCTCGAGCCGCCGGCGATCGCCACCTCTCCTGAGCTGAACTTGGTCGAGTGGGAGCCGCGAGGCGGCGCAAGCCTCAATACCGCGGGATCGATCACACCCACCATCGGCTCGCCGGGCGCGCCGACGGGAATCCCAACCGGCACCACCCGCAGCTCGCCGGTGCGCCACTTGCCGGGCGCGATCCGCTGCCCGACCTTCGCCGCGTGGAAGCTGACGGTCAAGTCGGCCTCAACCGCCACCCCGGCAATCTCGCCCGTCGAGGCGTCGACCCCCGAAGCGATGTCACAGGCGACGACAGGCGCGCCACAGCGATTGATCGCCTCGATCGCTGTGACGGTGGGCTCGCGCGGCGCCCCGGCGAAGCCGGTGCCAAAAATCGAGTCGACGACGGCGCCCGAGCCCTCGAGCCAAGCGTCGAGATCGCCGGGCAACTCGCCCGAGAAGAGCTCCAGGACCTCGACCGGAAACCCCATCCCGGCCAGATGGCGCGCCGCCACCAACCCGTCGCCACCATTGTTGCCCTTACAGCAAAGAATGCGAACCGGACCGTCAGGCGCCAGCCCGGCGACGGCCTCGGCCAGCGCCGTCCCAGCGGCCTCGATCAGCTCGGCCTCGGCGATCCCTTGCTCCTCGATCGCCCAGCGATCGACCGCCCGCATCGTCTCGGCGTCGTACAGCGGCTTCAACCACGACTGCATTCAGGCAGTGTCGACGATGGCCACCGCTGTCGCCAAGTCGCGCGAGTGAGTGAGCGAGATCTTGACTTGCTTCTTGCCGGCGGCCTTGGCCGCCCGGCCGGAGAGGGACACACTCGGCGGCTCGCCGGCGACGACCTCGATCTCGCGCAGGCCGAAGCCGCCATTGAGGCCCAGCGCCTTGACGACAGCCTCCTTGGCGGCGAAGCGAGCGGCCAGGTGGCGGCCTGGACGGGCGTGGGCGGCGGCGTAGTCGCGCTCGGCGTCGGTGAAGACCCGCTCGGCCAGGCGGGGATGGCGTTGCAGAGCGCGCTCGAGGCGCCCGATCTCCAGCAGGTCTATGCCGATGGCGGAAGCCACCGGAGGAAACTACTTTCCGAGGCCCGCGATCAGCTTCGCGGTCGCCTGTTCATCGCTGGGGCCGGCTCCGAGGGCAAGGTATTCGATCTTCTTCAGGTAGGGAACGGCTTCCCAGAAGCCTTTTTTGGAACGCGGCACCAGTGCTTCCGCCAAGCGCAGCGCGCCGGCGCCGTTGACGTAGGCGCTGATCGGCGTGTTGCCCAGCGAGGCGACTGCAGCCTTGTAGGGAGCACTGCCGGAGAGCGTCGGGCCAGAGCCGAGTTCGAGACCCTGGAGCGTCTCGGCAAGGCCGTAGCCGATTGCGATTCGACCGTCTTCGGCGACGACGACGACCGGTTTGCCGCCGAGTTCCGAGCTGCGGATCGAGAAGCCGCTCGCCTTGCCGCTAACCGCGGTAACACCCGGGACCTTTGCCCCGCGCAGCAGCGTGCCGAGAGCCGCGATCGCTTCGGCGGCTTCATCGCCGCTGGCAGTCACCACCAAGGCACCGCCAAGGGTCTTCCTGCTGTTGCCTTCCGCATAGACGGCCACGTCTTCGAGCGATGCGGCGATCTTGTCGAGGTCGATCCCGGCCTGGCTCAGGGTGCTCTTCAGCTTATGAGGCGGCAATTCCGGCGGAATCCCCGATTCATCCAGGTTGTCGATCGCTTCTTCCACCTGTTCGCCAAAGCCGGAGGCGGCGAAGGCGGCGACCGAGCCGGCGGGCATCGTTCCGAGCAGCTTGGAGACGTCGCCGCTGGGCGCCTTCTCGCCACCGAGGTCGCTGCTCAGATCGACCTCGATCTGGTCGGAGCCGGGGATCACGCTCGCCACAGCCGTCGCTTCGCTCGGGTCGATGCCAGAGCCCTGGAGGATTTCCTGGGCCTGCGGATCGATCTTGTCGCCCGACTGCTCGAGGACACCGCCGACGTCGACGTAGATATCGGCGAGACTGGCGTTCGAGGCTGCATCAAAGGCCGTCTGGAAGCGGTCTTCACCGGCCAGCGAATCGCCGTTGGATGCATCAACCGCCGCCTTGAAGGACTTTTCGCCATCGGCGATGACAAGCCATTCGCCGACGACGCCGATCGCGTTCCCTTCCGAGCCGCCGACCTTGAAGTCGATTCCTTCGTACGAAGAGTCTTTGTAGGGATCTTTGCCGCTGCGCGCCTGTTTGGCGATGAATCCCTGTGTTTCCTTCGTGTTGGTCGTCTCGATCGCGATCAACGGCTCAGAGAGCTCGCTCCCTGCGAGGCGTTCGAAAGAGACTCCAGCCGTCTTGCCGAGCCACGGTTCCACTTCCGTGGCGAAGTCGACCGGTTCGCCTTCGCCACGCGCCGAGCTTTCGAGTTCGGAGATGACGAATTCGCCAAGGTCATCGATGCCGGCGATCGTATTGGCGACCGAGTTGACGTTCGACCTCAGCGTGCCTGTCGGCTTCAAATTGCCTTCGACGTAGACGAGCGAGCCCGGCGCCGCGAGGCTGGCCGGCGTCACCGAGCTCGTGGCATCGCCGCCACTCCCACCGCAGCCGGCGAGGACAGCAGCGAGCACCGCAAAGACCGAAATGGAGACACGAATCCTGATCATTGGCCAGAAGAGGGTAGCGGTACTTGGGGTTACTCGACAGTTACCGTCTTTGCGAGGTTGCGCGGCTGATCGACGTTGAGGCCGCGGGCGCGGGCGATGTCGTAGGCGAGAAGCTGCAGCGGCAGGACCGCGACAATCGGCTGCAGGATCCAATCCGTGCGGGCGACCTCGATCGTCTCGTCGGCGACATCACCGACGCGCTGGCAGCCTGCGGTCGCAATCGCGATCGTCTGCGCACCGCGGGCACGCACCTCTTCTACATTGGAGAGGACCTTGTCGAGAACCGGGCTCTCGGTTGCCACGCAGATCACCGGCGTCGACTCGTCGAGCAGGGCGATCGGGCCGTGCTTCATCTCCCCGGCCGCGTAGGCGTCAGTCGGGATGTAGGAGATCTCGCGCAACTTCAGGGCCCCCTCGAGGCAGACCGGCAGGCCGATGTGACGGCCCAGATAGAGGAAGAACTGCTGGTCGTGGTGGGTCGTGGAAACCTCCCGCACGCGGTCCTCGATTGAGGCAAGAGTGGCTTCGATCTTTGACGGGATCGTCTTTAGCTCGCCGACCAGCTCCGACAGGCGCGCCGGCTCGAGCGTTCCGCGCAGCTCGGCCAAGCGCAGTCCGATCAGGTACATGGCCGCCACCTGGGCGACGAAGGTCTTGGTCGCCGCAACGCTGATCTCGAGCCCAGCGCGCGTGTAGAGGACGGCGTCGGAGTCGCGGGTGGCCTGGCTGCCCATCACGTTCGTTATCGCCAGCACCTTGGCTCCGTTCTCGCGGGCCAGGCGCATCGCAGCCAGGGTGTCGGCCGTCTCGCCCGATTGGGTGATCCCGATCACCAGGTCGCCGTGCCCGATCACCGGGTTGCGGTAGCGGTACTCGGAGGCGACGTCCATCTCGACCGGCACCCGCGCCCACTCCTCGATCGCGTAGCGGCCGATCAGGCCGGCGTGGTAGGAGGTGCCGCAGGCGACGACCACGATCCGCTTCAGGTCGCGCAGATAGGCGTCGTCCAGCTCGACCTCCGAGAGGTCGACGCCGTCGTCCCCCGGGAGCCGGTCGGCGACGGTTTCCGCGACAGCGTCTGCCTGTTCGTGGATCTCCTTCAGCATGAAGGTCTCATAGCCGCCCTTCTCGGCGGCCTCCTCGTCCCACTCGATCTCCTCCGCCTCGCGCTGCACCGGGTTCCCCTCGGTGTCGGTGATGCGCACGCCGGAGGCATCGACCGTGACGATCTCGTCGTTTTCGATCGCGACGGCCTGGCGGGTCTCGGCGAGAAAGGCAGGAATGGCGGAGGCGAGGAAGCTCTCTCCCTCGCCGACGCCGGCGACCAACGGGCACTCCTTGCGCGCGCCGACCAGCTGGCCCGGCTCCTCGGCATGCATGGCGACGAAGGCGTAATGGCCGCGGAGCTCGCCGAAGGCGGCCCGCACGGCGGCGGCGAAATCCCCGTCGTAGTGGCTGGCGATCAAGTGGGCGACGACCTCCGCGTCGGTTTCGGAGCTGAACTCCTGCCCTTCGCCCTCGAGCCGGCGGCGCAGCTTGGCGTGGTTCTCGACGATCCCATTGAGGACGATGTGGACCCGGTCGGAGCTGTCGCTGTGCGGGTGGGCATTCTCCTCGGTGACGCGACCGTGGGTCGCCCAGCGCGTGTGGGCGACGCCGGTCGTAGCGGGCAATGCGGCGACGGCTACTCCACCGCTCCCTTCTGCCTCCCGCGCAATCGCCGCACGGAGGTTGTCCAGATTGCCCACCGCGCGGACGCTGTCGATATGGCCGTCGTCGATCACCGAGACGCCGGCTGAGTCATAGCCGCGGTACTCGAGCTTCTCCAGCCCAGCGACGAGGAGGTCTAAACATGGCCGCCCGCCTACATATCCGACAATTCCACACATAGGAGTCGATGAAGGGTAGAGACCGAGGCCTCAGGCCAACTCGTGGCGCACGAGCGTGACAAGGCGCTCGCAAACGGCGCCGGCCTCCTCGGCACTCGGTGCCTCGACCATGACTCGCACCAGGGGCTCGGTCCCCGACGGTCGCAGCAGGACCCGGCCGCGGCCCTCGAGCCCCTTGCTCTCGCGCTCGACCGCCCCCCAGACCGCCTCGGCGCCCGCGATCGCCTCACGATCGGCCACCTCGACGTTGACCAGTGTCTGCGGCAGCTTCTCCATCGCTGCGACCGCGGCGAGGTCGCGGCCGGCCAACTCGCGCATCGTCGCCAGCGCGGCGGCGGTCCCGTCACCGGTAGCGACGAAACGGGTGTCGATGATGTGGCCCGATTGCTCGCCGCCCAGCACCCAGTCGCGCTCGCGCAGCTCGTCGAGGACATAGCGGTCGCCGACGCTCGTCACTGCGACCTCTATCCCGGCCTCGCCCATCGCTTGGTGAAAGCCGTAGTTGCTCATCACGGTCACCGCTACGCCGCCGACCAGCTCACTGCGACTCGCCATGCCGCGCGCAATCAACGCGATCAGCTCGTCACCGTCGTGGCTGCGACCGGAGCCATCGACGGCAAGGACGCGATCGCCGTCGCCGTCGAAGGCGAAGCCGACCGTTGCCTCGGAGGCGACCATCGACTTGGCCAGGGTCTCGAGGTGAGTCGAGCCGCAGGCCTCGTTGATGTTGCGGCCGTCGGGCTCCGTTGCGATCGTCTCAACGGTGGCGCCGAGGCGCTCGAAGATCATCGGCGCGGCACGGAAGGTCGCGCCGTTGGCGCAGTCGAGCACGACCCGTCGGCCGGAGAGATCGACCGGAAAGGCGGACTCGAGTGCGCGCAGGTAGTCCTCGAGGCCACCGTTGAGCTCGCTTACCCCACCCGGCTCGGCGGCGTCGGGAGAACCGGCGTCGATCAGCGCCTCGATCCGCGCCTCGGCAGCATCGTCGAGCTTGGTTCCCTGGGCCGAGAAAAACTTGATCCCGTTGTCGCGATAGGGATTGTGTGAGGCGGAGACCACAGCGGCCAGGTCAAGACCAAGGCGCTTGACCAGGATCGCCGCTGCAGGGGTCGGTAGCACGCCGCCGAGCAGGGCGTCGCCGCCCGCAGCGGCAATCCCGGCTGCAAGCGCGGACTCCAGCATCGGCCCCGACTCCCTCGTGTCGCGCACGATCAGAACCTGCGGTCGTGAGACGTCCAACGAGGCGGTCGCCGCCCGGCCAAGCGCCGTTGCCAACTCTGCCGTGAGGAACGTTCCGGCCTCTCCTCGGACCCCATCGGTTCCGAAGAGCTTGCGCCCTGTGGTCATGACTGGCTCCTAACGCTTGGAGAACTGAGGCCGCTTGCGCGCCTTCTTGAGGCCGGCCTTCTTGCGCTCCTTGGCCCGCGCGTCGCGGGTCAGGAAACCGCGGCGCTTGAGCTCGCCGCGCAACTCAGGATCGATCTCGGTCAGCGCTCTCGCAATGCCGTGCCGCACGGCCCCGGCCTGACCGCTGATCCCGCCGCCGTGGACGCGGACGCGGACGTCGACGCTGCCCTCGTAGCCGGTCGTCGTCAGCGGCTGTACGGCCATCGTTTGATGTAGAGGGCGCGGGAAGAACTCGTCCAGCGCACGCTTGTTGATCTCGATCTTGCCGCTGCCCGGCAGCAGCGTCACGCGGGCAATCGAAGTCTTGCGCTTGCCGGTGGCGAGGTAGCGAGCGTCGCCCTCGAGCTTGGCCGGCGCACGACTGGCGGCGCTGGGCTCCTCCTCGGCATCGCCGACCAGCGCCGCCTCGCGCTGGCGCCGCTCCTCCTCTTCAGCCTCCTTGCGAGCCTGCTCCTCAGCACTGAGCGGCCGCTCGTCAGTCTCAACCGCAATCGGCTCGAGGTCAGCCCCGGGAATAACGTCCTTCTTCTTCTCGTCGGCCTTGGGCTTCTCAGCTTTGGGCTCGGGCCCCGAGGCTTTCTCAGCAACAGGCTCCTCGACGGCGACGGGCTCCTCAGCGGCGTCTCCATCGGCCGCGGACGCCTCGTCAACCGGCTGCTCCTCCGCAGCAGGCTCCTCGGCGGCGTCACCTTCGGCCGCGGGGACCTCGGGCTCAGCCTCAGACGCCTCATCCGCGGGTGGCGTGGGGGAGGGCTCCTCGCCCGCAGCTTGCGAGGACGAGGAGTCCTCCCCGGCGACAGGACCCGCGGTCGAGCCGTCCGAATCCTCAGCCGGAGTCTCCTCCACGGCCTCGGGCTCCTGCTGCTCTGAGGTCTCTTTGCCCTGCTCGTCGTCGATCAAGTCTGTATCTCCATGGGTTTGGGCTGCTGAGCGGCATGCGGATGCTCGGGACCCGCATAGACCTTCAGCTTGGTCAGCTGCTGACGGGCAAGCCGGTTGCGGGGAAGCATTCCCTTGACCGCCTTGCGGATGACCTCCTCGGGCCGACGATCGAGCATCTCGGCCAGCGTGCGGGACTTGATCCCACCGGGGTAGCCGCTGTGACGCCAGTAGCGCTTCTGGTTCAGCTTGTCGCCGGTGACGTGGATTTTCTCCGCGTTGATGACGACGATGAAGTCACCGGTATCGATGTGCGGCGTGTACTCGGGCTTGCGCTTGCCGCGCAAAGCGTCGGCGATCCGGGTCGCGAGGCGGCCCAGAGTCTGGCCCTCGGCATCGACGACGTACCAGTCACGCTGGCGATCGGAAGGCTTGGCGACATAGGTCTTCATCAGAGAAAAACCGCGGGGAGCTCCCAGCGGCTCCGGCATGATAGCCGCCGCGCCGTCTTGGTGTACGTGGCCGCAGTGGTGTCTATACTGCCGCGCCAACAACTGCCTAATCCCAGCCGCACAGGGGCTGGGAGCGGAGGAACCGCAGGAACCGTTGCAGGTTCCCGGGGCGAATCGGCCGAAAAGGTCGTAGCGCATCTCTTTCAGCGCGAGCCCGACAGCTAACTCCGCAGGCAAAAGAAAGAGAGGGCACGTGGCAAGCAAGAGCGCCAGGCCTTGGTTGGCGGGAATTCATATGACGATCGTGGCGGTGGTCCTGTTGCTGATCTCGACTGCGCCGGCCGCGGCAAGCACCGGCGGTGCCTTCACGGCTGCCGGCGGCCCACCGCCTCCCGGCAGCCCCAGCGGTGCCCCGGCCACTGAGACGCCGAGCACCGGCGCCCTCAGCCTTCTCTCCGCCCAGGCAACGCCGCGTAAATCGTTCTTCTACGGCTTCCGCTACCCCAGCGTCCGCTTTGCGATCGCCAGCACGCAAGCGCAAAACGACCTCCAGATCGACGTCGTGAATACCGCCGGCGAAGTCGCCCGCAGCTTCTACCGCAACGACGTCGAACCGAAGGTCGAAGTCCGGATCCGCTGGGACGGGACGACGAGCGAAGGCCGGCCCGCCCGAAACGGCCGCTACAGCTTCCGGATCGAGGCCCAGGGCGCCACCACGCAGCCGGCCGCCCGAGCCTCAACCTCGACTGCGCCGCTCAGCCTCGGCTTCGCTCTCTACGGCTACGCCTTCCCGATCCTCGGGGCGCACGACTTCGGTGGCGCCGAGGGCCGTTTCGGCGCCGCACGGTCGGGCCACACCCACCAGGGCCAGGACACGATGGCTGCCTGTGGCACGCCGCTGGTCGCCGCGCGCGGTGGCACGGTCCAGTACTCCGGCTACCAGGGTGCCGCCGGCAACTACGTCGTGATCGATGGCAAGGGCAGCTCGCTCGACTTCATGTACGCGCACCTGGCCGAACCCTCGCCGCTGCAGACAGGGGAACAGGTCCGCACCGGCCAGCCGATCGGGATCGTCGGCGACACCGGCGACGCCACAGCCTGTCACCTCCACTTCGAGATCTGGACGGCGCCCGGCTGGTATGAGGGCGGCAGCCCGATCGACCCGCTGCCCTACCTCGAAAAATGGGACCGCTACAGCTGAGTGAGCCGGCTCAGTCCCGGTAGGGGTTCCACTTAACTCTTTGGATGGAGACAAGCCTTGCTGGCGGCGAGGTGGACGCTCAAAAGTGCAAGACGTTCCACCCCTACCGGGATCGACCCTTGGTCGAGCTTTTCCGAGTTGCCAGCGCCAAGGCCACTGCGACCGGCACTGTCGCCGGCAACGTGTCGACGGCGAAGAAGAGCAGGTCGAAGGCGAGAGCGAGGACGGCGACCAGGGCCGCCGCCTGGACTTGGCGCCGGCGGTCCCGGGTCAGCAAGCAGCCGACGAGGGCGGCTATGAAGAGGTCGCCGAAGCCCATCTGGGCTGAGCCGAAGTGGACCGCCTGCAGCCGTGGCAGGTCGCCGACCGGGGAAGCGGTGCTGAGCACCGCGTTCGGCCCCTGGAGAAGATCTGAGGCGACGAACCAGGTATCGAGCGCCGCCATCGCGTAGATGCCGAGGCGCAGCCAGAGGGCCGGCACGATCGAGGCCAGCAGCCAACCAAGGGTGATGCAGGCAAGCCCGGAGAGCGCCATCGCCGCGGTCTCCCCGGTGAGCGAACCCCGAGCAACCCAGGCAAGCCCAAAGAGCGCCGCCGCAACCACCACCGGCACCCCCCCACCGCTGACTTCGCCTTTTGTCGCCCTATTGGCGAAGAAAGGCGAAGTCAGCGTGTTTGAGCCGTGGATCAGGGCCCCCAGCGCGTAGGCCGCCAGGGGCGGCACCGTGATGAGGGCCAGGTAGGAGAGCCACGTCGCGGAGTCGGAATCGAGCTCGATCACCGCGATCACGACGGCGATCGAGAGCGTCGGGATCAGCGCCCACCATGGGCTCCGTGCCCATCCCAGCCAAGCCGGCGACGGCCGCGGCGCCGGCAGCGCCACCAGCGCCGCCTGAACCAGGCTGAGGATCGAGATGGAAACCGCGAATGACGGCAACTGATGGTGAGGTCAGGACATCGGGTGGCGAGGACGCACGATGTCGGCAATGCGGAGCATCGTGGACATCCCAAGACACCGCCAGGCAGCGTCCTGGGCCGTCGTCACTCCCACTCGATCGTCGCTGGCGGCTTCGACGAGATATCCAGGGCCACCCGGTTCACGTCGGTGATCTCATTGATGATGCGGTTGGAGACCCGCTCCAGCAGGTCATAGGGCAGCCGGGCCCAATCGGCGGTCATCGCATCGTCTGAGGTCACGGCGCGGATCACGATCGGGTAGGCGTAGGTACGGCCATCGCCCTGCACCCCGACTGAGCGCACGACCGGCAGGACGCAGAACGACTGCCAGAGCTGGCGGTAGAGGTCGGCGGCGCGGATCTCCTCCTGCAAGATCGCGTCGGCGGCGCGGAGAATGTCGAGCCGTTCTTTGCTGACCTCGCCGCCGACGATCCGGATCGCCAGGCCAGGACCCGGGAATGGCTGGCGCCAGACCATCCGTTCCGGCAGCCCAAGCTCGGCCCCGACCGCGCGAACCTCGTCCTTGAAGAGCATTCGCAGCGGCTCGACCAGCTCGAACTCGAGGTCCTCGGGCAAGCCGCCGACGTTGTGGTGGGACTTGATCGTTGCCGCGCCCTCGCTGCCCCCGGACTCGATCACGTCGGAGTAGAGAGTGCCCTGCACGAGAAAGGCCGCGTCCTCCAACTTCGTCGCCTCCTCCTCAAAGACGCGGATGAACTCCTCGCCGATGATCTTGCGCTTGCGCTCAGGCTCGTCGTGGCCGGCAAGCTTCTCGAGGAAGCGCTGCTCGGCCTCGACGTGGACCAGCGGGATGCCGAACTGCTCGAAGGCGGCGACCACCTGCTCGGCCTCGTTGAGCCGCATCAGGCCATGATCGACGAAGACGCAGGTCAACTGCTCGCCAATCGCCTTGTGGACGAGCAGCGCCGCGACCGAAGAGTCGACCCCGCCCGAGAGACCGCAGATCACCCGCCCCTCCCCCACTTGCGCGCGGATTTTTCCCACCTGCTCTTCGATGACCGACTGCGGCGACCACTGCTGCTCACAGCCGGCGACGTCGCGCAGGAAGCGGTTGAGGATCTCCGTGCCGTACGGCGTGTGCACGACCTCGGGATGGAATTGGATCCCGTAGAGGCCGCGGTCGGGGTACTCGCAAGCGGCCACGGGTGAGCCGGGGCTCGAGGCAAGTGCCGTAAAGCCGTCGGGGGGCTCGAAGACAGCATCACGGTGACTCATCCAGCAGTGCTGCTCCTCCGGAAGCCCGGCGAGGAGGTGGCCGCCGCTGTCGATCAGAGCCAGATCGGTACGTCCGAACTCCCCGGCCTCCGCCGCCTCGACCCGCCCGCCAAGCGCCTGGACCATCGCTTGCATCCCGTAACAGATCCCCAGCACTGGAATCTCGAGCTCCAGCAGCTCCGTCGGGAACCGCGGCGCCCCAACCTCGTAGACAGAGGCGGGACCGCCCGAGAGCACCAAGCCCTTGGGAGCCCTCTCCTGAATCGCTTCGACCCCGGTCGTCGCAGGAAGCAGCTCGGCGAATACTCCGCATTCGCGGATTCGCCGCGCGATCAGCTGCGAGTACTGGCCCCCGAAATCGAGGACCAGCACCTCCTCTGAGGCCTGGGCCGGCGCTGTTGAGGCGCCGGCCTCAGTCGTCGGCGACTCCAACACCGGCCGAGACCGCGGCTCGCCCGTTCGACCCCATCCCCACCGACTGCTCATTCTGCAGCTTCTTCCCCTCGCTCATAAGCGCAGGAGCGACCATCACCTCGGCGCGCTGGAAGGAGCGGATGTCCTCGTAGCCACATGTCGCCATCGAGGTCTTGAGCGCCCCCATCAGGTTGAAGGTGCCGTCGTTCTCCTGGGCCGGGCCGAGCAGGATTTCTTCGAGCGTGCCGTCCTGCTTGGTCGTCACGCGCGTGCCACGCGGCAGCGAGGGATGGAAGGTCGCCATCCCCCAGTGGAAGCCGCGACCGGGCGCCTCCTTGGCGCGGGCCAGTGGCGAGCCGACCATCACCGAGTCCGCCCCGCAGGCGATCGCCTTGGAGACGTCGCCACCGGTGCGCATGCCGCCGTCGGCGATCACGTTGACGTACTCGCCGGTCTCGAGCATGTGCTGCGAGCGAGCGGCCGCCACGTCGGCGATCGCGGTCGCCTGGGGAACGCCGATGCCAAGCACGCCGCGGGTGGTGCACGCCGCGCCGGGGCCGACGCCGACAAGGACACCGACGGCGCCGGTCCGCATCAAGTGCAGGCCGGTCGAGTAGGAGGCACAACCGCCCACCACCGTGGGCACCGGCACCTCGGCGATGAACTCCTTCAGGTTGAGCGGCTCGACCGTGGTCGAGACGTGTTCGGCCGAGATCACCGTGCCCTGGATGACGAGGATGTCGATCCCCGCCTCGACCGCGACCTCATAGTGCTCGCGCACTTTCTGCGGCGTCAGCGAGCCGCAGGCAACTGCGCCGCGCTGCTTGATTTCGGCAATCCGCTTGCCGATCAGCTCGGACTTGACCGGCTCGGTGTAGATCTCCTGCATGATCCGCGTCGCCTCGTGCTTGGGCGCGGCGGCGACCATCTCGAGCTTCTCCTCGGCGTTCTCGAAGCGGGTCCAGATCCCCTCGAGGTTGAGCACCCCGAG
This sequence comes from Solirubrobacterales bacterium, assembly GCA_021154855.1. Classification (GTDB taxonomy): domain Bacteria; phylum Actinomycetota; class Thermoleophilia; order Solirubrobacterales; family 70-9; genus VRUE01. Next base: position 15,940 of record JAJKHV010000055.1, read on the forward strand.
CCCGCCCAGCTCGTTGACCAGCACGGCCGTATCTGGACTGACCACGCCGTCCATCGCCGAGGCGACCAGCGGCAGCTCGAAGCGATAGGGGCCCAGGGTCCAGCTGATGTCAATGTCGTCGGGATCGCGGGTGCGGCGCGACGGGACGATTGCGATGTCGTCGAATCCGTAAGCGCGCCGCCCCTTCTTGCCTCGACCGATGTCGATCTCCAAGTTAAGTCCTCCAGGGTGGCGTTGAAACCCCAGCCTACACTTCGGCGGGGACCTCCAAATCCTGGACGTGGACCTCGCCGAGGAGGCGCTCGACCTGGTTGCGGTCGACCGTGCCGGCGCCGAAATGCTGAGTCGACTCGGCGCCGCAGGCAACCCCGTAGGCGAGGCACTCGTCGGCCTCCTTGCCGTCGTAGCGGGCGGCGATGTAGCC
>JAJKHV010000056.1 GCA_021154855.1 Solirubrobacterales bacterium
CAAAGCAGCCGTCGAAGTGAGAGCGGCGCGTTCCTGCCTGCTCGCAGACCATCTCGATGCTGGTCTCGGCGTAGCCGCGCGTGCCGGCCAAGGCGATCATCGCCGCCGCGATCCGGTCGCGGGCGGGGTCCTCGGGGAGATGCCCCGCCGAGCGTCCGTTGGCGCTGCTCACATCCGCCCGGCCCCTCCCCCTGCGCTCGTTCTCTTCAAGCGGCGACGCGTGCCTGCGCCGCGTCGGCTGCCCGTCCCGCCTCCACCTCGCCCACGTACGGCGTCAGCGTCACCTGCAGCATCTCTGGCAAGAGGCCCTTGATCTCGTCGGCGCGATCGGCGACCAAGCGCTGGTGAACGAGCCAGATCAAGCCGCCGACGATCGCCACCTCGAGCCCGTCGGGGAGCCGACTCGCCCTCGGATTGTGGATCCGACCCTCCCGCAGCTTCGGCGCCACCTGGCCCAGCATGCCCTGGTAGCGGGTCAGCGATGCGCCACCCGCGGCCTGTGACTCGACGATGCAAAGGCGCGCCCTCGCCGGCTCGTTGACGACCATCTCGAGGAAGATCTCGATGCCGGCCGAGATCTGCTCGGCCCAGGGCTTCCCGTCCTCGATCAGCTCGCCGAAGACCTCCGCTGCCCCGGCGACCGTCTCGTCGAAGGCGGCGAGAAAGCAATCCTCCTTGCTGGAGAACTGCTCGTAGAAAGTCGAGAGGGCGACGCGAGCAGTCTTGGCAATCAGCTCGATGGTCGTCTTCTGATAGCCGCGCTCGGCAACCAGCTCCGCCGTGGCCAGCAACATCCTCTCGCGCTGGTTCTGAGTGACGAAGTCCCGCGGCACCAGGTGGCGTCCCGGGGGCAGCTTGGCGAGCCTTTCGGAAAGCGATCGTGAATCCGCCATTCCGGCAAGGTACCAAAAGATTCATCTGATGTCTACTTCCTTCTTTTACAGAAAACATTGCGTTCTGGTCACCCGGAGTTTCTGAAAGCTGGTATACCTGAACAGAAGGCTTTTGTTTGTAGAACAGGCGGAGTGATGACGGAAGAAACTCCCAGCGCCAGCGCCCTCGATAGAGACGACGAAATCGCCCCGGTGGCCCCCTTCCCGGGCCTGCGCTCCCGGCCGCCCAGGGAGCGACTGCTGGAGGCGATGCTGGCCGTCAGCGGCGAGAGAGGCTATGAGCACGTCGCGGTCAAACACGTCATCGAGCGAGCCAAGGCGAGCCGAGCAACCTTCTACAAGCGCTTTGAGGACCGCGAGGACTGTTTCGCGCAGGCCTACCACGACGCGAGCGAGTGGCTTTACCAGCGCCTGATCGCCGCTGCGAAGCGGCAGCCGACCTGGCGCGAGGGCCTGCGCGCGGCGATGGCCGAGCTGCTCGAGTTCTGCGCCAACCAGCCCGCGATCGCCAAAGCGATCTTCGTCGAGGTCCATGCGGCCGGCGAGCGCTCGCTCGCCCAAAGGGCCGATTTGATGGAGCGCCTCTCCCGCGCACTGGACAGCGCGCGCCGCGAGATTCCCACTCGCCAAGCTCCACCTCCTGTTACGTCCACCTTCATGGTAGGCGCTATCGACACCCTCGTGTGCGCCAAATTGATGGACGGCGACGCCGCCAAGGCCCCGGAGATGCTCCCCGGCCTCCTCTACTTCGTGGTGATGCAGTACTTCGGCGAGACGGCAGCATGGGAAGAGATGACCGCCGCACCGGTGGCGACCTGGCATTCGAGGCGCGACGCCGCGTCACAGCTTCCCTGATCGACCGGGGTAGGCGCGGCAAAGCCTGTCACCGAATGGGGCCCACCACCCTTCCGGTAGCTAAAGCTTCCTCAGGGTGGTCCCCCCAGCGCCCACCAAAGCCATTTGAGCAGCGGTCATCCCGTCCTTGCTCTTTAGCTTCGAGAATTCCAGCCGCCTGGTAGCTCCATCCGCTGCGAGCCCGGTCGCTCCGGCGGGAGCGCTCTCCTGCGGGTGGCGCGGTGGCGGGGGTCCCCCGCAGCGGAAGGCGCCGCGCAGCGGCGTCTGAGCATGTGGGGAGGGCCATCGCGACAGGACCCGCAGGCCTAGCGCTACAGCGGGATATTCCCGTGCTTGCGCTTCGGCTGCGCGACCCGCTTCGACTGGAGCATCCTCAAGGCCTTGATCAGCTTTGGCCGGGTCTGGCGGGGCTCGATCACGTCGTCGATGTAGCCGCGCTCGGCAGCTGAGTAAGGGTTCGCGAAGTGGGCCTTGTAGTCGTCGATCAGCTTTTGGCGGCGCTCCTCCGGCGTCGGCGAGGAGGCGATGTCCTTGCGGTAGATGATGTTGACGGCGCCCTCGGGGCCCATCACAGCGACCTCGGCGGTCGGCCAGGCGACGTTGAAGTCAGCCAGCATGTGCTTCGAGTTCATCACGTCGTAGGCGCCGCCGTAGGCCTTGCGAGTGACGACGGTGAGCTTCGGCACAGTCGCCTCGGTGAAGGCGTAGAGCAGCTTGGCACCGTGGCGGATGATTCCGTTCCACTCCTGATCGGTGCCTGGGAGGAAGCCGGGCACGTCGGTGAAGGTGACGATCGGGACGTTGTAGGCATCGCAGGTGCGGACGAAGCGGGCTGCCTTCTCCGAGGCCTCGATGTCGAGGACGCCGGCGAGGAAGGCCGGCTGGTTGCCGACGATGCCGATCGGGAAGCCGTCGAGGCGGGAGAAGCCACAGACGATGTTCTTGGCGAAGTGCTCGTGGACCTCGAAGAACTCGCCGTCGTCGACGACGCGGGAGATCACCTCGCGCATGTCGTAGGGCTTCGAGGGATCGTCGGGGACCAGCGTGTCGAGGTCCTCGTCTTCGCGCTCGGGGTCGTCGGACGGCTCGAAGCGGGGCGGCGCCTCGAGGTTGTTCGAGGGCAGGAAGCTGAGCAGGTAACGGGCGTCTTCGAGGCAGCTCTCCTCGTCCTCGGAAGCGAAATGGGCGACGCCCGACTTTGAGTTGTGGCTCATCGCACCGCCGAGTTCCTCGAACTCGACCTCCTCACCGGTCACCGTCTTGATCACTTCCGGGCCGGTGATGAACATGTGCGAGGTCTCTTTGACCATGAAGATGAAGTCGGTCATCGCCGGCGAGTAGACAGCGCCGCCAGCGCAGGGGCCCATGATCAGGCTGATCTGCGGAATCACGCCCGAGCACTGCACGTTGCGAACGAATACGTCGCCGTAGGCACCGAGCGAGACGACGCCCTCCTGGATCCGGGCGCCACCGGAGTCGTTGATGCCGACCACGGGGGCGCCGACCTGGGCGGCGAGGTCCATCACCTTGCACATCTTCTCCGCCATCACCTCCCCGAGGGAGCCGCCGAAGACGGTGAAATCCTGTGAGAAGACGAAGACGGTGCGGCCTTCGATGGTGCCGTGACCGGTGACGACCGCGTCGCCCCACGGCCGTTTCTTCTGCATCTCGAAGTCGTAGGTACGGTGACGCACGAAGGTGTCGAGCTCCTCGAAGGAGCCGGGATCGAGCAGTTTCTCGACCCGCTCGCGGGCGGTCATCTTGCCCTTTGCGTGCTGCTTGTCCACCGCCTCCTCAGAGGCGGAGTTGATCGCGGCGTCGCGCAGCTCGCGCAGGTAGGAGAGCTTCTCCTCGTGGGTGATCGGGTTCTTCTCGCGCATCGGGCGCGGAAGTCTATTTACCCGCGCCCCATCGGGGAGCGATACCGGGTATCGGCGGCAGGCTGATAGGGCTCAGGCGAACGGATGCTTCTGCGGTTCGGCCAGACGATCCAGGAGCTGCTCCAGATCGACCTCAGCGAGCCCAGAGCTCTCGCCTGCACGCAGCTCGACCCGTGTGCCGAAGCCCTTCTCGGCCATCGTCACCTCGACTCCCTTGACGGAAGCCAGTTGCTCGAGCAGCTCGGGCTCGGACTTCATCAGCGTCCGCGCGGCCTCGATCATGCGGTGCGCTTCAACCGCAAAGTGCGCGTTCCTCCCCGACCTGGACGCGTGAACGAGACCGTTCAGGGGGGAGAGTTCGCGCGCATCCGACATTGACCCATCTCAAGGGTGGTCAATGTCGGATGCGCGCAAAGACAGACGGAGTAAGTCGGCCTGGGAGCTGGCCGGGCGGCAGCATGGGGTGGTTGCGCGGCGGCAGCTTCTGGCGCTGGGCTTCAACTCGCGGGAAATCGAGCATCGAGTGGGACGGGGACGACTGCACCTGGTGATGCGCGGGGTCTATGCGGTGGGATGGCCGCGGCTCACGCGCGAGCGGCGCTGGATGGCCGCGACGCTCGCTTGCGGCGAGAGGGCGATGCTGAGTCACCGCAGCGCGGCAGCGCTTTGGGAGATCGGAACTGAGAGACCGGAGGCAGTCGACGTCAGCGTCGTGCGGCGCGCCGAATTGAAACGGCCGGGCCTACGCGTTCGCGGGCGTCCGTCGCTTGGCGCGGAGGACGTCATGTCCCGCGACGGCATTCCGGTGACCAGCCCGGCCCGAACCCTGACCGATCTGGCGACCGTACTCCGCCCGCCGGGAGTCGAGCGAGCCATCAACGAGGCGGACAAGCGAGATCTGATCGATCCCGAGACGCTCCGACTCGCCGTCGACGGCTACGCGGGACAGCCGGGGGCGCCACTCCTGCGCAGCCTCCTGGACGAGCGCACATTCCGACTGTCCGACTCCGATCTCGAGGTTCTTTTCCGCCCGATCGGGGAGCGTGCCGGCCTCCCTCCCCCACTTACCAAACAGAGGGTCAATGGCTTCGAAGTCGACTTCTACTGGCCCGAGCTGGGACTGGTGGTCGAGACGGACGGCCTGCGCTACCACCGCACGCCATCGACCCAGGCGCGCGATGCGAAGCGCGACCGCGCCCACGCCCTCGCCGGGATGACCCCGCTCCGCTTCACCCACTATGAGGTCAAGTACGAGCGCTCGCGCGTCCAGGCCGAGCTGGCGGACGCGGCGGCGATGCTCCGAGAGCGCATCCGACACTGACCACACCTGAAGTGGGTCAATGTCGGATGCGTCTCCCTGGGACCGCCAGTTAGAAGAAGGCGCCGCCTTTGTATTCGCCGAAGACGTCGCGCATCGCGCCGCAGACCTCGCCGATCGAGGCGTTGGCCGCGAGGGCAGCGCGGATCGGGTGCAAGAGGTTGCCCTCGCCGCGGGCGACGTCGCGCAACGACTCGAGCTTGGCCTCGACGGCAGTCTGGTCGCGGGACTCCTTGAAAGCCTTCAGCCGCGTCAGTTGGCTCTGCTCGGCCTCGGGGTCGACGCGGAGGATGTCGACGTCGTCGACCTGGTCGGTGACGTACTTGTTGACGCCGACGATGACGTCCTGGCCGCTGCGGTAGCGCTCGTGATAGCTGTGCGCCGACTCCTCGATCTCGCGCTGCATGAACTCCAGCGCCTCGACCGAGCCGCCGAGCTCTTCGACCTTCTCGATCAGCTCCCAGGAGCGCGCTTCGACCTCGTCGGTGAGCGACTCGACGAAGTAGGAGCCGGCGAACGGGTCGACCGTGTCGGCGGCGCCGGACTCGTGGGCGAGCACCTGCTGCGTGCGTAGGGCGATCCGGGCGGAGCGCTCGGTCGGCAGCGCTAGCGCCTCGTCGAAGCCGTTGGTGTGCAGGCTCTGGGTGCCGCCGCAGACGGCGGCGAAGCCCTGCAGGGCGACGCGGATGATGTTGACCTCCGGCTGCTGGGCCTGCAGCGTCACCCCGCCGGTCTGGGTGTGGAAGCGGATTTTCATCGAGCTCTCGTTCTCGGCCCCGAAGCGCTCCCTGACGATCTTCGCCCACATCCGCCGCACGGCTCGGAACTTGCCGACCTCCTGGAAGACGTTGTTGTGGCCGTTGAAGAAGAAGGCGAGACGGGGGGCGAACTCGTCGATCTTGAGGCCCCGCTCGAGCGCCGCCTCGACATAGGCGATCGCGTTGGAGAGCGTGAAGGCCACCTCCTGCA
>JAJKHV010000057.1 GCA_021154855.1 Solirubrobacterales bacterium
GTTCTCGATCCGGTAACCGCTCCCCGGCGGGCCGCTCGCTTCGTCGCGAAAGAGGCACCCCCAGCGGCTGCCGACGACCGTGTTGTGACTGAAGACGAGGCCGTCGGACTGGTAGATCTGGCAGGTGTAGCCACGGCTGTCGTGGTCGAAGAGGTTATTCTCGACAACGACCTTGCGGAAAGCGCCTTCCTGGAAGAGCAGACTCTCCTGGGTGCCGGTGTGTCGGGCGACGTTGTTGGTGAAGGTGATGTCCCTGCCACCGCCGAAGATCTGCCAGAGGTCCTGGTGGTCTTCGTGACTGCCGAGCAGGCTGGGCCCCAAAAAGGTGTTGTGGTCGACGACCCAGTGCACGGGCGTCGCCGACTGGAGGTAATCGGAGGCGGTGCTCTCGATTGTGTTGTCGCGAATCACCATATGGCGAACGTCGCCGACTCCCTCGATCCCGTATCCGTATCCGGTTTCCTGCTCACCGCTGTACTCGATGTCGTGGATGTCGTTGCCTTCGATTCGCACGTTCTCGATCCGCTTGCCGATCCGGTAGTCACCGAACATGTAGATGCCGTTGCGGCCGGTGATGTTGTTGTCGATGAACTCAATGTCGGAGGCGGAGGGGGAGATGCTGACGCCGTCGGTGAGGTTGAGGGCGACGAAGCGCAGTCCCGCCGGGTCGATCAGATCGATTCCGCTCAGCTTGGCCCGTGCGCCGGGAGCCGAGCGAACCGTCACCGGACGGGCGTTTTTCACCCCGGTCGCGTCGATTGCGTCGTAGCTGCCGTTTCGCAGGCAGATCGTCGACCCACCGGCAGCGACGGAGATCGCTCTCGAGAGGTTCGATCCGCTGCCGAGCGTCTTGGTACAGCGGATATGGGAGCTCGGTTTCGCGTTAGCGGGGGAGAAATCCGGGAGCGAGGGTGAGATCTGCAATCCAGCTGCCGCCAGGAGCAGGATTACCGGAAGCCACCAGACGCGCACTGCGCCATTGTGGCACGGGTGAGTTGCGCGACCGTTCTCGGCTAGGGACTGAAGCCGGCCGCAAACGGCAGCCCGAGCGGGCTGTAGTTGATCGTGTCGAGCCAGGAAGGAGACCAATTTCGTACTGAGTGCAAACCTTCGGCGGAATTGTCGCTGGAGACGTTGTAGTCGTAGGTGCCCCAGTCTCCGGCGCGGCCCTCTTCGGAAACGTCGACGCTGGCCTCTGTTTCGGCAAAGACGTTGTGGTCGACTTCGTAGCCGCTGCCCGGCGGGCTGCTCGCGAGGTCACGGAAGAGACAGCCCCAGTGGCTGCCGACGATCGTGTTGCCACGGAAGATCAGGCCGCTCGACTGGTAGATCTGGCAGGTGTAGCCGCGGGAGTCATGGTCGAAGAGGTTGTTCTCGATGTCGACGTTCTTGAAAGCGCCCTCCTGGAAGAGCAGGCTCTCCTGCGTTTCGGTGTGGCGAGCGACGTTGTTGGTGAAGGTGATGTCTTCGCCACCGCCGAAGACCTGCCAGAGGTCCTGGTGGTCTTCGTGAGTGCCAAGCAGGCTGGGGCCCAAAAAGGTGTTGTGGTCGACGACCCAGTCGACCGGGCTCGCGGACTGGATGTAGTCGGAGGCCGGGCTCTTGATCGTGTTGTTGGTGATCGTGAATCGGGAGACGCCGTTGGACCCGGTGATTCCGTATCCGTTCGCGGTTCCCTGGCCACCGGTGTAGTCGAGATCGTGCAGGTAGTTGCCGTCGATCCGGACGTCGGTCACTTCCGTGTCGTTGCTCTGCTGCTGGCCGTTGGCGTGGATGCCAAAGGGGCCGACGAATTCGTTATTGACGAACTGGAGTTTGCTCGCCGATCCAAGCACCTCTATCCCTCCGGTGAACTCCAGCTCCTGGAAGCGCAGGTTGGTCGCTTGGTTGAGCAGCGAGTAGCCAAGACTGGGAGCGGCGCCGGCCGCCGGCTTGATCGTCACCATGCTCGCCTTGTCGGTGTCTGCCACATTGACGCTGTAGGTACCGGTGCTGAGGCAGATGACCGCTCCGCCGGCCGCGTTCGAGACTGCGTCGGAAAGGTCTGCCCCGGCGGAAAGGGTGGTCGTGCACTCGAGCGCCGCTTCCGGTTCGGTCACCGTCCAGACACGCGTCGCCGGCGAGGCGTCGGTGTTGCCGGCGACGTCTGTTGCCGCGACCGAGAAGGTATGCGGGCCGAGGCTCAGCGAGCTGTATGACTTGGGCGAGCTGCAACTGCCCGAAGGGGCGGAGTCAAGCGAACACTGGAAGGTCGAGCCACTCTCGCTGGAGCTGAAGCCGAAGCTGGCGCCGGGGGAAGTGGTCGTGCTCGGCGGCGAGGAGCTGATCGACGTATTCGGAGGCGTCGTGTCCGCGGCCGCTTCCACCGTCCAGGTGCGTTTCGCCGGCGAAGCGTCGACGTTGCCGGCGCCGTCGGTGGCCCGGACCGAGAAGCTGTGCAGGCCGAGGCCCAGGGAGCTATATGTCTTGGGCGATGAGCAGGGACTCCACGTCGAAGTGTCAAAGGCGCATTGGAAGCTTGACCCAGCCTCGCTGGACGAGAAGCCAAGGGTGGCTTTGGTAGAGCTGGAGACCCCGGATGGCCCGGAGTCGATCACGGTATCCGGCGGCGTGGTGTCAGGCAGTGGGATCGGCTGCAGCAGTGCCGTGGCCGGAGGGGAGGGGGGGCCGATCGGGGTGCTGTTGGGATCGCGGGGATTCGAACCGGCGACTACCTCGGCACCGTCGCCGAAACCGTCACCGTCGCTGTCGAACCGGCGCGGGCTCGTCTTCGTGCGGTGCAGCTCTGTCCAGTTGGTCAGTCCATCCTTGTCGCTGTCGGCGCCGGGAAGAAGGCTGGGGTGCCCGACCGCGCGGGCCGTTTTCACACCGAACTTGCTTTGCGATGAGGCCGCCGCCGGCAACGCCATCGCCGCACAGAGAAAAACCAGCAGAAGCAACGAGGCGCGCACGTGGCGATTGTTGCAGGTGCCCCCGCGCCGGGACGCGGCTCAGGAGTGTCTCAAGGGCGATACCCAGCGGCAAACGGCAGCCCAACTGGGGTGTAGCTCGTTGTGTCCGACCAGGAAGGAGACCAATTTCGTACTGAGTGCGATCCGCTTGCCGAGCCGTCCTTGGAAACGTTGTAGTCGTAGGCGCCCCAGCTGCCGGCCCGGCCCTCTGTCGAGATATCGGAGCCTTCGGCCGTGTTGGTGAAGATGTTGTGGTCCACCTGATAGCCGCTCCCGGCCGCGCTCGAGGCGAGATCGCGGAAGAGGCATCCCCAGTGACTGCCGACGACCGTGTTGTTGCGGAAGATCATGCCGCTCGATTGATAGAGCTGGCAGGTGTAGCCGCGCGAATCATGGTCGAAGAGGTTGTTTTCGATCACGACGTTGCTGAAGGCACCCTCCTGGAAGAGCAGGCTCTCCTGCGTTTCGGTGTTGCGGGCGACGTTGTTCGTGAAGGTCACGTTCCTGCCGCCGCCGAAGATCTGGACGAGGTCTTGGTGATCGGCGTGGCTGCCCAGTAGGCTGGGGCCAAGGAACGTGTTGTGGTCGATCATGACCGTATTGGGAGAGGCGAACTGGAGATAGTCCGAGGCGGTGCTCTTGATCGTGTTGTTGGTGATCGTGAAGCGGGAGACGCCATTCGATGCGGTGAGGCCGTAGCCGTTGGCGGTTCCCTGGCTGCCGGTGTAGTCGAGGTCGTGCAAATAGTTGCCGTCGAACAGGACGTCGGTAACTTCCGTGCCGTTGCTCTGCGCCTGGCCATTGCCATGGAAGCCGAACGGGCCGGCGAATTCGTTGTCGACGAACTGCAGCTTGCTGGCGGGCCCCAGCGCCTCGATCCCACCGGTGAACTTGAGTTCCTGGAAGCGCAGGTTGGTTGCCTGGTTGAGCATCGAGTAGCCGAGGCTGGGAGCGGCGCCGGCGGCCGGCTTGATCGTCACCATGCTCGACTTGTTGGCTTTCGTCACGTTGACGCTGTAAGAGCCGCTGTTGAGGCAGATGACGGCCCCGCCGGCCGCGGAGCTGACCGCGTTGGAGAGACTGGCGCCGGCGGACAGAGTCTGGCTGCAGGCGCCTCCGGGAGCTTCGCTTTCGACTGTCCAGTTGCGAGAGGCGGGTGTTGGGTCGGGGTTGCCAGCCGCGTCGGTGGCCTTGACCATAAAGGTGTGCGGGCCGACCGCGAGCGCGCTGTAGCCCTTGGGCGAGACGCACGTTCCCCAGGCGCCTGAGTCGAGCGAGCATTGATAGGTGGAGCCACTCTCACTGGACGTAAACGAGAGGCTGGCGCTGGTCGAAGTGGTTGTGATGGATGGCCCGGAGCTGATCGTGGTCTCGGGAGGCGTCGTATCGAGGGGCGGCGCTTCGGCTTCTATGGCCCAGCTGCGGGTGGCCGGGGTCGCGTCGGTGTTACCCGCCGCGTCGGTGGCCTTCACGGAAAAGGTGTGAGGGCTGACCGTCAGCCCGCTATAGGATTTCGGCGGGCCGCAGCTCACCCAAGTGCCGGAGTCAAACGAGCATTTATAGGTCGAGCCGCTCTCGGTGGAGGTGAATTCGAAGCTGGCGCTGGTCGAGGCGATCGTCCCGGAGGGACCGGAGCTGATCGTCGTGTCAGGCGGCGTCGTGTCGGCGGGCGGCGCTTCCGCCGCTTCCACCGTCCAGCTCTGAGTGGCCGGGGTCGCGTCGGTGTTACCGGCTGCGTCGGTGGCCTTCACCGAGAAGCTGTGCGGGCCGACCGCCAGTGAGCTGTAAGCCTTCGGAGAGAGGCAGGTGCTCCAGCCGCCCGCGTCAAGCGAGCACTGGAAAGTCGAGTTGCTCTCGGTGGCGGCGAAGGAGAGACTGGCGTTGGTCGCGGTCGTCGCGCTCGCCGGTCCAGAGCTGATCGTCGTATCCGGAGCGGTTGTGTCGCCGGGGGGCGGTGATGTGTCGCCCGGAGGCGGCGTGGGTGCCGGGGGGCCCGCCGGTGTGCTGGCGGCATCGAGCGGATTCGTTCCGGCGAGTACCTCGGCGCCATCGCCAAAACCGTCGCCGTCGGTATCGAACTTGTAAGGATTGGTTCGCGTCTTGCGTTGCTCGGTCCAACTGGCCAGTCCGTCGCGGTCAGGGTCGGAATTGCGCGTCGTGGTTGTCCTCCCCCGTTTTGTCACCGCCTGGGCCGACTTCACACCGCGGTCCAGCTTGCCGCTGCGCGCGACGGCTGCGGCCGGTGCCACCATCACGGCGATCAAACTGAAAATGGCGACAAAAAGAGGCCAGGACGAGGGAAATGTATCGGGGAATTTGCGCATTGCACCCGTTATCGGTGCAGGTGCGCGCCTCTCGACTTCTAGGGGTAACAGGCTGGACGAAGGTCCGAGCATGCCTCTGGACTACCCGCATCGATAAAAGTTATTTGAGAACTGGTCTGGTGTGACTTCTCCGTGGCCTGAGACGGAGAACGGGGCAGAAGTTCAACATCGCGCTTTCCGTTTCTCGGGGAGATGCGTCGACACGTTCATCGCCTCCGCAGGCTGCTGCCGCTCTCCTTGCGCTGCGCTCTCCAGGAGCATTCGCCTAGCCGTTCGCGACGCTGGCTCGAGATCCCAGGGATCGAACGTGTTGCGGCCACTGGTCAAGCCGTCCTGACTTTCGACGATGGCCCCGATGCATCGCCTGAGAGCACCCCAGCGATCCTCGATGCGCTCGACTCGGCAGGGGCAAAGGCGACCTTTTTCCTGGTTGGCGAGCAGATCGCCGAGTCGCCTGACCTTGCCGACGAGATCTTGGCCCGCGGCCACGAAATCGGCGTTCACGGCCAGCGTCACTTTCGCCATGACCGCGTCTCCGCGGGGGAGTCGGTGGCGGACATCGAGGCGGGCCATGCAGCGGTGGCAGAGGTCATGGAGACTCCTCCGCGCTTCTACCGCCCGCCCTACGGCAAGCTCGGTGCCGAGGGCCTGTCTGCCTGCGACCGGCTGGGTCTCGAAGTCGCTTACTGGTCCACGTGGGGACTCGATTGGGAGCCCTTGCCGAGCGAGCGCATCTCCCGCCGGGTCACCCGCGACCTCGGCGATGGAGCGGTCGTCCTGCTTCACGACTCGGCGCGCTATGCGGTGCGGCCGAGCGCCATCGAGACGGCAGGCGCGATCGCGGCAATCGCCGAACGCGCCTCTCAGCTCGGGCTCGACCTGGTCACTCTCGGTGACGCTTGTCGTGTGCGTTCGCCAGAAGCACAGCCGGCACAGTGACTGCCCGCGGACAATCCGGGAAAGTCCTGATCGTTGCCTCTCCGGGCGGTCACCTGCTGCAGATGCTCGCCCTCGAGCCCGCCTGGGGTGACATGGCGCGGAGCTGGGTCACCTTGCGATCGACCGACGTCGAATACCTGCTCAAGGACGAGAACGTCGTTTACGGCCACGGGCCGACGCCGCGCGACATCGGCAATTTCTTCCGCAACCTTCGGCTGGCGTGGCGGGTCCTGCGCGAGGAGGATCCAAGCGTGGTGATCTCCACCGGCGCCGGACTGGCACTGCCATTTTTTCTGCTCGGTCGCCTGCAGCGCCGCCGCCTCGTCTACGTCGAGTCGATCACGAGGGTCGAGAAGCTGGCCCTGACGGGCAGGCTGGTCTACCCGCTGGCTTCGGCCTTCTTCGTCCAGTGGGACTCGCTTACCGAGCTGCCCCGGGCTCGCTTCCACGGGAGCGTCGCGTGATCTTTGCCACTGTCGGCTCGACCCAGATCCCCTTTGAGCGGTTTGTGCGGGCGCTCGAGTCGCTGCCGGGAGAGCAGCTCGTGGTCCAGCATGGCCCCGTCGAGCCTCCCGCCGCGGCGGCCCAGGCAAACGCCTTCATGCAGTTTCCAGAGCTGATCGAGAGGATGGAGGCGGCCGATACCGTCGTCTGCCACGCCGGTGCGGGAAGCATCCTCTGCGCCCTGCGGGCCGGCCATACGCCGGTCGTCGTTCCACGCCTGAAGCGCTATGGGGAGACCGTCGACGACCACCAGGTCGAGTTCAGCCGGGCCCTCGCCGCCGAGGGCAAGGTGATTGCCGTCGAGGAGCTGGACCGCCTCTGCGCAGCGGTCGAGGCGGCGCCGGCGCGTTGCTCAGCCGCGCAGCGGAGCGGGTCGCTGCCGATCCAAGCCGCTGTCCGGCGGGCATTGCATGCCTCCCCAGGTCTTCTCTAGCTGGCTCAGTTGACGGCAAGGACCTCGCGAATCGCTCGCGAGGCCTCGGCCACCTGCTCGTCGCTCAGTGCTGGGCCCATCGGCAGGGCCAACGATTCGGCGGCTGCGGAGTCGACTCCCGGCAGCGGACCGCGAGGCGGGAACTCCCGCAGGGCTGGCTGGCGGTGAAGGGGAATCGTGTAGTAGGCGCGAGCTCCGACGCCGACCGCTGCCAGCCGCTCCGCCAGCCGGTCCCGTTCGGGGCAGCGAACCACATAGAGGTGATAGCAGGACTCACTCCCCTCGGTCTCGACCGGGAGCCCAACCGCACCGCCAAGGCCGTTCTCCGTGTAAGCCGCAGCCACGCGCCGCCGTGACTCGGTCCAGCCGGCCAGGTGGGGGAGCAGTACGCGCAGGCCCGCAGCCTGCATCTCGTCGAGGCGCGAGTTGTAGCCGACCTCGGTATGCAGCTCCTTGTTCTCGGAACCGTGGAAGCGAAGCGTGCGGGCGGTGGCGGCGACCCCGTCGTCGTCAGTCACGATCGCCCCGCCGTCGCCAAAGCCGCCCAGGTTCTTCGAGGGGAAGAAGCTGAAGGTGGCGGCGTCGCCGAGGGCGCCGGCCATCCTGCCGTTGAGCTTCGCGCCGGCGGCTTGTGCCGCGTCCTCGAGCAGGCGCAGCCCATGGGCCGAGGCGAGCTCGCGCAGCTCCCCCATCGGCGCCGGATTGCCGTAGAGGTGTACCGGCAGCAGCGCCTTGGTGCGAGGCCCGATCAAGGGCTCCGCCGTGGCGGCGGTCATATCGAAGGTGCTTGGGTCGACATCGCAGAGGACCGGCGTCGCACCGGCGTTGACAACCGCCTCGGCCGTCGCGTAGAAGGTCAGCGCCGGCACCACGACCTCGTCGCCGGGACCAACCCCGAGCGCACGCAGAGCAATCGTCAGGGCGTCGGTGCCGTTGGCCACGCCGACGCAGTGACGGACGCCGAGGAAGGCCGCGAACTCTGCCTCGAAGGCCTCGACCTCGGGGCCGAGGATGTACTGGCCGGAGCGCAGAACCTCGTTTTGGCGCACCGCGACCTCCTCGAACAGCGGCTCCAGCACCGGCCTGATCGCGAAAAGCGGAACGCTCAACGCCAGCGCTCCAAGAGGTCCTCGTCAGGGACCTCGCGAACCCGGCGCGCGGGCACCCCCATGACGACACTGCGCGGCGCGACGTCGGCGACGACAACGGCGCCGGCGGCGACAAAGGCCTCCTCGCCGATCTCGATCGCGGGACAGACGACGACGCCGGCGCCGACCCGGCAGGCTCGCCGCAGCAACGGCCCTGCGAGCTCGAACTCGGGCAGATGCCGGTCCATCGTGTTGTCGTTGGCGAGCGTCACGCCCGGACCGATGAAGACGTCGTCCTCGACGACCGTGCCGGCGGAGAGATAGCAACGCGCCTGCACGCTGGCCCGGGCGCCGATCACGACGCCCGGATCGACGGAGCTGAGGCTGCCGACGGTGGCGCCGGGGCCGATCGTGGCGCCGTCGCGGATCTGTGCGTGATCGCCGACCCGGGCTCCGGCGCCGATCTTCACGCCGGCGTGGACGATGACGTGCCCCCCGATCAGAGCATCGGGGCCGATCTCGGCGCCGGCGCCAAGCAGCAGCCCAGGCGCCAGGTCGGAGGACTGAAGCGCCGCACCGCTCACCCCCCAACCGTCCCGAAATCTCTTGACCCGTCGATGATCGGCGGCATGCTAGCGGTCGCCGTGGGCCAAAAGCTGGAGCCCAGGCAACCCGTTGTCTGTGCGTGGACTCGCACGATCTCTGCATAGTCGTGGTCGCCGAACGCGGCGACGCCCGCCTCGGCTCGACCCTTTGCAGCCTGCTGGCACGGGCCGGCTGGCTCGATCTCGACGTCGTCGTCGCCGATACCGGCGACGGCGGGGCCAGCAGCTACGTCGAAGACAACTTCATCGACGTGCGCGCGATCCGCTGCGCCGACCGCGGCGTCGGCTACGCGAGCAATCGCGCCCTCGAAACCAGCAGCGCCCGCTACCTGCTCTTCGTCGACCCGGCGCTGGAAATCTGCGAGGGAAGCCTCAGCTCCCTCGTCGCCCACCTCGACCGCCGCCCCGACGTAGGCCTGGCCGGAGTGCGTCGCCTGCGCAGCGATGGCTCCTTGGCGCGGGCCCTGCGCCGCTATCCGCTGGATTGGACCTCGGGCCTGATCCTCGTCCGCAAGACGGCGCTCAAAGACAGTGGCTGGTTCGATGAGCGCTTCTTCGCCTTCGCCGAGAAAGCTGATCTCTGCATGCGGCTGCAGCGACGCCGCTGGCAGGTCATCCACGTGCCCTCGGTGACGGTGCGCTCCTTGCCGCGACGGCATGAGTCGCGACTGGAGGCACACGCCGCCCACGCTCGCATCCAGTTCGCCCGCAAGCACTTCCCCCGCCTGGCAAGCGACTATCGCTGGGCGCTCGCCCTCCGTTACGCCCTTCGCCTCGGTCTCTATTCACTGCTTCCGCGCTACGGCAATGGCCACCGCCGTGGCGCTCGCGCGGCCCTGGCCGCCGTGCTGACCGGACGGGCGCCAGCTTCCTTTGCAGCTGACCAGCCAGGCCTTGCCGGGGCATCCAACCGGCCCGCCGCGACACCTACACTGCGCAAATGAAGATCGGGATCGTAGGCCTCGGATACGTCGGACTGCCGCTTGCAGTCGCCTTTGCCGAAGCCGGGCACGAGGTTGTCGGACTCGACTCGGACTTGCGCAAGGTCGAGGGCATCAACGTCGGCCGCAGTCACATCGAGGACATCTCCGACGCGACTCTGGCGCCGCTCGGCCAGCATCTGCGCGCGACCGGGAACCAGGCTGATCTCGCCTCCTGCGAAGCGGTGATCATCTGCGTGCCGACGCCCCTCACCGGCTCGCGCGAGCCCGACCTGACCTATCTGCTCGACTCGGCGACGGCGCTTTCACAGGTGCTGCAGCCCGAACAGCTCGTCGTGCTGGAGTCGACGACCTACCCCGGCACCACGCGCGAGCGCCTGCTGCCGATCCTCGAGGAGTCCGGCCTCTCCGCCGGTCGCGACTTCCACCTCGCCTTCTCGCCGGAGCGGATCGACCCCGGCCGTACCGATTACACGGTCAAGACCACGCCGAAGCTGATTGGCGGCATCACGCCGGCTTGCACCGAGCGCGCCCGTGAGCTCTACGGGCTGATCTGCGACGAGGTCGTCGTCCTCTCCAGTCCGGAGACGGCTGAGCTCTCGAAGCTCTTGGAGA
>JAJKHV010000058.1 GCA_021154855.1 Solirubrobacterales bacterium
AAGCCGCGGGCGATCTGGACGATCGCCTGTACGGTGAGCTGGTCGGCATCGCTGTTTGGCATGTCGCGGACGAAGGAGCCGTCGATCTTGATCAGGTCGAAGGGGATCTGCTTGAGGTAGTGGAACGGCCCGAAGCCGGCGCCGTAGTCGTCGATCGCGACCTGGCAGCCGAACTCGGTGAGGCGGTCGGCAAAGCCCCCCGCCGCCTCGTAGTCGTGGACGCGCGCGGTCTCGGTGATCTCGAAGGTGCAGCGCGACGGATCGGCATCGCCTTCGTCGAGGCGGCGCTCGATGAACTCGAGCACGGAGAGGTCGGCGACGGAGGCGCCCGAAAGGTTCACGTGCAGGGAGACCGGGCTGCCTTCCCGCTCACGCGAGGCGAGCAGCTCGAGGGCGCGGACGACGACCCAGCGGTCGAGCTCCTGAACCATGCCGGAGCGCTCCGCGGTCTCGATGAAGGAGGCGGCCGGCAGCAGCTCGCCGTTCTCGCCGGTCATCCGCAGCAGCAGCTCGTAGCGCTCGATCCCACCCGAAGAGAGGCTGCGGATCGGCTGGGTGTGCAGGCTGAGGCGATCTTGGGTGAGCGCGTCGCGAATTCGCGCGCTGGTGGTCTGGCGGCGCTGCTGTTGGCGCTGCGGCTCGGAAGGATCCTGGAATAGGACGATCTGATCGCGACCTTGCTCCTTGGCCCGGTACATCGCTTGATCGGCGGCGACCAGGACCGCCTCCGCGCCGATCCCGCGCTCACCACCGAACATCGTGATGCCGACGCTGATCGTCGCCTGCTCGGTGTCTAGCCCGATTGCAGCGTTGTCGGCGACCTGGGACCGCAGGTCCTCGCCCAACTGCAGGGCGCCAGCGGTATCCGTCTGCGGCATCAGAACCGCGAACTCATCGCCGGAGAGGCGGGCGACGATGTCGGTGGCCCGCACACGCTCGCGCATGATCGCGGCAACGTGGCGGATCAGGTTGTCGCCGGCGTGGTGGCCGAGTGAGTCGTTGATCGCCTTCAGCCCGTCGATGTCGATGATCATCACCGAGCCCTGGCCACCGTAGCGAGCGCTGAAGGAGACGTACTGATCGAGCTCGGCGCGAAAGCGACGGCGGTCCAGCAGCCCCGTAAGCGAATCGTGATCGGCGATGTAGCGGAGCTCGGCCTCAGTTTTCTCTGCCTTCGCCAGGGCCTCGTCGACCACCTTGCGGTCGTCGGACGAGAGCTTGGCCAGCACTGCCTCGAGTGCCGAATCAGCTTGCATTGGTGGTTTTTTCTGGTTCAACCCACTGAAGTTAGAACTTTCTGCGGGCGATCGGATTGCACCCCACGCCTGAGCTCTGAGATTGCATCCAAATTTCAGCTTCTCGAGGTAATCACTAGTGAGCGTATGACCGTCCAGGGGTAGTCTCGGCCCATGTCCAATCGCTTGGCGCAGGAGACCAGTCCCTACCTGCTCCAGCACCGCGAGAACCCAGTCGACTGGTATCCGTGGGGCGAGGAGGCGCTCGGTCGCGCCCGCGCGGAGGACCGTCCGATCCTGCTCTCGGTCGGCTACTCGGCCTGCCACTGGTGCCACGTCATGGAGCGCGAGTCCTTCGAGAACGCCGAGACGGCGGACTACATGAACAAGCATTTCGTCTGCATCAAGGTCGACCGCGAGGAGCGGCCCGACGTCGATGCGCTCTACATGGAGGCGGTCCAGGCAATCAGCGGCCAGGGAGGCTGGCCGATGACCGTCTTCCTCGATCCGGAGGGGGTCCCCTTCTATGGCGGCACCTACTTCCCGCCCGACGAGGGGCGCGGCATGCCGAGCTTCAGGATGGTGATGGAAGCCGTCGTCGAGGCCTTCGAGAGCAAGCGCGACGAAGTTCGCCAGCGGGCGCCGCAGATGCGGGCGCGGCTCGCCGCGGTCGCCCAGGTCGAGCCGGCTCCGGAGGTGCCGCAGGCACCGATGCTGGTCGAGGCGGTGGCTCAGCTGCGCGCCGCGGCCGACAATCGGCGGGGAGGATTTGGAGGCGCGCCGAAGTTTCCGCCCGCCTCGGCGCTGGAGCTGCTGCTCGCCCGTGGCGAGCACGAGGTGCCGGAGAAGACGCTCGACGCGATGCTGGCGGGCGGCATCTACGACCAGATCGGTGGCGGCTTCGCCCGCTACGCGGTCGACGCCAACTGGCTCGTCCCGCACTTCGAGAAGATGCTCTACGACAATGCCCTGCTCGCGCCCGCCTACCTGCACGGCTGGCAGGCGTTGGGACACCAGCGCTACCGCCGCGCCTGCGAAGAGACGCTCGACTGGGCGCTGCGCGAGATGCGCGGCCCAGAGGGCGGCTTCTACTCGGCCCTCGACGCCGATTCGGAGGGGGAGGAGGGCCTTTTCTACATCTGGACGCCGGAGCAGATCCGCGAGCTGCTCGGTGACCGAGCTCAGAAGGTGATCGACTACTACGGCGTCAGCGAGGCCGGCAACTTCGAGGGCCGCAACATCCTCTACCGCGCAGGCGGGGCAAGCGCGCCCGAACCGGAGAACCTCGGCAAGGCTCGCCGGGCCCTCTACGACAGCCGCGCCAAGCGCGTCTGGCCCGGCCTCGACGACAAGCGCCTCACTTCCTGGAACGGACTGATCATCGCCGCCCTGGCCGAGGCCGGCGCTGTACTGAAGCGCGACGACTACCTCGAAGCGGCCCGCGCCTGCGCCGACTTCATCTGGGACCAGATGCGGGACCCCTCCGGAAACCTGCTCCGCACATACAAGGACGGCCGCGCCCACTTGAACGCCTACCTGGAGGACCACGCCTTCCTGCTGGAAGCCCTGCTCACGCTCTACGAATCGACCTTCGAGCAGCATTGGTTCGAGCGCGCCCACTCTCTGGCGGACACCATGCTCGCCCGCTTCGCAGACGACCGGCGGGGCGGTTTCTTCAGCACCTCCGACGACCATGAATCCCTGATCGCCCGGCGCAAGGAGATAGGCGACCACCCGATCCCATCTGGCAACTCCGCCGCCGCGATGGGCCTGCTCCGCCTCTCGGCCATTACCGGCGAGCGCTCCTACGAAGGACAAGCCGAATCCGTCTTCCGCCTCTTCGCCAAACCGGCTGCCCAGCACCCCGAGGCTTTCGCCCATCTCCTGAGAGCAATCGACTTCCAGCTCTCCCCAACCAAAGAGGTAGCCCTGGTAGGCGACGACCTCAACGATCTGGCCGGCGTCGTCCGTTCCAAGCACCGCCCCCATCTGGTCCTAGCCGGCGGCGCAGCGGGAAGTGACCTCCCGCCACTGCTCAGGGACCGCCCAACGATCAACGGCAGCCCGACCGCCTACGTCTGCGAAAGCTTCACCTGCAAGCAACCGGTAACGGAAGCAGCAGCCTTGGAAGCGTTGCTCTAAGGCGGCTCCTCGCGCGGGTGGCGCGGTGGCGGGCCCCTACCGCGGAGGGCGCTGCGCAGCAGCGCCCGAGCATGTGGGGGCCACCGCGACAGGGCCCACGCGCCTATGCCTTCATTGGACCATCAGAGTCGTCTCTGATAGAGATGACGACCAGTGCGAGGCTCCCTCTTCACCTTCGCCGCCGGCCGTCGCTCGAAGTGGATCGTCTTCGGGATCTGGTTCGTCGCGATCTTCATCGCCGCCGGCCCGGCCAACCTGCCCGCCAAGTTCGAAGACGCCGAAAGCAACGAGGCGACCTCCTACCTGCCGGGCGGCGCCGAATCGACGCACGCCCTCCACGCCACCGAGTCCCTGCAGAAAGGCGAAATCGCACCTGCGGTAATCGTCTTCCGGCGGGAGTCGGGCCTGACCGCCGCCGACCATGAGGCGATCGTCGAAGACGTCAACAAGATGGCCGCGAAACGCTTCGGGGGAGTGGTCCCGGACGGAGCAACGGCTGCCGCGGGAGGCAAGTCACAGGCATCTGAGCAAGCCTCGCCGGCGACTGCCGAAGGCCTCAAAGCGGGCTGCGGCGGACCGACCAGCACGGTTCCCGGCCAGCCGGCCGAGTACGCCCCGTTTGTCGGCCCGGTCTGCTCGCCGGACGGCAAGGCGGCGATCGTCACCGCCTACATCAAGGGCAACGGCGAGGGCGAACGGATCGTCGACCCGGTCAAGTTCTGGCGCGAAAAGCTGCCTGATGACGACGGCGGGCTGGAAGCCAGGATCACCGGCGGGGCGGGCTTCTCGGCCGACGCGATCGAAGTCTTCGAAGGGATCAACGGGACGCTGCTGTTGGCGGCGCTAAGCCTCGTGATCTTCCTCCTGATCGTGATCTATCGATCGCCGATGTTCTTCCTGATCCCGCTGGTGGCGGTGATGTTCGCCGAGCTGCTCTCGCGCTCGCTCGGCTATGGGCTGACCGAGCTCGGCGTCACCGTCAACGGCCAGTCGAGCTCGATCATGTCGGTTCTCGTGCTCGGCGCCGGCACCGACTACGCCCTGCTGCTCGTCTCCCGCTATCGCGAGGAGCTCCATCGCACGGTCGACAAGCACGAGGCGATGCGGACGGCGCTTGCCTCGGCGGGCCCGGCGATCTTCGCTTCGGCGGCGACGGTGATCGCGGCGCTCTTCTGCCTGATGCTCGCGAAGGTCAACGGGACCGCCGGCCTGGGCCCGATCGCCGCGATGGGCATCGCCTGCGCCGCGCTCTCGATGCTCACCCTGCTTCCGGCGCTGCTGACGATCTTCGGTCGGCGCGCCTTCTGGCCCTTCGTTCCCCATACGCCAGAGACCGCCCCTTCGGCGGACGCCGCATCTGAGCGGGCGCGAGCGAAGATCGTCGAGGGCGGCCTCTTCGGCGCCGCGGTCAGGGTCGTCCTTGCTTCCCTGCTCGTCTTCATCCTGCTGCCGCTGGTCCTGATCAACTGGCTACTGCGCCGGCTCAGCGGCCGCCGCATCCCCTCGTTGATCGTCGGTCCACTCGACCGGGCCGTCTTCACCCCGTTCGAGATGCGCCGCCGCCGTCTCGAGCACACCGCCGACGCCACCCACGGCTTCTGGGCGAAACTCGGCCGGCGCATCGGCCGCTCCCCTCGCCGCGTCGTGATCGGCTCGATCGCCGTCCTCCTCGTTCTTGCCAGCGGTCTCGCTTTTTTCTCGACCGAACTGACCAGCGAAGACACCTACCGCAGCGAGGTCGAATCGGTCGAAGGCCAGGATCTACTCAACAAGAGCTTCCCAGCGGGCACAACCGCGCTCACCGACGTCGTGATTCCACAGCGCAGCGAAGTAAGCGCGGTACGCGCCGCGGCTGTCCAAGTCGACGGCGTCGAGAAGGTCTCCCCAGCGGTAGCGACGGGACCGCCGGGGACCCTCGTTCAGCTCACGCTCGAACCCAACCCCTACTCGACCGACGCCTTCGACCTGGTCGAGCCGATCCGCAGGGCCGTCCACAGTGCCGCGCCGGACGCTCTGGTCGGGGGGCCGACCGCGGTTGAATTCGACGTCCGCGACGCTGCCGGCCGGGACTCGATCGTGATTCCGCCGATCATCCTGCTCGTCGTCTTCCTGATCCTCGTCGGCCTGCTGCGCGCCGTCGCGGCGCCGCTGATCCTGATCGGCACGGTGATCCTCAGCTTCCTGGCGGCATTGGGCGTCGGCTACTTCGCCTTCGAATTCATCTTCGACTTCCCCGGCTCCGACCCCTCGCTGCCGCTTTTCGCCTTCGTCTTCCTGGTCGCGCTGGGGGTCGACTACAACATCTTCCTGATCGCCCGCGCTCGCGAGGAGACGATCAACCACGGTTCCGAACAGGGCATTCTGCGCGCCCTGGCGGTGACCGGCGCCGTGATCACCAGCGCCGGCATCGTCCTGGCGGGCACCTTCTCGGTCCTGGCCGTCCTCCCGCTCACCTTCCTGACCGAGCTCGGCTTCGTGGTCGCCTTCGGCGTCCTCCTCGACACCTTCCTGGTCCGCAGCATCCTCGTCCCGGCGATCGCGCTGACGCTCGGGGACCGCTTCTGGGCGCCGTCTTCGATCGTCGAGCGGGGCGGCGCCGGACGCCCGCCCGCCGCC
>JAJKHV010000059.1 GCA_021154855.1 Solirubrobacterales bacterium
CAGGAACCCCTCATGAAGGTCGATGTCGGCTATCTCAAGCGCGGTTGTCTCCGAGGCGCGCAACACGCAGGAGTACATCACCTCGAGCAGGGCCCTCTCTAGCAGCGTCGTCGGCTCGTCGCCGCGCGGCGCCGCAAGCAGCTTCTGCACCTCGGCGTAATTGAGAACCTGGGGAAGCTTCCTGGCACGGCGCGGCGCGCTGAGTGCGGCCGTCGGGTCGTCGCCGATCAGCTCGTCGCGACGCAGCTGCTTATAGAAGGAGCGCAGGCAGGCCGCCTTGAGGTGGACGGTTGCCGATGAGCATGCGGGACGGCCGTTGCCGGTCGCCAGCTCGGCGAGAAACTCGCTGACGTCGGCTGGACCGGCGGCAAGCGCGTCGAGATGATGGGCATCGAGATACTCGCCGTACTGATGCAGGTCGGTGCGGTAGGCGTCGAGGGTGTTGCGAGAGAGGCCTCGCTCCAGCTCCAGGTAAGAGAGGAAGTCGAGGACCAGGGACTCGAAGCGTGACTCCGTCTGCGGTGGATCGGCGACGACCATGGCGGGAGGTTCTCCCTTGGACGGGACAAACCTTGATTCGCAAGGGACCGTGCGCTCGGCTGCGGGACCCGTCGCGGTCTGAGGGGGCCTGCGGGCGGGCGCACGGCGTCCGTTCTCGGCCCCCTCAGCCCACGCCACCCGCAGTCGAATCGGCAAGGGCTCTTCCCGAAGCTAGGGCTGCAGCGAAGAAGAGAGGGTCCTCCGTGATCGTGCGACCCATCGTTTTGGCCGGGAGCTTGGAGGCTTCGTAGCCGCTGAGGTCGACGGGTGCTTCGTGGAGGCGGTGGCGCCATCCGGCCGCGGTTGCCAGCACGGCTATTGGCACCGGCTCGCTTGATGGGACTGGTACCTCTACTCCGGCTAGGAGCAGCTGCATCACCGTGAGGGTGTGGTGACTTACTGGGCGGTGGCGCTCGCGGGGGTCTGCGCTCGACAGACGGGGTGAGAGAAAGGTTGGGAGGCCCAGGGCCAGCGAGGCGTGTGCTGTGTCGAGCGCTGCGATGCCACCATGGCCGAGGCGGCTGTCGGAGCCGATGATGCCTGGGCCGGGGCCGGCGATGACTGCGTCCCACCCCAACTTGTTGGTGGCGGCATCAAGCGCGCCGGCCACCGAAATCGCCTCGTGTTCGCCGCCGTAGGTGGGTGCCGCGGTGATGTGACCGCAGACCAGGTCGCGCTCCCGCAACTCGGCTACATCGCGGCTGAACGAGCCCGGAAGGGCGCCTCCCCCCGTCTGCACGTAGCCGATCTTCAGCCCGGCCGAAGCCTCTGCCGCCGCCCAGGCCGCGGGCGCCAGGTGTCCATGGAGCGGCAGCACCAAGACCGGTGCCTTGCTTGCATCCCGCTCCCCTGTTCCATTGCCTCGCTTATCGCCAGCAGGGAAGAGCGGCGGCTCCACCGGCTCGACCGCGTGCTGGAGCGAGCTGTAGTTGAGCTTCATCACGTGCTCGCCGCTTGGACCGGCGCCCCCCAGACCGCGCGTGAGGTTGACGTGGATGACATCGAAGCCGCCTGAACCGAGACCCAGGTCAAGTCCCTCGACGTTGACCACGACCTCGTCGCCGGCGTGCATCTCACCGAGCAGGGTCGTGTCGGCCCAGGCCAGCCGCCGCTCGCCGTCGACCTCGACCGCCAGCGGCTCCGCGCTGACGATCACGCCCCGGCGCAGTTTCAGCCGGCCACTCACCCCGCGCCCGTGGCGGCCTCGGCGACGATCCCCTCGCAGACGTCGAGCATCGCGTCGAGGTTGCGCGCGCCGACCGCCTCGTCGGGCGTGTGGTTTGCCTCGGTGCCGTTGGCCAGCAGGACGCAGTCGAAGCCGTCGACGATCAGGGCGTTGGCGTCGCTACCGCCACCGGTCGCGGTCCGCTCTGGCTCGAAGCCCGCACGGCGCAATCCCGCCTCAGCCAGCCCCAGGGCAGGAGAGGAAGGCGGAATCCGGTAGCCGCGAAAGAGCTCTTCAATCCGCACGTCGACGTCACAGCCGTGCTCGCTGGCGCCCCAGGCACAGGCATCGCTCAGCGAACCCGCCACCTCGGCCGCTCGTCCGGCCTGCAGGCTGCGCGACTCGGCGACGATCTCGCACCTGCCGGGGACGACATTGCCCGACGTCCCGCCGGAGATCACGCCGACGTTTGCGGTCGTCTCCTCGTCGAGCCGTCCCAGCTCCATGCGGGAAATCGCGGCGGCGGCCGCGGCAATCGCGTTGTTGCCGTCCTCGGGACGGATACCGGCGTGGGCCTCGACGCCGGTGAACTCGGCAAGCACCCGCTGCTGGGTCGGTGAGCTGACGATCACCTCGCCGACAGCACTGGCGTGGTCGAGGACGAAGCCGCAGTCCGAGCGAAGCGTCGAGACGTCGAAGGCCTTGGCGCCGCGCAGGCCCTGCTCCTCGGCGACCGTCAGGACCAGCTCGATTCCTACGGGCGGAGGCTCGGAGGTGTGGCGGGCGACCAGCTCCATGAAGACAGCTACGGCCGCCTTGTTGTCGGCGCCGAGGATCGTCTCGCCGGCACTGCGGAATACGCCCTCGGATTCCACAACCTCGATCTGGCCTTTGTGCGGCACGGTGTCGATGTGGGCGCAGAACATCACCCAGCGATCGCACCGTCCCCGCAGGCGGGCGACGATGTTGCCGGCGCCGGCCTGCGCCGGCCCGGCGGCGTCGTCCTCGCTCACGTCGAGGCCGAGCGCGCGCAGCTCGGCGACGATCGTGTCCGCCACCTCACGCTCCTCCCCGGTCGGGCTGCGAATCTCACACAAGCGAATGAATGTCTCGTGCAGTCTCTCCACGGCGAGACAGGCTAGCCGGGGAGGCCGGCGGCCGCGAACTGAGCGGCTGTCCCCCTAAGGGTGAAACGTCCCTGTGCTTTTTCGGCCAATTCCTCGCGGCGCTAGCCCACCACGTCTCCACCGAAAACTCAAGGGAACCCCTACCGGGAAAGGCGCTCAGCCCGACTGCCGAACCTCCGCCTCGCTGCTCTGCGCTTCGCCGTTGGACAGCTCCGCGCCATCGGCGGGCTGTTCGCCGGCATGGCGGGCCGCGGCCCCAACGAACTCGCGAAAGAGCGGCTCCGGCCGGTTGGGGCGTGAGTTGAACTCCGGGTGGAACTGGGAGGCGACGAAGAAGGGGTGATCGGGCAGCTCGACCATCTCGACCAGGCGCTCGTCGGGCGAGGTGCCGCCGCAGACCAGGCCCTCCTCCTCGAGCCGGCGGCGCAGCTGGTTGTTGACCTCGTAACGATGACGGTGGCGCTTGTAGATGACGGCCTCGCCGAAGATCTCGCGCGCTCGCGTGCCCTCGTGCAGCTTCACCGGATCGGCGCCGAGGCGCATCGTGCCGCCCATCTCTGAGACTTCCTTCTGCTCGGGCAGCAGGTCGACGACGGGGAACGGAGTCTCGGGGTCGAACTCGGCCGAGTTGGCGCCGTCCATGCCGACCACGGTGCGGGCGAACTCGACGACGGCGATCTGCATGCCGAGGCAGATGCCCAGATACGGGATCGCGCGCTCGCGGGCGATCCGCGCCGCGGCGACCTTGCCCTCGATCCCGCGCTCGCCGAAACCGCCGGGGATGAGGATGCCGTCGACGCCTTCCAAGCGCTCTGCGTCGAAGTCCTCGGAATCGATCAGCTCGACTTCGACCTCGACCTCATGGTGGAAGCCACCGTGTTCGAGCGCCTCGATCACCGACTTGTAGGCGTCGGCAAGCTGCACGTACTTGCCGACCAGGCCGATTCGGACCTTGCTCCCGGCGTTGTCGGCGCGTTTGACCATCGCCTCCCACTCGGCGAGGTCAGACGCCGGCGCTTCCAGCTCGAAGTGGTCGAGGACGAGATCGTCGACGCCCTCGGCGCGGAAGACCAGCGGCACCTTGTAGATGTTGTCGACGTCGTTGGCGGAGATCACCGCGTCGACCGGGAGGCTGGCGAAGAGCGCGATCTTCTCGCGAATCTCTCGGTCCAAGCGTCCCTCGGAGCGGCAGACGAGCGCGTGGGGCTGGATGCCGATGCGGCGCAGCTCGTTGACCGAGTGCTGCGTCGGCTTCGTCTTCAGCTCTCCGGCATGGCCCACGTAAGGCACCAGGGTCAGGTGGACGAACATCGCCCGCTTCGGCCCGAGGTCGGTGTAGAGCTGGCGGATCGACTCGAGGAAAGGCAACGACTCGATGTCGCCGACCGTGCCGCCGATCTCGGTGATCACGAAATCGACCGACTGCGACTCGGCGACGATCCGGATCCGGTTCTTGATCTCGTTGGTGATGTGGGGGATCACCTGCACGGTGGCCCCGAGGTAGTCGCCGCGGCGCTCGCGGTTGATCACCGAGTTGTAGACGGCGCCGGCGGTGACATTGGAGGCACGCGTCGTGTTCTCGTCGGTGAAGCGCTCGTAATGACCGAGGTCGAGGTCGGTCTCGGCGCCGTCCTCCGTGACGAAGACCTCGCCGTGCTGGAACGGGCTCATCGTGCCCGGGTCGACGTTGATGTAAGGGTCGATCTTCTGCAGCTGCACCCGGTAGCCGCGCGAGACCAGCAGCCGGCCGATCGAGGCCGCGGTGATCCCCTTGCCGAGAGCCGAGACCACGCCACCGGTGACGAAGATGAAGCGGGTGTCTCCTTGGGAAGGTCTGCTCATGCTCTGCCGAGCGAGTCTAGCCAGCGCAGTGGCGGAACCGAGTCGATCGTCACCGAAATGGAACGCAACTCTCCGTAAATGGTCAGTCCGGCGATGGCGGCGAGCGCTATCAGGCGCGCATCGGGGCCCAAAGTCGTCAGCAACCACACTCCGCCGATCGCCCCGACCAGGTTCGAGCCGGTGTCGCCGAGCATCGCCCGCTCGCGCAGCGTGAACCAAGCCCCGATCAAGACCGGCCCCGTGAAGATGCCCAGCAGCTCGATCGGCGCCAGCGTCCAGGCGCCGAGACAGAGGCCGACCCCAAGCAGCCCCAACCCCTTCTCCGCCCGGCCGGGCCGGAGGTCGAGCAGGTTGAAGAGGTTGGTGGCGAGGATCAGCAGCCCGACGTCTGCGATGTAGCGCCACGATTCGAGCCCGCGTCCCGAGACGACGTATGCCGCGAGCGCCAACGCCCCCAGTGCCTTCACCGCGCCGGTGGAAAGGCTGCCGGCGCGAAGCGCCCGGGCGTGTCCGCGCCAACCTCGCGGCGCGCCTGCATTCTCTCCGCGCCCCAGGGAATCGTCGAGAAAACCGAGGAAGGCGACGCCGAGCAGGTATGGCATCCACTGCCGCAGACCGGGTGCCAGCAGGTCGAGATCGCCGCGGTCATCGAGGAAAGCCAGCGGTGCCAGCGCGATCAGCGCCGCCGTCGCCAGCACGGCGCCAAGCGGGAAAGCCAAGCTCGCCCCCCGGTAGTTCGGCCTGACCAGGCCGGCGTCGAGCAGTCCCCGAATCCCAGCCGGCACGATCAGCAGCGCGACGGCGATCGCGATCGGAAAGGCGAGCCAGGTCACCGGGCGTCCGTTTGTTCGCACTCCGACCGTCCCGGACCCAGGCGACTGGAGATCACCGCGACGGTCATCGAACTCATCGGCGCGACCCGGCCGGAGCGAGCAGGTCGGGCAGCAGCCGGTCGGCAGAGCCCTTGACGCCGAAGCTTCCCTCGGCGCCGAGCAAGGCGAATACCGTCGCCACCTGGCCCGCCGCCGCCTCGACGTCGTCGACGCTGGAGAGGTCATTGCCGTTGAAAAACGAGACGGAGGACGGTTCGGCCGTAGAGGTCTCGACACCGACCACCGGTGTGCGGGTGCCGGTCATGCCGCTCATCAGCGCCGCTTCCAGCTGCGCTGCGGTCGCGCGCTGCAACGCTCCCATCCCTTCGGGCGATTGGCGGACGACGACGACGCCGTCGAGCGCCCCGAAGTTGCCGCTGGCGCGCGAGAAGAGGTGACTGCGTACCCGTTCGAGCAGGGTGCCGCCGTGGACGAGCTGTCGCCCGGCCCCTGTCCCAAAGGCGGCGAGGGTGTCCGGATTGGTCCTGACGTCGGCGAAACGGGTTTTGGCCAGATCGCCGGAGAGCGCTCGCAGGTCGACCGGCTCGCGCACCACGCCGATGCCGACGAGGCGCGCCCCCGTCGGCCCCAAGGCATCCTCGATTGCCGCTGACGTGGCGCCTGGAAGGTCGCCGAGGGCGACCACACCGATCCGCCTGCCGGCCAGTCGATTGCGGACCAGCGCCGGGTAGACCCGACTGGCGAATTCGTCGGACTGAGCCAATCGCCCGTTGAGTTCGTCGGCCCGCGCGCGTGCGTCCTGGAGGTTTCCGGTGAGGCTGTGCTCGAGGTTCTTGCGGGTGCTGGTCAGGGCGTCGCCGCCGAACTCGGCGCCGATCAAGATGCCGATCGCGAGGGCGAGGAACACCGCGACCAACGAGGTCGCGTGGTATCGAGCGCTGTATCCCATCCGCGAGCAGGCTAGATGCTCTGGGGCACCCGGGTGCTAAAGACCCAGCCAGATCCGAATCTTCAGCCAGACCAGCTGGACCAGATCGTTGAGGGCCGGCGAGGTGATGATCACGACGGCAAGCAGGATCGCGAAGGCGGCGAGGAAGAGCACCAGCGGGCCAAACGGCGAACTCGGGTTGTAGAGCCGGCTCACCCCCTTGGCGTCGACCAGCTTCTCGCCGATCCGCAGCCGGGTGAGGAAGGTCGAGGACATGCCGCCGCGCTTGCGGTCGAGGAACTCGATCAGGTTGAAGTGGGCGCCGACGCTGACGATCAGCGTCGCCCCCTTCTCGTAGGCGAGCAGCATCGCCACGTCCTCGCTCGTGCCCGCAGCCGGCAGCAGTGTGTGGTTCAGGCCCATGTCAAGCAGGCGCTGGCGGCCGGGGGCGCGACCATCGGGGTAGGCGTGGACGATCAGCTCGGCACCGCAGCGCAACGCCTCGTCGCCGGCCGAGTCCATGTCGCCGAGAATCACGTCGGGTTTCATCCCAGCCTCGAGCACTCCATCGGCGCCGCCGTCGACGGCGACGACGATGGGCTTGACGTCACGGATGTAGGCGCGCAAGGCCTTCAAATCGCGGCGGTGGCGGTCGCCGCGGACGACGATCAGCACGTGCCGATCTCGAAAGGAAGCGCGGGTCGGCGGAAACTCGATGCTGCCGGTGAGCAGGTCGGTCTCGCCGCGCACGTGGGCAACTGTGTTCTCGGCGAACTCGGCCAGCGCCTCGCCGACCCGCTCGAGCTGCTCCTCGCGCTGGCGCGCCAGCTCCTCGACCCCAAGCACGCGTCCCCGCAGCAGCTCGCGGCCGCCGACCGAAATCGCACCGCCAGCGATCGTCACCCGGTCGCCGTCGTCAAGCAGCTCGAATGGATCGCTCTCCTCGACGTCGATCATCACCACCCCTGCCTGGGCCAGCAACAGCGGCCCGGCATTGGGATAGCGCCCATTTGAGGAGGCCGCGGCGTTGACCACCGCCCCGACTCCGGTCGCGATCAGCTCCTCGGCCGCGATCCGGTCGATGTTGACGTGGTCGATGACGGCGATGTCGCCCGGAGCGAGGCGCTTGACGAGGTGCTTGGTGCGGCGACCGAGGCGAGCGGTGCCTTCGATCGTGTCGTCCTCGACCGCCCCGTTACGGCGTGTGAGCAAAGCCGGAAGGCGACGGCGACTGGAGGTGGCCACTCGAGCAGGGTATCCGGCCTGGCAAGCGGTCAAACGGGCTCAGATTGGCCTAAGCCGCAGCGAGCAGCTCGCGGGCATGGCGCGTGGCGGCCTCGTCAGAACGCTCACCGCCGAGCATGCGGAGGATCTCCTCGACCACGCCCTCGCCGTCGAGGCGGCGCACGGTGGCGCTGGCACGATCCCCCGAGACGTCCTTCTCCAAGGTGAAGTGCGTGCCGGCAAGCGAGGCGACCTGGGGAAGATGGGTGATGCAGAGCACCTGACGACTTTCGGCGAGCCCGCGCAGCCGTTCGCCGACCGCGCGGGCGGTCTTACCGCCGACCCCGGCGTCGATCTCATCGAAGACCAACGTCCCAGCGCCGGATCCGCCGCCGAAGCCGCTCAACGCGAGCATCACCCGGGAGAGCTCACCGCCCGAGGCCGCATCGCGCAGCGGCGCAGGCTCCAGCCCCGGATTGGGCGACAGCCTCAGCTCAACCGCCTCGGCGCCCCCTGTGCCGAAGCCGTCGGGATGCGGCTCGAGCGTGACCTCGAGCCGCGCCCCCGGCATCGCCAGCCGCTCGAGCTCCCCTGCCACTTCCCGCTCCAGCGGTCCCGCCGCTTTCGCGCGGCTTTTGCTGAGCTTGCCGCCGAGCTTCGCGCGACGCGCCTCGGCCTCGGCCAGTGCAGCCTCGACCTCGGTCGAGTGCTGCTCGGCATTCTCGAGACGCGAGATCTCAGCCCGGCAGTGCTCCGCATGAGCGAGGACCGACTCAACACTGCCGCCGTGCTTGCGCTGCAGCCGGTCGAGAGCCTCGAGGCGCTCTTCAATCGCGGCGAGCCTGCCGGGGTCCGCCTCGAGACCATCGAGGTAGCCGCGCAGCTCCGCCGCGACGTCGCCGAGCTCTATGGCAAGAGCAGAGACCCGGGAGGCAAGGACATCGAGATCTCGATCAACTCCGCCGACCCCGCTCAGCAGCCCTTCGGCTTGTGCCAGAGCGCCGATCGCCCCACTCCCGTCCTCATCGACGCCGATCGCAACAGCCTGCGCGCCGGCAGCTGCCTCGCGCAGTCCCTCTGCATGGTGCAGCCGCTCGCGCTCGCTGGAGAGGGCCGCCACCTCGTCGAGGTCCGGGGCAACCTCCTCGATCTCCAGAAGCTCGTAGCGAAACAGATCGAGATCGCGCTCCCGGGACCCGTCGCGCTCGCGCAACTCCTCCAGCTCCCCCGCCAGCCGCAGACACTCCCGATGCGCCGCCCGGTAGCCCTCGCGCAGCTCCAGGTGGTCCGCGCCGGCAAAGCCATCGAGCACCTCCATCTGCGCTGAGGAGATGGTCAGCTTGCGATGCTCATGCTGGCCGTAAAAAGCGAGCAACCGCCCACCGAGCAGTTTCAAGTCGGACGCCGAAGCGGCCCGCCCGGCCACAAAGGCACTCGTACGACCGCCTGCCCCCACCCGTCGGCCGAGAACCACCTCATCTGCGCCATCTGGCAGGCGCTCCGCAATCTCGGCCATCTCCGGCTCCTCGAGCATCCCAGCCGGAAGATCAAATACTCCCTCAACCCAAGCCTCCTCCGCCCCGGGCCGGACGATCTGCGGCCGGGCCTTGCCGCCCATCAACAAATCCAGCGAGTGCGCAAGAACCGTCTTCCCCGCTCCCGTCTCGCCGGTAATTGCATTGAGCTTCTCGCCAAGCCGCAGTTCCGCCCTCTCGATCAGCAGCAGGTTCTGGATTCTCAGCTCACGCAG
>JAJKHV010000060.1 GCA_021154855.1 Solirubrobacterales bacterium
AGTTGGCGTTTTGGTCATAGATGTCGATCGCGTCGTGGTAGTAGTCGGAGACGTAGAAGTGACCGAGCGGGTCGACGGCCATCCCGCAGGGGCCTTCGAGGCTTCCCAGGGGCGGGGGGAAGAACGGGGGGAATTTCGAGGGCTTGGGCACGAAGACGAAGAGCGGATCGGTGGCCGCCCGGGCATTGGCGGTGGTGGCGCCCAGGGAGGCCGCCATAACCAGCGCAAGGACAAGCCACGCCCGCTTGAATCTCACCTTGGTCACTTCCGGCCTCCTTTAGCGCTGCCGCCTTTCTTCTTCGCGCCCTTGCCCTTCGCGGCGCCCTTCCCTTTCTTGCCACACTGCCCCCGCAGCCTCGAGGTGAACACCGCCCCGATGTTGTTTTGCGCGATCGCCTTCACATTCGCCACCGGCGGGGTCTGGCAGATGTCGGCGGAGTTGACCAGGAGCCCCCGTTTGCCGCCGAAGAGGGTCATCGTGAAGCGCTCCACCGGCTCGTCTGGGAGATCACTGAAGAAGGCCCTGATCCCGCCTTTCTTGCCCGGTCCGATGTGGCCTTCCAAGACGATCCGGATTGAGCCCGAGTGAAGGTCGGCGACCAAGTCGGGCAGGGCGGCGGAGGAGGAGCGCAGGTAGACGTTTCCTCTGAGCGGATCGTCGAGCAGCGGCGTTGAGGCCACCGCGGAGCCGTAGACCGAGTCCTTGGGGCAGCGTTCGGCGGCGAACTGCACCTTGGTGCAGATGCCGCGGATGTGTTCTTGGGCCAAGAACTGCTGGCGGGGGATGATGACGGCGATGTCCTTGAGGTTCGAGTCGTTGGGGCCTCTGGCGGCGAAGGTGACGCGCAGCTGGGGGTAGTCACCGCGCTTGGTGCCGCCCCTGAGGCGGACGCCCAATCTGGGCTTGAAGCCCAAGATGCGGCAGTTCAAGAGCTGAAAGAAGCTCGAGGGGGTAGCGAGGGAGTCGTCGGTTGCGGTTTCGAAGACCGCTCCCGATCCGCGCAGGACCGATGAGAGCTGTGAGGCCTCACAGCTCGAGGGGTTGTGGGTGAACTGGGGCCGGTCGGCGTAGATGCGGATCTCCTTCAGGTGCAGCACGACGCCGTCTCTGATGTGGGGGATCGGATCCGATGCCGAGGAGTCCAAGCGCAGCTGGGCGGTGTGTTCGTCGACCTGGAAGGCCGAGCGGATCACGATCGTGCCGAGGTCAAAGGGACCGACCGTGGCCGGGTTGATCGTGACCAGCGACAAAGGAGCGCCGTGGTAGGGGCCGGCCAGGTAGATCCGCCCTTCGGCGTAGGTGAGGGCGGAGCCGACGCCGTAGCCGGTCAGGGTGTGGCCGACGAGGCTCGATGCCGGACAGGAAGGGTTGGTCGTCTCTTGGGAGCCGCGCTTTAGCTTTGCTGCCGCTACCGCCGCATCGGAGCACTTGGCGACGCCGGCGAGCTTGCCGGTCACCCCCTTGGGCAGGGTGAGCGAGTAGGAGGTGAGCTCCTGTTCGGTGTCTTTCCGTGAGATGTGAACGAAGTAGGGCGTGAAGGCGTTTACGTTGGAGTTGACCGCGCCGGCTGAGACCTGCGGTTCGAAGGGCGGGGTGCCCTGTGGGCAGGCGCCGCCGTCCACGCCGGTTTTGATCAGGGTGTAGCTCAGTTCGTCATAGGGTTCGGCGGCGCCGTAGGGGGCGGCTTGGATCTCGGTCGGGGTGTAGCCGCAATGGGGCGGAGTGATCAGGAACGAGCGCTGGCCGGAGCGGAAGGCGACTTCCAGTTCTGTGTAGGGGAGCTGGGGCAGGGTGTCGAAGTGGGCGGTAAGGGTGCCGTCGCTTGGGTTGGGAGTGAGTTGGCCTGCCAGCTTCACCATCACTCCCCGCGCAGGGGACTTGGCCAGCAGGTAGATCGAGATCAGGCTGTCGAAGGGGTTCTCTGTGCCCGGCGTCGTTGTCGCAGGGTCATCCGGCTTTGCCAGGTAGACCGCTCCTTTGAGCAGGTCGCCTTCGAACTGGGGATCGAAGATCGGCGTGTGGACGGTCAAGGTGCCAATCTTCGATTCGTTGGGGCAGCCGGCGCCCTGGCCGTTCGAGGCGGTCTCGGCAGCGAACTGAGAAGGCAGACAGACCCCCAGGCCCGCTCCGACCGAGGGGTTCAGCGTCGTGCCCTCGGGCAGGTGCACGGTGACCGATCGCGGCGGCGTTGCGTTGGCGAGTTCGGGGTTGGTCAACCTGGCGTGGTTGACGTTGAGGCGAAAGACGAAGCCCGAGGGAGCCGAGGCGCGGGTGTTGTCGAGGTGGCCGACCGCTTCGGGGTTGAACTGCAGGTAATCGCAGTGCATCTGCGCGGGCTGGCCGGCTTCAGTGCGGTTCAGCGCCGAAGCCGTTGTCACCCCGGGCTGTTGCCAGGAGCTGGCGCTTGCGCTGAAGCCCAGCGTCCCCGAGCACTGCGGCGGCAGGCTGAGGTAGGCCTTGGGGACGAATTCAGCGGGCTCCCCGACCGAGCATTTGGCCCAGGGGAAGCTGGGCTCTCGCTCGTTTAGGCAATCGCCGCGCTCGCCGTTGTGAGAGGCGCCCCAGGGGACGCCCCAGAGGTTCAGGGTAAGGCCGTGGGTGTCGAGGGTCTGGGGGATGTCGCGAGCGTCGATCACCAGGGCGTAGGAGCCGTCGGGGTTGGCGTTCAGCTTCACGTCGAGGGCGACCGGCGCCCCGAAGGGGGCGAAGCCGAGCTGGGCCGCCACTCCCGGCGGCGCCTGCAGGTTGAAGAGGCCGAAGGTCCGCTCCCCCGCGCTGGTCTTCACCAAGACCGTGCCTAGCTGGCTGGAGTCCGGGCAGCTCTCCCCCGAGCGGCTTTCTTCGAAGGCGGAGACCCTGGGGGTGTGGAACTGAGCCTGGGTGCAAAGCGGGGTCACGGTCGGGTTGAGGATCGTCCCCCCCGGCACTTCGATCCGCAGGTCGCGCAGGTCGCCGTCGGCAAAGACCGCTCCCGGTTGGTCCTCGAATTCGCCGCCTTCGTTTAGGCCAATCTGAAACGAGAGCTGGTAGGGGTGCGATCCCGCCACCGTGGCGGCTTCGCCGCCGTCGGCGTAGGCGT
Source organism: Solirubrobacterales bacterium (assembly GCA_021154855.1). Lineage (GTDB taxonomy): Bacteria > Actinomycetota > Thermoleophilia > Solirubrobacterales > 70-9 > VRUE01. Next base: position 3,081 of record JAJKHV010000060.1, read on the forward strand.
GGGCGCTAAAGCCTTCTTGGCCTGCGAGGAAGCCGAAGCCCTTGGTGGTTTTGAAGCTCTGGGTCGTTGCGGTGGTTGTGCCCGAGGAGTTGGTTGCGACGAGGCGGAAGAAGTAGGCGGTGTTGGGAGCAAGGCCGGAGATCGCCGCGCGGGCTTCTTCTGTTGAGCCTGAGCCGGCCGGGTGATCGGCCGTCCTCACCGCCCCGGCGAGGTTGGCGGCGGTGGAATATTCGAAGCGGTAGGTGGTCGCGAGACCTTGGGGGTTGACCCCGCCCTTCAGCAGGGCCGAGACCCCTTGGATGTCGGTGGCCGAGACAGTGCCCACGGAGGGCACGGCCGCACTGGCGCTGGAGACACCCAGCGCCAGGGTGACCAAGACGGCGGTAAGTGAAATACCGAGCCGCCTCACCTCCCACCCCCCTTCTTCTTTGCCTTCTTGTGGTGTGGCTTTCGGTGAGCCCCCTTCTTCACGCAGACCCCTTTGCGCATGACGTAGCCGCGGCGGCAGTACTTGCGGTAGCTGACCGCCGGGTTGCCGGCTCCTTTGGCCAGGGTGGCGAGCGACGGGTCGGGAGGCACCGCGGGCAGGATCTGGCAGGCGTCGCCTTCGCAGGGGATCTGCGGCTGCGGTTCTGCAAAGCCGCCGCCCACCTTGGCGTCGTAGAGGTCCATCGAGCCAGGGTCTGATCCGACCAGGCTCGCCTCGGTGAGGAAGTAGGCGTCGGCGCCGGTGGCCGAGGCATCGGCAAAAGTGGCTCCCTGGGGCAGGGCGCCGTTGGAGAGGATCGAGATGCAGCCGTTTGCCACTTTGCAGCTGCCTTCGCCCTGGGCCTCCCACTGATAGACGTCCGGCACGCCGGTGCCGCTGACCGGCTGGGAGTTGGAGTCGCTCGTGACCAGGGCGTCTTGGCTGGTGAAGAAGACGCGCTTGCCGTTGGAGCTGAGCGCCCGGGGCTTATAGGCCGCGAAGCTGACGCCGTTTGCCCAGGCGCCGGGGATGATGGAGGGGCCCTTGGGCTTTTTGGAGGCCACGGGGTTGCAGGAGATGCACTTCAGGGTGGCGGCGGCGTCATGGAGGAAGAGCTCGGTGTCGGGCAGGCCGGTGGCTTTGTCGGTGTTGTCATAGCCGGTCAGTTTGGCCTTGGAGGTGAAGAGGAGCTCGGAGCCATCGGGGCTGACGCGTGATGCTCCGCTCGCCGGTGGCCAGCTGGAGGGGTCGGCGGCCGTTTCGCCGGGAGCGATCGTGGTGGGGGTTCCCTCCTTCCAGCGCTGCAGGCCTGCGGTGTCTTGGAAGTAGACGACGCTGCCGTCTGTCGATGCCCCCAGCACGCCTTTGACCCCGCCGGAGGGAGTGAGGTCGGTTGGGGTGTGGGTGGCGGTGGCGTAGCGGTAGAGGTGTTCGGCTTCTAGGTAGTAGGCGGTCGAGCCGTCCGCGCTCGCCGTCTGGAAGCTCGCCGCACCGGCGGAGGCGGGGTAGGTGATACCGCCTTCGCGCAGCTGCAGCGGTCCGTCTTCGATGCCGGTGATGTAGGCGCGATCGCCTTCTTCGGCGATCGCGCCGGATTGGGCGGCGAGGCGGGAGCCGGGGGTGGCGAGGAGTGTGAGCGCTCCGGTCGAGCGGCGCCAGAGGTAGAGGTTGGGGGCGTTGGTCGCGCAGCCGTCGATCGCGCCCGCGGTGAGCACCGAGCAGCTCCCCAGCACGACCGCGTCGAGGTCGGGCGTCGTCCCTTCGAGCCTGACTTCAAACGTGGAGGGATCGAGGCCCCGCCCGGCGATATCGGAGGATGAGATCAGCGCCTCGAAGGAGCCGCCTTCGCGCAGGTAGTAGTCCTGCAAGCCCCCCGGGGCGTCGGTGCCGGGCAGGGGCGGGTTGGCGACCGGGCATCCGGAGGCTTCACCGCGGCAGCGATCGCCATTCAGCATCAGGGCGCGGGAGAGGCCTTGGGAGAAGATCCGGTAGGGCACTCCCTGGTCGGTGAGGTGAAAGCTGGCGGAGAAGACCGGGGTGGTGATGTTCTGCGTGAGCCAGCCCGAGGATGTCCTGCTTCCCAGGTACTGGCTCGCGACCGGAGCTCCGACCCCTCCGGCGAAGGAGGAGGCCGAGGAGTAGGTGACCGCTCCGCCCTGAGCGGCGGCCTGAAGCACGCCTCCTTTGGCGATCACCTCAGGCGGGTCGACTCGCCCGCCGTTCTTCTCCACCGGCGAGACCATCTCCCAGCCCCGGGAGTCGGGCAGGGCGGCGAGGGCGGGGCTCGCGAAGGCCAGGATGAGCAGGGCGCAGGCGCCGCCGACGAGGAGGCGGCGGCGCCTTTGGCTGGTCCTCATCCCCTGCTCGCGCCCTGAGGCCGTCTAGCCGTGGCTTTTGCCGTGGTGCTTGCCCTTGCCCTGAGCCTTGCGCGCCTTTTTGCAGCGCGCCTGCATCTCGGGCTGGGCGTCGAGGCTGCGGCCGTTGTGCGCACTGAAGGCGGCCGTGGCCTTGAACGCCTGGGCGCAGATGTCGCGGCTGTTTTGCAGCAATCCCTTCTTGCCGCCCTTCATCTTCAGGATGACCTTGGTGACCGGGGCGTCGGGGATGAACTCAAAGCTGGTGCGGATGCCCCCGTTTACGCTGTCGATCCTCCCCACCGCTTCGAGCTTCAGCGGCCTGCTCGCCGGGCCCCTGAGATCCATCACCAGGTCGGGCAGCTTGTTATCGGAGGAGCGCAGGTAGACGTTGCCGGTGAGCGCTTCGTCAAGCAGCGGCGTGCGTGCGGTGACCGCGCCGTAGATCGATGCTTTGGGGCACTGGTCTGCTTGGAACTGGACCCTGGTGCAGACGGTGCCGATGTGGGACTGGTCGAGGAACTCCGATTTGGGCAAGGCGACGGTAGCGGAGGCAAGGTTGGCGTCGCCGGGGCGGGGGCGCAGGATCGCGCTCAGGGCCGGGTGATCGCCGCGCTGGGTGCCGCCTTTGAGCTTCAGGGCGAGCTTCGGCTTGAAGCCGAGTGCCGCGCACTCCCCTACCTGGAAGCGATCGGAGACGTTTGCGCTTGCGCCTCCCGCTCCGCCGATCACGCCGTTTGCCGACTCAGGCTCACAGCTGGTCGGGTTGAGCACGAAGCCCTGGCGGTCGAGGAGCACCCTGACGTCGCTGAGGTCCAAGGGGATGCCCGAGAGCATCGTCGGGATCTGATCAGAGGCGGCGTGGACCCTGGCGGTCTTCCGGTCGAGGGTGACCGGGACCCGGACCAAGACGTTGCCGAGGTCGAAGGGGCCTGCCACCGCCGGGGTCAATACCGCGAGGCTGAGCGGGGCGGATTTATAGGGGCCCGCGAGGTAGGCCTTGCCGGTCCTGACGTAGAAGGGCGAGCCTGAGCCCGCTCCGGCCGCGACGGTGCCGATCTGGCTGGAGGCCGGGCACGATGGTGAGGCGATCTGTGCCGCACCCGTTCCCGGCCCGATGGGCAGGGCGCCGAGTGCCGCATCGGAGCAGACCGCCACTCCCGCAAGGGAGGCCGAAAGGCCTTCTGGCAGGTCGACTGAGATTGACTTCAGCGCCGGAGCGCCGGTCTCGTTCGTCACCTGGGTGGTGAAGGTGGTGAACGATCCCGCAAGCGCGGTCTCAGAGCCGGCGTGAAAGCCCGGTGCGAAGGGCTTTGGCTGACAGTTCTGATCGAGCGTGAACTCGCTTGTGTCTTTCACCGGCGGGTTGCCCGACCAGGGGAACAGTTCATAGGTCGATGCGTAGGTGCCGCATTGATCGGGAGTGGTGAGCAGGCCCCGGTTGCCGCCCTTGAAGTGCAGTTCGAGGTCTTCGAAGGGCTGCTGGGGGTTTTGGGTGAAGGTGGTGGTGACCTGGCCCGTATTGGGATCGACGTCGATCCTGGCCGGGGCCTTGATCGTCGCCCCCGCTCCCTTTGCGACCAGGTAGCCGGCGAAGAGGGAGTTGTAGGGGTTGTCTTGTTGCTTGGCGAGGTAGAAGCTCGCTTTCAGCGGTTCGGGCAGGACCGGGGTGCGGATCTCTCCCGTTGCGATCTTGGACGACTGCGGGCAGGCGGGAGCTGCGTTGTCGAAGCCGAGCGTCCC